>CADBQN010000043.1 GCA_902796855.1 uncultured Bacillota bacterium | reverse complement strand
TGGCCCAAGGGCTGGGCGGTATTCCGTCTGGCAAAGGAAGTCTGGAACGAGGACGTTCCGGAGCGGACGGAAAAAGACCGGTATCAGAACACCATCTGCTTCCCCGTCGGCGAGCCGAACCCTTACGGGGAATTCTTTGTCGGCCAAAGCTACCTCGCGCCGGTCTCCGCGGAGCAGGTTTCGGTCTTCAACGTGACCTTTGAACCGGGCTGCCGCAACAACTGGCACATCCACCGCGCCAAAAGCGGCGGCGGCCAGATGCTGATCTGCGTCGGCGGCAGAGGTTTTTATCAGGAATGGGGCAAAGAACCCATCGAAATGACACCGGGCAGGGTCGTCAATATTCCTGCCGAGGTCAAACACTGGCACGGCGCCGCGCCGGACGAATGGTTCTCACACCTCGCCCTTGAAATTCCCGGTGAGGAAACAAGCACCGAATGGCTGGAAGCCGTGTCGGCGGAAGACTACGGCAGACTGAAATAAACGGAGGTTTTTAAAATGTTTCAGGATACGATCACTTTAGCCAACGGCGTCGCCGTTCCCCGGCTCGCTCTCGGCACATGGCTCATCGACAATCAAAAGGTTGCCGACGCGGTGAGAGCCGCGGTGGAAATCGGCTACCGGCACATCGACACCGCCCAGGCGTATATGAACGAAGCGGGCGTCGGCGAAGGCCTCCGGACGTGCGGCACGGCGCGGGAGCGGCTTTTTGTCACCACCAAAGTCGCGGCGGAGCACAAAGATTATGATTCCGCGATGGCGGGGATCGACGGCTCCCTCCGGGCGCTTGGACTGGATTACATCGACATGATGATCATCCACAGTCCGCAGCCCTGGGCGAAGGTGAACCAATCGGACGACCGATACTTTGAGGGCAACCTGGAAGCGTGGAGAGCGCTGACCGACGCCTATCAGGCCGGCAAGCTCCGGGCGATCGGCGTATCGAATTTTTTGGAAGAAGATATCGAAAACCTGTGGAATCACGCGGAAATAAAGCCCATGGTCAACCAGGTGCTTTGTCATATTTCCAATACGCCCCATGAGCTGATCGCGTATTGCCGGGAGAAGGGGATCGTGATGGAGGCCTATTCCCCGGTCGCCCACGGCGAGGCGCTGAAAAACGAGAAGATAACGGAAATGGCGGCTAAATACGGCGTTTCCGTTCCGCGGCTCTGCATCCGCTACGATCTGCAGCTCGGCATGATCGTGCTCCCCAAAACGGCGAATCCGGATCACATGAGAAGCAACGCGGATGTGGATTTTGTCATCTCGGATGAGGATATGGAAACATTGAAGCATATGGAGCGCATCAAAGATTACGGCGAACACGGCTTTTTCCCCGTATTCGGCGGAAAGTTATGAGGAAGGGAGCGAATGATGAAAAGAATAATTCCAATCCTGACGGCGCTCCTGCTCATCATCGGAGCCTCGGCCTGCGGCGGCAATACTTCCGCTCCCTCGGAAAACGGCGCCGCCGAAACAAATGATTCATCGGCGGCGGCAGGGGACGGCGATACCGCCGTTCCTGCGGATTCCGGCAGTGACGTTCTGGTCGTGTATTTCTCGGCGACCGGAACCACCAAAGGCGTCGCCGAAAAGATAGCGGCCTTTACGGGCGCGGATCTCTGCGAGATCACGGCGGCACAGGAGTATACCGAAGAAGATCTGAACTGGAACGATTCAAACAGCCGAACAACGCTGGAACAGAACGATCCTTCGGCGCGCCCCGAGATCGGGAGCGAAACCGTTTCCCTGGACGGGTATTCGACCCTCTATATCGGTTACCCGATCTGGTGGGGAGAAGAGCCGCGGATCATGGATACCTTTGTGGAAAGCTATGATTTTGACGGCGTTACCGTGATCCCGTTCTGCACCTCGGGCAGCAGCGGCATCGGCCAAAGCGGAAAGAACCTCGCGGACAACGCGGGGAGCGGAACGTGGCTGGAAGGTCAGCGGTTCGGCGCGGGAGCGTCGGATGAGGAAATCGAAGCCTGGCTGAACGGTTTGCGGTAAGAGGGAGGCGAAGGACAGCTCCATGCGGGCGGTCCTTCGCTTCCGGATGACGTTCCCGCGCGGCTCGGCGCGAACGGGAACGGAAGAAAAGAGGTATGAAATGAAGATAACGATCCTGATGGGGAGCCCGAACCGAAAAGGCTCCACGCATCTTTTGGCGGAATCCTTTAAAAGAGGCGCGGAGGAAGCCGGGCATACCTGCGAAGTAATCGACGTGTGCCGCGCCGATCTCCACCCCTGCATCGGATGTGTCCGCTGCGGCTATGAGGGGCCGTGCGCGCAAAAAGACGATATGGAGGCGATCCGCGGGAAACTTTTGCGGTCGGATATGGTGGTCTTCGCGACGCCGCTCTATTATTACGGAATGAGCGCGCAGCTGAAGGCTCTGGTGGATCGTTTCTGCGCTTTTAACAGCAGCCTGAACCGCAGACATCTGAAATCGGCGCTGCTTGTCGTGGCGTGGAACGCGGATGACTGGACCTTTGAGGCGCTGACGGCCCACTATAAGACCCTCGTCCGCTATATCCGTTTTGAGGATGAGGGCATGGTGCTGGGTTACGGGTGCGGAACGCCGGAGATGACGGAAAGGAGCGGTTACCCGGAACAGGCGTATCAGCTTGGAAAGCGGCTGTAATCAGCCACGTTTTCCTTCAGCGGATCAAAGAATGGGTGGTTTTTTGTTCAGTTTATGAAAAAATCATACGAAAGTGAGCGGGGATACTTGTTATTTCCCGCTCTCTTTGATAAAATAAACGTAGTTATTTGATCCGACTCATGAAAGGAGAACAAAGAAAAATGGTAGATGTTGCGAACCTCAGAGAGTTAAATTTTGAAGATTTCAAGGATAAACAGGTCCCCATCGGCATTTCCAACAAACACGTCCATGTTTGCCAGGCCGATCTGGAAACGCTGTTCGGCGAAGGCTATGAACTGACGAACAAAAAAGATTTAAGTCAGCCCGGTCAGTTCGCCTGCGAAGAAAAAGTCGACGTCGTCGGCCCCAAAGGCACCATCAAAGGCGTCCGCATCTTAGGCCCTGTCCGTCCCGAAACGCAGGTTGAATTGGCTCAGACCGACGCCCGTTCCATCGGCGTGAACGCTCTGCTGAGAGAATCCGGCAAACTCGAAGGCACCGAAGGCTGCAAGCTCGTTGGCCCCAAAGGCGAAGTTGAATTGGAAAAAGGCTGCATCGTCGCCCATCTCCACATTCATTTCCACACCGATGAAGCCGCCGCCATGGGCATCAAAGACAAACAGATGCTCACCGTCGCCGTCCGCGGTCAGAAGACCGTCGTTTTCGCCGACGTCATCGCCCGTGTCGGCGACAAAATGAAACTCGATTTCCACATCGACACCGACGAAGCTAACGCCGCCCTCGTGAAGAATGGCGACGTCGCCGTGATCCTCGCGTAAATCCGCTGACAGAAACGACAAAAGCCGAAACTCATCGAGTCTCGGCTTTTTTTCCTATATGCCGCCGTGCGCCGGTCAGCTCTCGTGGGCGAGCTCATGGTCGCTGGTGTCGTAGAAAAGCATCGTGATGCAGTAGAGGGCGGAAATCCCCACCAGCGTGTAGACAACGCGGCTCAGAATCGAGGCCATGCCGCCGAAAATGGCGGCGACGATGTCCAGCTGGAACAGGCCGATGAGCCCCCAGTTGACGCCGCCGATGATGAGCAGCGTGAGAAAGATTTTGTTCAGTACGTTCATGTGAAACCTCCTTTTTTGGACGCCGTTTCGCTTTTGGCTCCGCGGCGGCGCAGAACCGCCGCGAACCCTCGCTTGGCGTTATTGTAGTGTAGTATGCGTTTAACGGCGGAAAAGTATGTGTCCGAGGCTCCTATGACACGATTTTTATTTCTTTATCTTCTTTTCATCAACGTTGCCGCTTTCGCCGCGATGTTCGCCGATAAGCGCCGCGCCGTTCAGCGTCGCTGGCGCGTCCCGGAAAGAACCCTGTTTTTTCTGGCCTTCATCGGCGGCGCCGCCGGCGCGCTGCTGGGGATGTTTCTCTTTCGCCACAAGACGCGTCACCTGTCTTTCCGCGTTTTGCTGCCGCTCTTTTTGCTCCTGAACCTGATCTGCGTTTTTTTCCTGTGGAAAGGAGGGCTTTTGTGAATATCTACGCCTTGGCCGATCTTCATCTCTCTTTGGGGGCGCCCTTTGACCGGACAAACGACGTCGCGTCTCTGGGGCAAAAGCCCATGGCCGTTTTCGGCGGCCGCTGGGAAGATCACATCCGCCGAATGGAACGGGCCTGGCGGGAAACGGTGGGCGAGGACGATCTCGTGCTCGTGCCCGGCGATATCTCCTGGGCGATGACGCTGGACGAAGCCGAGTATGACCTCGCTTTTATCGGCGGGCTGCCGGGGCGAAAGATCCTCGTTCGCGGGAATCACGATTACTGGTGGCACAGCGTGGGCCGTGTCAGAGAGCGGCTTCCGGAATCCGTGGCCGTCATTCAGAACGACGCTGTTCTCTTCGACGATTTCGCTGTCTGCGGCAGCCGGCTGTGGACGCTGCCGTCGTCGCCGGATTTCAAAGCCGCGGACGAATCCATTTACAAACGGGAGCTGATCCGTTTGGAAATGTCCCTGCGGGCGGCGGAGGGGCGTCCGGTCATCGTGATGACCCACTTTATGCCCATCGGTGAGAACGGGGAAGAGAACGAAGTGACCGATCTCTTTTTCCGCTATCACGCGCGGATCGCCGTATACGGTCATCTGCACGATAAAAGCCACGCCATCGCCGTTCAGGGCGAAAAATTCGGTATCCGCTTTTTCCTGGCCAGCGCCGATTACGTCGATTTCTGCCCCCGTCTCATTGCCTCCCACGGTGAGCAGGGCCTTTCGGTTCAATAAAAAAAGCGCCGCGGACGCGGCGCTGTATGGAGTACTGAATCAGAATAGATTTTCGTAGCCTTCGTTGACGTACTTTTTCACTTCCCCGGCGGGGAAAGCGAAAGTGGGAATGACGTCCTTGTCGGGGCTGATTTCCAGGGCGTCATAGAAGAGATAGAGATGCTTCGTGTCGATATAGAATTTGCAGTTTTTGGAGATGCCGGTAAAGCCGCTGTCTTCCTCGTAGGTGGTATAGACGCCGTTTTCCAGCTGTTTTTTGATCTTCTCGTTGGCGTAATCGGCAAAGCCGCTGTCAAAATTGAAGATATCGCCCAGCGATAAATAGGTGGCGTTCTCCAGGCTGAAGAAGAAGCTGCGCTGACCGGTGAATTTCAGATCGTTGCCGAGATCTTTGTCGTACATCTGGACGACGCAGAGAAAATTGTTTTTGTTATAGGTGATCTTGAAGTTCATCGACATCGAGATTTCCGGAACGGCCTCAACGATGCCGCCGTTCTCATCGGCGTCGGTCTCATCGCTGTTCTCGCCGTCCTCTTCGCTCGCGCTGTCTTCGTCCTCATCCTCGCTTTCGTCCTCATCCTCGCTTTCGTCCTCATCCTCGTTTTCGTCTCCCTCTTCGCCGCTGTAATCGTCTTCGTCCTCGTCTTCATCGCCGCCGCTGTTCTGATCGGCGACGCCGTTGGCGAGCACGTCCTGGTCGGAAGAGATCAGCGCCGTTTTGAATTCCTCGTATTCGGAATTGACGAAATTATAGATGGAAGAATTGATGATCGTCACCACTTCTTTGTCGTCAATGCCGCCGAAGACGGGGTAGGCGATGTGGATATCCTTGTCTTTGTCGCTTTCGTCGATATGGTTGATATTCAGCCGCAGCTGCGCGTTGTAATCCTCGCCGTCATCGCTCTGACAGCCGCAAAGGAACAGACAGATCAGGATGACGGGGAAAAAACACCGTCTCAGAGCGCCGAGAGAGGCTGAACCGCGGCGAAATCGCCTATCTCCGCCGATCCGTGTATCGTGTAGTTTTTTCATTCTTTTTTCAACTCCATTTGCTATTATTTCAATTATATTGTAAAATAAGAGAGATGTAAAGTCTAATTAAGGGGTTTTTTTATGATACGCGTCGGTACGGATATCATCGAAATCGCCAGAATTGAGAAAAATATAAAAAACCCCGCCTTTTTGAAGCGGGTCTATTCCCCAAAGGAACTCGCGCTCTTCCCGGAGCCGCGCCCCGTTCAGAGCCTTGCGGCGCGGTTCTGCGCCAAAGAAGCGCTGATCAAGGTCTTTGGAGAATGGGTCCCTTTTCATGAGATCACGGTTTTGAACGACGCCGCCGGAAGGCCCTTTTACGAGCTTTCCGGAACAGCGGAAGCGAAGCGCCGTTCGCTGAAAATAGATGCACTTGATTTATCTCTGTCGCACTGTGAGGAATACGCCGTGGCGTTCGCCGTCGGCCTGTGCGCGGAGGAAAGGATGGATGGTCATGCGACTGATTAACGGTGAGGCTTCCCGGGAGATGGATCGGGAGGCCATGGAAAAATACGGCCTTGACACGATGGTGCTGATGGAAAACGCCGGTCTCCGCGGCGCCGATCTGGCGTCGTCCTTTTTCGGCGGCGATCGGCAAAAGATCCGCGTCGCCGTCGTCTGCGGAAAGGGCAACAACGGCGGCGACGGCATGGTCCTGGCGCGCCACCTGTTCAACAAGGGCTTTCAGGTGGAGCTCTTCTGCGTCGCGCCGCCCGAGGAGTTTTCCGAGGCGGCGAAAAAGAACTGGCAAATCGCCGACGCCATCGGTGTCCGCTCCACGTTCCTCAACGAAGCCAGGGACTTTTCCCTGTTCCGTCTGAAACTGATGGCCTCCCATCTCATCGTCGACGCGCTCTTCGGTTCCGGCTTTAAAGGGGAGATGCGCGGTCTCGCCCAAGACGTCGTGGAAATCATCAACGAAAGCGGCACCCGCGTTCTGTCTCTCGATATTCCTTCCGGCGTCGACGCCGACAGCGGCGCGGCGGGGCCCGTCTGTGTCCGCGCCGATGATACCGTTACTTTCGCGCTGCCGAAGTTCGGCAACATCCTCGCTCCCGGCGGCGAGCTCAACGGCCGCCTCCACGTCGTCGATATTTCCTTCCCCCCGTCTCTTACCGAGGAAAAGGAAGAAGATGACGCCGTCATCGACGAAGCTTGGGCGCTTTCGAAAATGCGGCCCCGGAAAGCCGATTCCCATAAGGGGATCTACGGTCACGTCCTTGTCGCCGGCGGATCGGCCAACATGGCCGGTTCCCTGATTTTGGCGGGGAAAGGCGCGCTGAAAGCCGGCGCCGGCCTCGTCACGTACATGATGCCCTGGAGCCTGCACGACGCCGTCCGCTCCCAGAATCTGGAGGCGATGACCTGTCGCCTGCCGGAGCAGGAAGACGGCTCCCTCGGGGTCGCCGCGGCGGAGCCGATCCTACAGCAGACCGGCAACAAGATCCTCGTTTTCGGCATGGGCCTTTCCCGGACGACGGAAAGCATGGAGCTGGTCAAACGCCTTGTGGAAGACATCAACAGCCCCCTCGTTCTCGATGCCGACGGTCTCATCGCCCTCGGTGAGATGGAGGGGAGAAAGAAAAACCAGCATCCCCTGATCCTGACGCCCCATCCCGGTGAAATGGCCCGTATCCTCGGGCGGAGCATCCGGGAAGTGCAGGAGAACCGCATGACCGCGGCGAGGGAAGCGGCGGCGAAATTCAACGCCGTCGTCGTCTTAAAGGGCAGCCGCACCATCATCGCCTCTCCCGGCGGAAAGCTCCTCGTCAACCGCACCGGCAACGCGGGCATGGCCACCGGCGGCATGGGCGACGTCCTTTCCGGGATCATCGGTGCCCTTCTCGGTCAGGGCCTCGACGCGCTCACCGCCGCCGCTCTCGGCGTCTATTTCCACGGCCTCGCCGGTGACGCCGCCGCGGCGGACAAAGGGGAAATGGGGCTGAACGCCGGGGATATCGTCGATTATCTGCCCCACGTCCTCGCCGACTACGAAGAAAAACTCAAGGGAGCCGAAACCAATGTCTTATAACCGCGCCGAATACGATACCGAAGCGCTCCGTCAAAATCTGCGCCTCGTCCGCGGCCTGGTCGGGCCGGAGCGGAAAATCTGTCCCGCCGTCAAGGCCAACGGCTACGGCATGGGCGCTGTCCTCATGGCCCGGATCATGGCCGAGGAAGGCGCCGATTATCTCGCCGTCGCCGTCGCCGAAGAGGGGATCGAGCTGCGAAAAAACGGCATCGAACTGCCGATCCTCGTCCTCGGCGGCATCCCAGAGCGGGATCTCGTCAAGGCCGTTCAATATGACCTCACCGTCGGCATTTTCCATTTCTCCACCGCCTGTCTCGTCGATTACATCGCCGCCAAGCTGGAAAAGAAGGCGAAGATCCACATCCTGCTGGATACCGGCATGCACCGCCTCGGCTTTCTGCCGACGGAAGAGGCGAAAGGGGAAATCAAAGTCATTTCCGAAATGCCCCATCTCGAACTGGAAGGCATTTTTTCCCACCTTTCCCAGACCGATAAAAGCGCCGCTTTTACGGAAAAACAGATCGCTCTGTTTTCCCGTTTCACCGATGATCTCATCGCCGCCGGCGTCGCGCTGCCCATCCGCCATCTGGCCAACAGCAACGCCATCCTCGATTATCCCGCCGCCTACTTTGACATGGTACGACCCGGGATTTTGCTCCACGGCTTCGGCTCCGGTTCCGAGGCGGGAAGGGAGCTGAAAGAGGTGCTCTCGCTGAAAAGCCGGATCATCCGCGTTCACGACGCTCCCGCCGGGAGCGAAGTGAGCTATATGGGCAATTACGTCACCGCGGAAGCGCGGCGGATCGCCACGGTGCCCGTCGGCTACGCCGACGGCTATTTTCGCTCCCTGAGCGGCAAAGCCGAAATGCTCCTTAGGGGAAAACGCGTGCCCCAGGTGGGCAATATCTGTATGGATCAGTGCATGATCGACGTGACCGACGTTCCCGACGCCGCCGTCGGCGACGAGGTCGTCCTCTGGGGCGTTCAGGACGGGGCGTCGCTCTCCCTTTCCGAAGTGGCGGAAAAGGCGGGCACCATCACGTATGAGCTTTTGACCTCGATGAAACGCGTGCCAAAGTATTATTATTTTGAGGATGAGGATTGAACCATGATCATTCATCGCAAACAACACCTTGTCGCCCTGGAAGAACAGCTGCAGGGCTGCGGGGAATGCCCCCTCGGAAAAACCAGGAACAAGCTGGTCTTCGGCCGCGGCAGTGAGGAAGCCGACATCGTCTTTATCGGCGAGGGCCCCGGCGAGCAGGAAGATCTTCAGGGCTCCCCCTTTGTGGGCCGGGCCGGGCAGCTTCTCGATAAGATCATCGCCGCCGCCGGACTCACCGAGGAGGATTACTATATCTGCAATATCGTCAAATGCCGTCCCCCGGGGAACCGCGTCCCGGCCCCCGCCGAGGTTCAGGCCTGTCTGCCTTTTTTGCGGCAGCAGGTGGCCTATGTTCGCCCCAAAATCATGGTGCTCCTTGGCGCTTCGGCGGCGAAAGCCATCATCGACCCGAATTTCGGCATCACCAGGGGGCGGGGCAAGTGGATTCAAATGGGGAATTTCCTCGTCATGCCGACGTTCCACCCGGCGGCGCTGCTGCGGGATCCCCAAAAGAAAATCCCTGTCTGGGACGATTTTCAGGAAATCAAGCGCGTTTATGACGAAATGAAGGCCGGAACGTATGAAAATAACGCTGACAACGAAGAATGACCGGGAAACCCTGTCTCTCGCCAAATCCCTGGGGCCCTATCTGGAACCGGGCATCCAGCTCCTTCTTGACGGCGACCTCGCCGCGGGAAAGACGGTATTCGCCAAAGGCGTCGGCGCGGGACTGGGAATCGAGGAAAACATCAAAAGCCCCTCCTATACGCTGCTCTGCATCTATGAGGGGCGTCTTCCCTTTTACCATTTTGACACCTATCATCTCAACGGGATCGATGATTTTTACGACCTCGGTTTTGATGAGTATCTCGACGGCGACGGCGTGGCCCTCATCGAGTGGGCCAGCGTGGTCCGGGACGGTTTCCCCTATGGTTTTATCGCCGTCGCCATGGAAAAGTTTCCGGAAGACGAAAACCGCCGCCGGCTGACCTTTACCGCCGTCGGCGCGGAACATCAACGCGTTTTAAAGGAGTGGCAGGAACATGAACATATTGGCCTTTGACTGCAGTTCCAAGACGATGGCCGCCGCCATTGGCAGCGGGGAAACGGTGCTGGCCGCCGCTTTCAGCGACGAGAACCGCAACCATGCCCCCTATCTGATGCCGATGATCCACCGTCTGCTGGAAGAAACGGGGCTGAAAATGCGGGATATCGATCTGCTCGGCGTCACCGTCGGCCCCGGTTCCTTTACGGGGCTGCGCATCGGCATCGCCACCGCCAAAGGCTTCGCCGACCTCCTCGGCATTCCCGTGGCGCCGCTCTGCTCCATTGACGTTCTGGCCGAAAATTACCGGGAGCACCGGGGCATTCTCGTTCCCATCCTCGACGCCCGCAAGAACCAGGTCTACGCCGCCGTTTACGACAACAGGGAAAGGAAGATGGAAAAGATCCTCCGGGAAACGCCCATTTCTCCGCTGGAGGAACTCGCAGCGAAGCTCCCCGCCGGGACGAAACCGCTGTTCTTCGGCGATGCCGTTCCCGGCTGGAAGGAACGGCTGGAAGCGTTTTACGGTGAAAACATCCTGTTCGGGGCGGAGGACCGCGGCGGCATCCGCGGGGAAGCGCTCCATCGGCTCACCGCCGCGGCGCCCGCTTCCGCTTACACCGCCGACCCGATGCCGGTCTATCTCCGCGGCGTCGACGCCAAAGCGCGGTTCACCGACTATACCATCGACGCCATGCGGGAAAAGGATATCCCCGAGCTGGTGGCCCTGGATAAGACGGCCTTCCCCCGTCCCTGGACGGAAAAGATGTTTTTAGGGGAGCTCCACAGCGGCTACGGTCATTATTGGGTCATCCGCAGCGAGGGCAAGGTCACCGCCTACGGCGGTTTCTGGCTCGTCGCCCGGGAGTGCCACATCACCAACATCGCCGTTCACGCCGACCACCGCCACACCGGTCAGGGCCGGGCGATGCTGGAGCACATCATCAAAGCCGCCAAGCTCTACGGCGCCCACGGTGTCACCCTGGAGGTGCGCCCCAGCAACGAAACGGCGCTGCACCTCTATGAGAGCCACGGCTTTGTCCGGGAAGGGACGCGGAAAAAATACTACGAGGATAACGGGGAGGACGCCATCATTATGTGGCTGCGCTTTCCCGATTTCAGTCAGGAAAAACCCTGGAGATAACGGATGAGTACCCATATTTTAGCCATTGAATCCAGTTGTGACGAGACCTCCGCCGCCGTCGTCGACGACGGACGTGTCATTCGTTCCAACGTGATCTATACCCAAATCGCCACCCACAAAGCTTACGGCGGCGTCGTGCCGGAGATCGCTTCCCGGGAGCACCTGCGGAAGATCTCTTCCGTCGTGAAAGTGGCCGTCGCCAAATCGGGGCTGAACCTCGCGGAACTTGACGCCGTCGCCGTGACAAAGGGGCCGGGGCTCATCGGTTCCCTGCTGGTGGGGCTCTCCTACGCCAAAGCCGTCGCCGAGACGCTGGAAATCCCCCTCATCGGCGTCCACCATCTTTCCGGTCACCTTTACGGCGCCGTGATGTCCGCCGAGGACATGGAGCCGCCGCTCTGCGCTCTCATCGCCTCCGGCGGTCACAGCTCCGTCGTCTATATGCCGGAGCATCTGCACTTTGAGGTCCTCGGCGAGACCCGGGACGACGCCGCCGGGGAAGTCCTCGACAAAGTCGCCCGTTCCCTCGGCTTGCCCTATCCCGGCGGAGCGGCGCTGGAACGCCTCGCCGCCGACGGCGACCCCGCGGCCATCGATTTTCCCCGGGCCTGGCTCGGCCCGGACAGTTACGATTTCAGTTTCAGCGGTCTGAAATCCCACGTGCTGAACTATCTGAACCGCGCCGCCATGAAGGGGGAGGAGGTCAACAAGGCCGATGTGGCGGCTTCCTTCCAGCAGGCGCTTTTTGAGGTGCTGACGGTGAAAGCCGTTCGCGCCTGCAGGGAAAAGGGCGTGGACCGTCTCGTCCTTTCCGGCGGCGTCGCCGCCAACGAAACGCTGAAACGGATGATGGCGGAGCACGCCGCCGCCGAGGGGATCCGCTTTCATGCCCCGCCGAAGATCCTCTGCACCGACAACGCGGCGATGATCGGGAGCGTCGCTTATTACAAATATCTCAAAAAAGAGTTTAACAGCGTTTCCCTGAATGCCACGGCGAATCTGCCGCTGGAAAATGAATAATTATCCCGTATTTTACAAAAACTGCATATTATTCACATAAAATCCGATGAGAAAAAATGTGGATAATGTGCATAATTTTTTTGATAACTCCCGTCTTGCTCCGTAATTCATTTTTGATTTATTGTTGATATGTGGATAACTTTTTTCGACAAAATTCGATTCCCCTGTTCAGATTGATTTCCGCTTTTTTTGCAAAATTGTGCTGGTGTTTTAATATTTCCTGCTGAAAGGACCGCAGGAGTTGCATATATATGCTGTATTAGAATAATCATGAAAACGAAAGGAGCTTTGGAAAATGGACAAAAATCAACGCCGCGAATCGGTTCTGAAAGCCCGGGACGGACTGACGAAAGAGGAAGCCGCGGAAAAGAGCCAACGGATCACGGAACGGCTGAAACGTGAGGACGTCGGTGAGAACGTGATGGTGTTTTTAGCCTTCGGCAACGAGTGCTGTCTCGATGACTACATTGCCTATCTGCTGTCGTCGGGCCGGAACGTCTATGTGCCCTATTGTCTCGGCAAAGGGATCATGAAAGCTTCCCGGCTCCTCGATATGGAAAACGATCTGGAAGAGGGGTATTTCGGCATCCGCGCGCCGAAGGAAGGCTGCCGCCGCTTCGTTGAGCCGGAAGTCATCGATACCGTCATCGTCCCCGGCGTCAGCTTTGACCGCCGCGGCAACCGCCTCGGTTTCGGCGGCGGCTATTACGACCGCTATCTCCCCCAAACACGGCCCGACTGCGGCAAAATCGCCGTCTGCTTTGAGGTGCAGATCAGCGACGCCCTTGACCCCGACGAGCACGATTTTCCCATGGACCGCGTCGTCACCGAAGACCACGTTTACGTGATTTAAAGGGAAGGGGCCAAACGGCGCATATCCCGTACCGCGCCGCGTATATTTCAGGTCGGAGGACAAATTTTTCCGCCTGCCGTTTGTTTTGTTTTTGTGTCGAAAAAGAAATTATTTCCGAAATCTTCCTCTTTTCCCTTGACATTGCGGAAAAAGGTTGTATAATACTTATTAGCACTCGGAATAAGTGAGTGCTAATAAACGAAAGATTATTTGTGATATATTTAAGGAGGTATCATCATGAGTGTAAAGCCTTTAGGCGAAAGAGTTTTGCTGGAAGTTCCCGAAGTTAAGGAAGAAAAAACCTCAAGCGGTCTTTTCGTTCCCGATACGGCCAAGGAAAAACCCCTTGAAGCCATCGTCGTCGCCGTCGGCTCCAAAGTCGAAGACGTCAAAGCCGGGGACAGAGTCATCTACGCTAAATTTGCCGGCAACGAAGTGAAAGTCGATGATAAAGCGTATCTGCTGATGGAAATCAACGACGTTCTCGCCGTTATCGAGTAACTGATTATATAGGTTTTAGAGGAGGAAATAAATTATCATGGCAAAACAGATCATCTTTAAAGAAGACGCCAGATACGGTCTGCAGAAGGGCGTTGACGCTATGGCCGACGCCGTGAAAGTGACCTTGGGGCCCAAAGGCCGCAACGTCGTTTTGGAAAGAAAATACGGTTCCCCGCTCATCACCAATGACGGTGTGACCATCGCCAAAGAAATCGAACTGGAAGATCCCATCGAAAACATGGGCGCCCAGCTCGTGAAGGAAGTCGCCACCAAAACCAATGACGTCGCCGGTGACGGCACCACCACCGCCTGCATTTTCGCTCAGGCCATCATTACCGAAGGGATGAAGAACGTCGCCGCCGGCGCCAATCCCATGGGCCTGAAAAAAGGCATCGAAATCGCCGTTGACGCCGCTGTGGAAGGCATCAAGAAAAACGCCAAGGAAGTCGATTCCAAAGAAGCCATTGCCCAGGTCGCTTCCGTTTCCGCCAACGATCCCGAAATCGGCGAACTCATCGCCGACGCCATGGACAGAGTCGGCAATGACGGCGTCATCACCGTTGAAGAATCCCAGGGCCGCGAAACCACCTATGAACTGGTGGAAGGGATGCAGTTCGACAGAGGCTACATCTCCGCTTACATGATTACCGATACCGATAAAATGGAAGCCGTCCTCAGCGATCCCCTCGTTCTCATCACCGATAAGAAATTGGGGAACCTCCAGGAAGTCATGCCCATTCTCGAACAGGTTGCCCAAAGCGGCAAACAGCTGCTGATCGTCGCCGAGGATATCGAAGGCGAAGCCCTGACCACCCTCGTTCTGAACAAACTCCGCGGCGTCTTCACCTGCTGCGCCGTTAAAGCTCCCGGTTTTGGCGACAGAAGAAAAGCCATGCTGGAAGATATCGCCGTTCTCACCGGCGGCCAGGTTATTTCCGACGAAGTCGGCCTGAAACTTGAAAACGCCACCATGGATATGCTCGGCAGCGCCCGTCAGGTCAAAGTGACGAAGGAAAACACCACCATCGTCGACGGCGGCGGCACCGAACAGGCCATCGAAGAACGCGTCGCCATGCTGAGAAAGCAGAGAGAAGAAAGCAAATCCGAATTCGACCGTGAAAAACTGGAAGAACGCCTCGCCAAACTCGCCGGCGGCGTCGCCGTCATCAAAGTCGGCGCTTCCACCGAAACGGAACTGAAAGAAAAGAAACTCCGCATTGAAGACGCCCTTGCCGCCACGAAAGCCGCGGTTCAGGAAGGTATCGTCGCCGGCGGCGGCACCGCCGTGATCGACGCTCTTCCCGCCGTTGCCGCCGTTGAAGCCGAAGGCGACATCAAGACCGGTGTGGATATCATCTACAGAGCTCTCGAAGCTCCCGTCAAACAGATCGCCGGCAACGCCGGTAAAGAAGGCGCCATCGTCGCCGAAAAAGTGAAGGAAGCCGATGTAAACGTTGGTTACAACGCCGCCACCGACGAATACACCGATATGTTCGCCGCCGGTATCGTCGACCCCGCGAAAGTCACCCGTTCCGCGCTGCAGCACGCCGCCTCCGTCGCCGCGATGCTCCTGACCACGGAAACCGTCGTCGCCGACATTCCGAAGCCCGAAGCTCCGGCTCCGGCCGCTCCCGCCGGCGGGATGCCTCCCGGGATGATGTAAGCCGGATCTTAGCCTGATCCCTTTATAATTGTACTGAAACAGAAGCGGCAGCCTGTCTGCCGCTTCCGTTGTTAAACGGAAAGAAAAGATGATGAAAGCAGCCATTTTTGATATGGACGGAACGCTGTTGGATTCCATGTGGATGTGGCGGACGGTCCTCGTCCGTTATCTGGAGCACCTTGGGGTGGAAAACGCCGCGGAGCTCAACGAAGCCGTGTTTATGATGGATTTCATGGAAGCCATGGAATATGTCGTCGCTCATACCGACGTCGCGATGACGGCGGCGGAGATGTTTGACGACATGAAAGCGTATATCCTCCGGATTTACGAAACGCAGATCGAGCTGAAACCTTATGTCAGGGAATATCTGACGCGCCTTTCCGAAGCGGGGGTGCATATTTCCCTCGCCACTCTCACCGACCGCAATATGGTGGAGGCCGTCTTAAAAAAAGTCGGCATCTGGGAGCTCTTTGATTACGTCGTCACCGTGGCGGAGATCGGCGCGATGAAGAGCGAGCCCGATATCTATGAGGACTGTCTGGCCCACGCCGGCTGCGAAAAGAAAGACGCCGTCGTCTTTGAGGATGCCGCCTACTGCATCGAGACGGCCCATAACGCCGGTTTTGTCTGTTACGCGGTGGAAGACCCCTGGCAGGAACTGAGCGAGGATTTTAAGGCCAAATACTGCGACCGTTTCATCACCGGTTTCGATCAGCTGCTGAAATAAAGAACCGGTTAATAATTTGATAAGATAAACAGGTTTTTTCATTTGACATTTTTTCGGCATTCCGATAGGATAGAGATGGCGGAATAATGTTTTGCCGCCTGAAAGAATTGTCAAACAGGAACACGCGAACGACGGAACGAGGTTTTCGCCCTGCCGTCAAAAGGAAAAGGAGGAGAGCTCACTATGCCCCATGTCATCGCTGTCGCCGGTAAAGGCGGCGTCGGAAAGACCACCGTTTGCGGTCTGATCATCCAGCATCTCTGCAAGGAAGGGAAAAGTCCCGTTCTCGCCGTTGACGCCGATTCCAACTCCAACTTAAACGAAGTCCTCGGCGTGGAAGCGAAACAGACCCTCGGTGAAATCCGCGAAAAAATGAAAAAAGCCGCTTCGCTCCAAAGCGAGATCCCGTCCACCGTATCGAAAGACGTCTACGCCGAAAAGGAAGTTTTCGCCGCTCTTACCGAAGAGGACGATTTTGACCTTCTCGTCATGGGCCGTTCTCAGGGACAAGGCTGCTATTGCTTCGTCAACGGCCTGCTCCAGCGTCAGATCATGTCCATTCAGGACAACTATCCCTATATGGTCGTCGACAATGAAGCGGGGATGGAACACATCAGCCGCGGCCTTTTGCCCCACATCGATACGATGATCCTCGTCAGCGACTGCTCCCGCCGCGGCATCCAGGCCGCCGGCCGCATCGCCGAACTTGTGGAGGAAATGGACCTTCGCCCCGAGCAAATGGGCCTCATCGTCAACCGCGCGCCCAACGGTGAAATGAACGAAGGCACCGCGGAAGAAGTGAAAAATCAAAATCTGAATCTCCTCGGCGTCATCCCCGCCGACGATCAGGTCTATGAATTCGACTGCGACGGCAAAGCCATCGTCGATATCCCCGAAGACGCGCCCATCCGCAAAGCGCTCAACGATATCATCGCCAAATTAAATTTATAAAAGAGGTAAAAAAATGGTAACCATCGAAATGGAAAACGGCAAAAAGATCGTCCTCGAACTCGATCCCTCCGCCGCGCCGGAAACGGTGAAAAACTTTGAAAAACTTGTCTCCGAAGGCTTTTATGACGGACTGATCTTCCATCGTGTCATCAGCGGTTTCATGATCCAGGGCGGCTGCCCCGACGGCACCGGCATGGGCGGCCCCGGCTACACCATCAAAGGGGAATTCGCTCAGAACGGTTTCGGCAACCCGCTGAAACACAGCCGCGGCGTCATCTCCATGGCCAGAGCCATGGATCCGAATTCCGCCGGTTCCCAGTTCTTCATCATGCATCAGGACGCTCCCCATCTGGACGGCGCCTACGCCGCCTTCGGCAAAGTGGTCGAGGGGATGGACGTTGTCGATGAAATCGCCGCCGTTCCCACCGACCGGGCGGATCGTCCCACCGCGGAACAGAAAATGAAAAAAGTGACGCTGGACTGAAAACGCGCGCTTAAACGTCCTCAAACGGTACGCAGACTGTTTGAGGACGTTTTTTGATTCTTCAGATGTATGCTTTTGAAAAAGAGCAAACCGCGGAAGGGGAACGGAACGAAAAAAACCAACTGTGCATAAATAAAAAAGTCCTCAAACATTATTGCCTATGTTTGAGGAAATTTTTTTTGTCATTTTTGTAAAAAAAGCATTTACATAAAATGTAATCTCTGGTATAATACTATCGGAAAATAAAAAGAGCGCATGCTTTTGTGGCATCCCTATGGTGCGCCAACACCACAGGGCTTGCTTCGGTACTCAAACTACCTACACAACAGTCATTGACTGTACCACCTTTTTATTATATCCGTATAAGGCCCTTTATTCAAGGGTTTTGTTTGTGTAGCCGTTCAGCACGGAACCCGGGACATGGGGTAAGACGGATTCACGGTGGTTTTGTGATGTGCTCCGATCAAGTTGTTTGATTGGGCCGAGGGTGTTTCTTTGCCGTTCACTTTCGGCCTTTTTATTTTCCCTATTTTGGAAATTTGGAGGGGTGGAACATGGCATCGGTAGAAGTGTGCTGCGCGAAATGCGGCGCCGTATCGACCTTCGCGTCTCTCCTTGATATTACGGTCTGCCGGCGCTGCGGAGCGCCCCTCGGGCAGTATCTCCTTACGGCGGAAAAAACGGGCGGCGGCGATCCTTTTGCCGGCGCCGTCTGCCGTGAAGAGGATTTTGTGATCCGCGGCGGCGTATTGGAAAAATATAAGGGGAAGGATTCCCGCGTCGCCGTT
>CADBQN010000042.1 GCA_902796855.1 uncultured Bacillota bacterium | reverse complement strand
CGCGGCATTACAAACCTTCAACGGAGCATCGTACAACGTCACAAAACCCGCCAAACAGGTCTTTCCCCGAAAAGATGATCTTTGATCGTGTAGGGACAGGTCTCCCGACCTGTCCGCGCGGTATAACCTATCTACAACGGAACATCCTCCCGGCGACGTACTCCCCCGCAGAAGAAACCATCTGCGTCGCCGAAAGGAATTCCGTCAAACCAACGCCCACCGTCGCGGGAAGGTCAGGAGACCTTCCCCTACATTATACGACGTCACCTCTGCCGTTAAACAGGCCTTTCCCGCAAAACAACTTTCATTCAATGCCGGAACAAACCCCCGCGGCGCCACAAATCTTCAACGGAGCATCGTACAACGTCACAAAACCCGCCAAACAGGTCTTTCCCCGTCAAAACACGCCGGCCGAGGGAAAACGCTCTCCCTCATCTCCCGGCGAACCAGGCGGCGATCTCTTCCATGCGGCTGCTCTGATCCACGCCGAAGGGGCAGTGGTCGTCGCAGTGGCCGCAGCTTTCGCAGTCGTCGGCGTTCAGGGAGAGCTTTTTGTAATGCTCCGCGGCGAGGCCGTCGCCGGCAGCGGCAAGGTCGTAATACTTGTTGACCAGGCCGATGTCGATCCCGGCGGGGCAGGGGGCACAGTGATTGCAGTAGACGCAGCGCCCTTGGGCCTCGGCGGGAGCGGCCTTCGCCATGACGGAATAATCCGTATCCGCCGGGTCGGCGTCCTCAAAGCCCAAAAGGGCCTTCACGTCCGCTTCCCCGGAGACCCCGGGCAGGCAGGTGACGACGGCGGGCCTGTCCAAAGCGTAGCGCAGGCACTGAAAGCGGCTGAGGCTGACGTTCAGCGGCGAGCGGTCGCTGTCCAGGAGCTGCCCCCCGGCAAAGGGCTTCATCACCGAGAGGGCGACGCCCCGCCGTTCCGCCTCGTTGTAGAGGGCAAGGCGTTCCTCGTGGCTGCCGCCGGCCCAGTCGCCTTTGGTGTAGTCGTAGGCGGGGTTGACGCTGAACATGATGAGGTCGATCTCGTTGGTGTCCATGAACTTTCGGGCGACGGCGGGGGTGTGGGTGGAAACGCCGACGTGGCGCAGAACGCCCTGCTTTTTCAGGCCGAGGGCGTAGTCGAGCAGGCCGTTCGCGGCGACAATGGACTCGAACTCCGCCTCCTCGTCAACGCAGTGGAACATGCCGCAGTCGGCGTAAGTGTCGCCGCTGAAGGCGAGGGTATCCTCAAAGGCGGCGATGATCTCGTCTTTGTCGTGGATGTGGGCGTACTGCCCTTCCGGGTAGGCGCAGCCGAGGTGCATCTGGGTAAAGACCTCGCCCCGCTTTTCGCCGACGGTCTCGGTAAAGAGGCGGTAGACGTTCTTTTCGGTGCAGCAGAGGTCAAAAAAATTGATGCCGGCGCCGAGGGCGGTCTTCAGGGCGGCGCGAACGCCGTCTTTCCCGGCCTCGTGGATCTTGGCGAGCCCCAGGCCGATTTCGCTGACGCGTTCTCCGCCCCGGGGCAGTGTTCTGTATTTCATGGCGGTTCCTCCTTTCCGCGAGTGGTTCTGCCCTTATTATACCATCGTTCTCCCGCAAACGAAAGCGTCCTTTTACAGGCGTTTTCATGGAGCGCACCCTCCGCCCGCCAACAGGCCTTTTTCATCCCGACTTCCTTTTATCAATGCCGGAACAAATCCCCGCGGCGCGACAAATTTTCAACGGATCATCGTACAACGTTACAAAACCCGTTGAACAGGTCTTTCCCCGAAAAGAGGATCTTTGATCGTGTAGGGACAGGTCTCCCGACCTGTCCGCGCGGTATAACCTGCCTTCAACGGCACACCCTCCCGGCGACGTACTCCCCCGCGGAAGAAACCATCTGCGTCGCCGAAAGGTATTTTCATCCAAACCAACGCCCACCGTCGCGGGAAGGTCAGGAGACCTTCCCCTACATTATACGACGTCACATCTGCCGCTAAACAGGCCTTTCCCGCAAAACAACTTTCGTTCAATGCCGGAACAAATCCCCGCGGCACGGCGTTTCACCGACGGCACGGCAAAACGGCGGCGCGTCCCTTCGCGAAGGAAGGGCCCGCGCCGCCGTTGCTTTTGCCTATAAACCAACGCGCCGCCGTTCCGCTTTGCGTCCGCGCGGCGGTTCCGCCGCCCCGGCGGGGCCGGAGCGGAACCCTTTAGACGGTGCCACTGACGGTGAGGACGGCGACGCCGGGGGTGGTGACCCAAAAACCGTCGGTTTCGTCCTGCTCAAAGGTGGCGGCGGGGACGGTGATCGCCCCGGCGGCCGTGGCGAAAGCGCCGGTGGCTTCGTCATAGCTGTAGTCCGCCGCCGTCAGCGTTTCGCCGTCCAGCGTCACGGTGATGTTGCTCAGCGCCGGGTCAAAGGTGTCGCTGACGACAATGTCCGCGTCCGCTTCGGCCGCGGCGGCGCCGCTGTTCTGGATGATGAACGTATAGGTCAGCGCCGCGTTTTCCGTCACCGTCGCCGGCGACATGCTCTTGGCGATGGTCAGTTCCGGCTCCGCCGCAGCCGTCACCGTCGCCGCGGCGGTCACCGGAGCGGTCAGGCCGCCGCCGCTGATCGTCGCCGTGTTGACGATGGCGCCGCCCTGTGCCGGCGGGGCAAAGGCGGTGACGGCGGTGTCGTAGATCAGCATGGCGCTGCCCCCGGCGGGGACGGTGAGGCCGCTGAAGGTGAGGCCGTTTTCGGCGGAGACCGCCGGGGCGGTCTGGGCCGCGCCGTTCACATAGTACCGCGCCGATCCCTCCACGTAGCTGAGCGGCGCCCGTTCCGCCGCGCCGCCGGCGGCGCCGAGGTCGTCGCTGACGGTGACGGGGCCCAGCTCCGTCGTGCCGGCGTTGACGACGCTGAGGGCGTAGGCGACGTGTCCGTCGGCGGTATAGCCGGCGGAAACCGCCGCCTTGGAAGCCGAGACCACCTCCAGGAGCTCCCCGGTGGTGACGTTGGAATTGGTGACCGTATTCTGATAGCTCAAAGTGGCCTGATTGGTGATGGTTGCCATAAGGTGTTCCTCCGTTTCCCGGCCCGTCGGGCCGATGTAAATCGCTTCAAAAAAATCAGGACGGCGGCTTTTGCCGTCGTCCTATTATATGAAGATTCCGGAGGTTGTGACACTGCCGTTCCGTTTCCGTCGCGCCGTGGGAAGGAGCGGCGGCGGACAGAGTTTCTCCGGTCTGTCCGCGAAAGGGGAGGGGGTTCAGCGCTGTTTTGCTTTGTCGAATTTCCTGTCGTAGAGCAGGGCGGCGTTGAGCACCACCAGCACCGAACCGGCGTTGTGGAACAGCGCCCCGGTCACCGGGTTCAGCAGGCCGAGGATGGCCAGGGTGATGGCGATGGCGTTCAGCGTCATCGACGCGGTGATGTTGAAGCGGATCGTGTTCAGCGTGGCGTTGGAGAGCCGTTTCAGATAGGGGATTTTGGAGATATCGTCCCCCATCAGGGCGATATCGGCGGCCTCGATGGCGATGTCGCTGCCCATGTCGGCCATGGCGACGCTGACGTTGGCGGTCTTCAGCGCCGGGGCGTCGTTGACGCCGTCGCCGATCATGCAGACGAACTCGTTTTCGTTCTGGAGCTTCGTCACGCGGTAGACCTTTTCCGCCGGGAGCAGCCCGGCGTGGACTTCGTCGATGCCGGCGGCGGCGGCGAAATCGGCGGCGGCCTTTTTGTTGTCGCCGGTCAAAAGCACGGTGCGGGCGTTCATTTCTTTCAGCTCCGCGAGGACGGCGGCGGCGGTGGGACGGATCGTGTCGGCCAGGGCGATGACCCCGGCGCAGGCGCCGTCGATGGCGACGCAGATCAGGGCTTTCCCCTGTTCGCCCAAGCGGTTCGCCTTTTCGGCGACGGCCTCGGCGGAAACGCCGTTTTCGGCGAGATAGCTTTCACTGCCGCAGAGGACGCGTCTGCCGCCGACGACGGCGGAAACGCCTTTCCCCGCTTCCATTTTGAAGGACTCCGGCGCGGCGACGGCGAGGTTCCGTTCGGCGGCGGCGGCGACGATGGCCTTGCCCAGCGGATGTTCGCTGCGGCTCTCGGCGGCGGCGACGACGGCGAGGAGGCCGTTCTCGTCGCTGCCGTCGGCGGTGACGACGTCGCTGACGTAGGGCTTGCCGAAGGTGAGGGTGCCGGTCTTGTCAAAGGCGATGACATTGGCGCGGCCCATGCTTTCCAGCGCTTCGCCGGATTTGATCATCACGCCGTGTTTCGTGGCCTGGCCGATGGCGGCGACGATGGACGTCGGCGTGGCCAGCGCCAGGGCGCAGGGGCAGAAGACGATGAGGACGGTGACGGCACGGTAGAGAGCGGCGGAGGCCCCGGGCCCGAAAAAGCGCAGGCCGAGATAGCCGAAGATGGCGATGCCCAAAGCGATGGGCACGAGCCATACGGCCCATTTGTCGGCCACCTGCTGCATCGGGGCTTTCTTTTCTTCCGCTTCCTTCACCATGCGGATGAGCTTTTGCAGGGAGGAGTCCGTTCCCACCCGGGTGGCGCGGATGTCCACGGAGCCGAAGCAGTTCAGCGTGCCGCAAAAGACCTCGTCATCGACGGTCTTATCCACCGGCAGCGATTCCCCGGTCTGGATCGACTGATCCACCGAGGTCTGGCCGCTGACGATGACGCCGTCCACGGGGATGGTCTCGCCGGGGTTGACTCTCAAAAGATCGCCGCGGCGGATGTCCTTGGCGTCGATCCATTCTTCCTTCGTTTCGCCGTCCGTGACGGTGAGGCGGCGCCCCTTCGTCGGGGCGATGGAGATCAGCTCGGAGATCCCTTTCCGCGCCCGGGCGGTGGTGCGGTCTTCCAGCAGGGCGCCGATGGCCATGATGAAGGCGACTTCCCCGGCGGCGAAGATCTGGTTGATGGCCAGCGAAGCCACCATGGCGATGGAGATCAGCAGCGCCGAGGAGATCCAGCGCTCCTTAAAGAGGCGGCTCAGCGCCAGGTAGAGCATGGGGATCCCGGAGATGATCACCGAGACCCAGGCCACGTCCACCACGGTGGTGACGCCGACGCCCCAAAGGATCAGGCTCAAAACGAGGAACACCCCGGAAACGAAGGTCATTTTCCCCCCGGCCAGAAAATCACTGATGGTTTTTAACATAAAAAGCTCCTTCCCCCAAAGCGGCAGCGGGGAAATCCGAAAAAAACCGCTTCCGGCGCGCTCCGAAGGGTTTTCCCGCCGCTTTTTTTGTGGTATCATAAACAGAGATACGGAACAGATTGTTTTGTTCTACGCTTAGTATAAAGGTTCGCGCCGCCAAAATCAATAGACGATTTCGCCAAATTGTACGTTACCGAACGAATCGGGAAAATTGTACCGAAAGGGGTGTTCCCATGGATCGCCGCCAGCAAAAGACACGTTCCGCCGTTTTCGGCGCCTTCACGGCGCTCCTCGCCAAAAAGAGCTATCACAGCATCACCGTCCGGGAGATCATCGCCGCCGCCGACGTGGGCCGGACGACGTTCTACGCCCATTTCCCCACCAAAGACGACCTGCTGCGGGAGATGTGCGTCGATCTCTTCGATCACGTCTTCGCGGCGGTGCCCCAGAGCGAGGGCGGCCACGATTTTTCCGCCTCTGAGCCCGACGCCGCCGCGGCCGTCGCCCACATCCTGTGGCATTTAAAGGAGAACGACCGGGGCATCGCCGGCATCCTCCGCCGCGACAGCGACACGCCGTTCCTCACCTTTTTCCGGGAGTACATCGACGATTACATCGCCGCCGGACTCGTCGCCTCGGGGCAGGGGAACCCGGCGGTGCCGGCGGAATTTCTCCGCCGCCACGTCACCGCCACCTTTGTCAGCCTCGTCCAGTGGTGGATCGCCGAGGGCATGAGGGAGACGCCGGAGCGGCTGACGGAGATCTTCCTCGCCGTCATCTATCCGCCTCTCGGCCTCCCGCTCCCTCCTTCGTAACGCCGCGCGTCTCCGCGCGAAACAGCCGCAAATCCCGTTGAACGGGTCTTCTCTCAAATAAACCGCCATGGACTATGTTTGGGAAAAACCTGTCAAAACGCACTTTGCAGCGACATATAATGCCATGTTGACACAAAAACCTCTGTTAAAACGCACTTTGTAACGTCATATAATGCCATGTTGACACAAAATCCCCTGTTAAAACGCACTTTGCAACGTCATATAATGTGATGTTAACACAAAAATCCCTGTTAAAACGCACTTTGCAACGTCATATAATGTGATGTTAATACAAAAACCCCTGTTCAAACGTGTTTTGTAACGTCGTATAATGTAGGGGAAGGTCTCCTGACCTTCCCGCGCGGTACCACGTATCATCAACGGCACACCCCACCGGCGACGCACCGCCCCGCGAAGGAAGGAAAACGTCGCCGTCAAATTTTACGCCCGAATGAACGCCCACCCGCGCGGATTTATCCCTGCACAATCAAAGATTTGTTTTACGGAAAATACCTGTTAAAACGCACTTTGTAACGTCATATAATGTAGGGGAAGGTCTCCCGACCTTCCCGCGCGGTACCACGTACCATCAACGGCACACCCCGCCGCCGACGCACCGCCCCGCGAAAGAAGGACAACGTCGCCGTCACATATTACGCCCGGATGAACGCCCACCGCGCGGATTTATCCCCGCGCAATCAAAGATTCGTTTTACGGAAAAATACCTGTTTAAACGTGTTTTGTAACGTCATATGATGTAGGGGAAGGTCTCCTGACCTTCCCGCGCGGTACAACGTGTCATCAACGGCACAGCCCACCGGCGATGCACCGCCCCGCGAATGAGGGGCAACCTACCCTCAACGGCACACCCCACCGCCGACGCACCGCCCTACGGGAGAACCCGCCTCATCTCCACACATCAAACTTCTTGCTTTTTCTCAAAAATATTGTCCCACAAATCATCCCATCTTGACATTTCCCGAAAATCGGGTATGATATAAGTAATCGAATCGGAAATGAAATACCATGAAGGTATCCGCTTGTCACAGAAGTGACAAAAAAGGGATACCTGTATTTTTTTGTCCGAAAAACAATCATTTTTCTTTTTTAAAAGGGGGAAAACACCATGCATATGGGGGACGCGCTCGTTTCGCCCGTCGTTGGCGGCGTTATGCTGGCCGTTTCGGCGGGAATGATCGCCTATGCCGCGGTCAAGAGCAAAAAAACAATGGACCGGAAAAAGATCCCGATGATGGGGGTCATGGCCGCGCTGATCTTCGCCGGTCAGATGATCAATTTCACGATTCCCGTCACCGGTTCCAGCGGCCACATCGGCGGCGGCATCCTGCTGGCGGCGATGCTCGGGGAAGGTCCCGGTGTGCTGGCCATTGCCGCCGTCCTGCTGATCCAGGCCTTTTTCTTCGCCGACGGCGGTCTGCTGGCCCTGGGCTGCAACATCTTCAATATGGGCTTCTGGCCCTGCCTCGTCGTCTATCCGCTGGTCTTTAAACCGCTGCTGAAAAAGAACGTCACTCCCGGCAAACTGATGGGCGTTTCCGTCCTCAGCGTCGTCATCGCCCTCCAGCTGGGCTCTTTCGGCGTCGTCCTCGAGACGCTGGCTTCGGGCATCACGGCGCTGCCCTTCGGCGCTTTCGTCGCCCTGATGCAGCCGATCCACCTCGCCATCGGCCTCGTGGAAGGGATCGTCACCGGCCTGATCCTGATCTTCGTCTGGAAGGCCCGTCCGGAGATCATCGACGCCAACGTCCATAACCGCGGCTTCGGTGAGAGCATGAACACGAAAAAGGTCCTCGTCGGCCTGATCATCGCCGCCGTTGTCATCGGCGGCGGGCTCTCCCTCTTCGCCTCCCAGAACCCCGACGGCCTGGAATGGGCCATGTTCGGCAACGCCGAGGAAGGCTACCGCGAAGGCCTCACCACCGAGGAAGAACTGGGCGAAGGCTACGAAAGCCTCAACGACGTCCAGGACAGCACCGCCGTCCTCCCGGACTACGGTTTTAAGGACAGCGACAGTGCCGCCGGCACTAGCGTTTCCGGGATCGTCGGCAGCGCCGTCACTCTCGCTCTCGCCGGCGCCGTCGGCGGCGTCATCCTTGCCGTGAACCGCAAAAAGAAGAAAAAAAGCGGCGAAACGGCGGAGGAACACGAGGAACCGTAAGCGCCTCAATAGCTTGAACAGGCGCTTTCCCGCGGGCGAGCCCCCGCGGGGCGTCTTTCATCAATTATATTCTCCTTCTTTTACAAGGGCTGTCTCCGCGCGCGATGAGGCAGCCCTTACCTCGTACCGGTTAATGGTAGATTTCGCTTGTATTTTGCCGCGAAATGCCCTATAATAAATCTGTATTTTTCAGTCGAAACCGCCCCGGGGAACGGCGCGCCGTCCCGCCGGGGTCTGCTCAGGGAAACCGCCATGTCCAAAATCGTTGACGCCATTCAAACGCTGTCCTCCTTAGAGGAGCTGGCGGCGGCGGATTCGGCGCTCCATCGGGCCCACCCGGGAGTGAAGATCGCCGTCACCTTCATCTATCTGATCTGCGTCCTCTCCATCCAGCGGCACCAGCTTTCGCCGCTGATCCCGCTGTTCTTCTATCCCGCCGTGATGATCCCCGCAGCGGACATCCCTTTTGCGGCGATCTTCAAGCGCACCGCCGTGGCGCTGCCCTTCTCTCTCTTTGCCGGGATCTCCAACATCGTTTTTGAGCGGGATATCGCGCTGTATCTTTTCCACATCCCCGTCACCTACGGGATCATCTCCTTCACGACGCTGATGATCAAGACCTTCCTCTGCGTCTCGGCGGTGCTGATCCTCATCGCGACAACGCCGTCTTTCGCCCTCTTCTCCCAGCTGAGGCGGTTCCACATCCCTCAGCTGCTGGTGATGACCGTGATGCTGACCTACCGCTATATCTTCCTCCTCCTCGACGAGGCCGCCAATATGACGCTGGCCTATCACCTGCGGGCCCCGAACCAAAAGGGGGTGCAGATGAAGGACATGGGCTCCTTCCTCGGCCAGCTGATCCTGCGCTGCTTCGACCGTTCGGAGCGGGTCTACGCGGCGATGGAGTGCCGCGGCTTCGACGGCGAGTACCGCGCCGGGGGACAGCGGAAGACCGACGGGGCGAGCTTGGCGGCGGGCGCCGCCGTCATCGCCGTCGTGCTGGCGCTGCGGTTCTTTTCCCTGCCGCGGCTCATTGAAACGATTTTTTAGGAGAGCGATATTTATGCTGCGTTTAGAACACGTCCGTTTTGCCTATCCCAACAGCGAACCGATCATCAAAGATCTCAGCCTCGCCGTGGCGCCGCGGGAGCGCGTCGGCCTCGTCGGCTGCAACGGCGCGGGGAAATCGACGCTGCTGTCGATCCTCTGCGGCATCAACCTGCCGACGGCGGGGACCGTCGTCATCGACGGTACGGAGCTCGGCAAGGGCACCCTGCCGCGGATCCGCAAGACCGTGGGGATGGTCTTTCAGAACCCCGACGATCAGCTTTTCATGCCCAACGTCCTGGAGGACGTGGCCTTCGGCCCGAAGAACTACGGCCTCTCCGAGGCGGAAGCCAAAGAAAAGGCCATGACCGCGCTGAAGCGGATGGGCATCGAAGCCCTGGCCGACCGTCCGCCCTACCGCCTCTCCGGCGGCGAGAAGCGGAGCGCCGCCATCGCCTCGATCCTGTCGATGGACCCGTCGTTCATCCTCTTCGACGAGCCCTCGGCCTTCCTCGACCCCGGAGCGAAAAAGAACTTTGAAGCCACTGTCCACGGCCTCGACGTCGGTTTTCTCATTGCCAGCCACGACCTGGACGTGATCCTCCGCACCTGCGAGCGGGTGCTGATCTTAAAAAAAGGCGATCTCATCGCCGACGGCGACCCCAGCGTCCTCCTGAAAGACGAGTCCATCCTCGCCGAGGCCGGTCTGGAACTGCCGGAATCCTACCGTTACTGCCGCGAGTGCCCCCATCACCCGGCCAACGCGTGAAACGGCCCGACGCTGTTCCGTTCCGCGTACGGTGCCGGGAGAGGCCGAACCACGGAGGAACCGCCCGTCTCCGGCGAATCGCGCGCCGAACGTGGGAAGCGGCTCTCTGTCTGTCATCTGACCCGAAGGCTCTGCCTTCGGGTTTTTCAATGCGGTCAAAGCCGCCGCAAAAAAAGACGGCGCGGAGACCGCGCCGTGAAAAAGAATGGGGAGATAGATAATAGAATGACTCTATCCTTTAACTCTTGTGAAAGGAGTTACGGTGCAGTTAGTTAAGCAATACTAACTACATGAATATCATACCAAAGGGGAGGGGAAATGTCAATCCCTTTTTTAAAAAAATCCATGTTTTTTCGTAGTAAGATCGTGCCAGCGCGCGCTGTCAAGCCCGGGTCCAAGATTCCCGCTTGTTAAAACGACGTTATCAAAGGCGATGTCCACGGAAAACCCCTGTTAAACGTACTTTGTAACTTCATATAACGTAGGGGAAGGTCATGCTCTGCATCGTCTGTCCTGGGATGGAGCCTGCGGCTCCCTCTCAGGTCAGCCAGACCTGACCTTCCCGCGCGGTACCACCTGCCATGAACGGTACACCCCACCGGCGACGCACCGTCCCGCGAAAGAAGGGAAACGTCGCCGTCACATATTACGCCCGAATGAACGCCCGACCGCGCGGATTTATCCCTGCACAATCAAAGATCATCTTTTCGGGGAAAGACCTGTTCAACGGGTTTTGTGACGTTGTACGCTGCTCCGTTGAAGGTTTGTGGACCACGGGGATTTATCCCGGCGTTGAACGAAGGTTGTTTTG
>CADBQN010000041.1 GCA_902796855.1 uncultured Bacillota bacterium | reverse complement strand
GGCGGCATTGCCGCTGAGGGTCTGAGGCAGGGTGCGTTCCCATTCCGCCGCCGTTTCCACGTCGGCTTTATCGTTGGCGAAGCAGGCAAGGCTGTGCTGATGTTCTTCCCTGCCGCAGGTCAGTTTCGTTTCATAGCAGGCGTCGCTGTGGGTATGCCCCTCAACGCCCTCCTGACCGCAGACGAGAACTTTTTCATAGCAGGCATCGCTGTGCTGATGTTCCTCCATGCCGCAGTACGCCGTTCCGCTCCGGGTCAGCGCCGGCATGGTCAGCTGTGACACCGTGGCAAAGACCAGCAGCAGCGACAACAGCGCCGCGACGCCGCGGCGATGTCCTTTCTTCCTTTTCTCGTTCAGATATCTTTCGCTTTTTTGAATGGTATTTGTCATCTGAACTTCTCCTCCCAAATCAAAAGAAAATCGTAAAGCCTGTTCTGAGGAAACGATGGATCCGCGAAGCTATCATGCGCCGATTCATGTTATCCTTTCTGTTTTGCCTTAAAATGGACACAATAAACCTAAGTATATTGATTATAACACATTATAACCATTTTTTAAACCATTTTTTTACAAATATTAAATTATATTTTTACACCATAAATCCCATTAAAAAGAGATCCTTACCTCTTTTCTTCGCCATAACATTTGCTAACCATAGTTTATCATGCCTGCCGTCTAAAAAAGCGTCACAAAAAGAAACGTACAACGGTTCATATAAAAAAAGCGCCGCTGACGGTGGTTGAAACCGTCAGCGGCGCGGGTTTATGAAACGCTGTCTTTATTACTTTTTCTTACCGAAATGACTGACAAAATCGTAGTAGAGGGAGCCGGAGAGGCAGACGCTGGAATAGAAACCGGCGGTGATCCCGACGATCATGGCGAAGACGAAAATCTTCGTCGTGTCGCCGCCAAAGAGCACCAGCGCCACCAACGTCAGCAGCGTGGTGATAGTGGTGTTCAAAGAACGGGCGAAGGTCAGGGAAATACTGTCGTTCATCAGCGCCAGACGTTCCGACGATTTGTAATTGGGCATGCTCTCGCGGACGCGGTCAAAGACGATGATCGTGGCGTTGATGGAATAACCGATGACCGTTAAGATCGCGGCAATGAAGGAGCTGGACATTTCCAGCTGGAAGATGCTGAACACCGCCAAAACGATGAGGGCGTCGTGGAGCAGGGTGACGATGGAGGTCACGCCGAACCAGAACTGGAAGCGGACGGTGATGTAAATCAGCATCAGCGCGCAGGCGATGACCAGCGCCAGGATGGCCTTTTTCACCAGCTCGTTGCCGATGGTGGGGCCGACGAGTTCATTGCGGTCGATCTCAAAGGGACCGATCTCGGCGCGGAGGGCGTCCAGCAGCTCGTTCACTTCGTCCTCATCGGTGAGCTCCGTGCGGATGACGTAAGCGTTGTTCGTTTTGTCGTGCTGGATCGTCGGGGTCTTTTCCACGTACTGATTCACGACGGCGCGAAGGTCTTCCAGAGGAACTTCCACCGAGTTGACGGCGGCGGGCGCTTCGGCCGCTTCTTCCCCTTCCGCGGCATCTTCCGCCGCGACGGGTTCGCCGTCGGTGAAGGTGAGCTGCAGGTAACTGCCGCCGGTGAAGTCGATGCCGAAATTAAAGCCCTGAATGGCGAAGGAGACGATCCCGGCGACGATGATGAGAACCGAAATGGCGTACCAGATCTTTCTCTTATCGACGATTTTTAAACTGAGATTTTTCTTTTCTTTACTCATTTCCCGCACCCCCTTACGACCGATACAGACTGCGCTTGCTGAGTGCCGTATCGTTAGCGCAGAGTTTTAACAGGAAACGGGTAAAGACGACAGCCGTAAACATACTGGCCAGAACACCGATGCTCAGGGTGATGGCGAAACCCTTGATGGCGCTGACGCCAAAGTAGAAGAGCACGACGGTGGCGATGAGGGTCGTGACGTTGGAGTCGAGAATCGCCTTGAAGGCCCGCTGGAAACCGGAGCTGACAGCGGCGGTCATCGTGCGGCCCTTGCGAAGCTCGTCCTTGATGCGCTCAAAGATGATGATGTTGGCGTCCACGGCCATCCCGAGGGAGAGCAGGAACGCCGCGATCCCCGGCAGCGTCCAGGTGACGTTGATGGCGCACTGCACCCAGAACAGGATCATCCCGTAGAGGAGCAGGGAAACGCAGGTCAAAACGCCGGGCAGGCGATAGTAGACGATCATAAAGAGGAACACGGCGGCAACGCCGTAAATGATGGCGATGTAACTCTTGTGCAGGGAATCCGCGCCGAGTTCCGGCCCGACGACACGTTCCTCAATGACGGTGACGTCCACGGGGAGCGCCCCGCCGCGGAGCAGAGAGGCCAGCTGCGCGCAGTCATCGTAGGTGGCGCCGGCGCCAAAGGTGATGACGGCTTTGCCGTCGGTGATGGGCTGTTTGACCGAGGGATCGGAGATCGTCTCATCGTCGAGATTGATCTTGATGATCTGACCGACAAATTTCGTGGTGGCGTCGGCAAAGGCCTTGGCGCCTTCGTCGCTGAATTCCAGGGCGACTTCGTAAGCGCCGGTGTTGGACTGGGAAACGTAGGCGTTCTTCAGGTCATTCCCGGTGAGAATTATGTTGCCTTCGGGGTCGATGAATTCCAGCTTTGCCGTGGTGCCCAGCATTTCGACGGCGGTTTCAACGTCGTCGAGACCGGCCAGTTCCACGATGATGCGGTCGTCGCCCTCAATCTGAATCAGAGGTTCGGCGACGCCGAATTCGTCGACACGGTTGGTCATGATGTCGCAGAGGTTGTTCATATCCTCTTCGCTGACGGTCTCACCCTCTTCGGGCTCGGCCTGGAGGGTGACGCTGACGCCGCCTTGGAGGTCGAGACCGAGTTTGAGCAAGCTCGGGTAATGAACCACCAAACCGACGGACACGGCGACCAGGGCGATGACCAAAAGGATGATCAAAGTGAGCTTGATGCGTCCGTTGTTCTTCATTTTCAAATACTCCTTGTGCGCGCTGAAGGAAACGCCGCGGCAGCCGTTCCGCCGGTGAGGAGGATATTCCCCGACGCCGGACAAAAAAGCGGGCGCTTCCCAAAAATCGGCGCGAAACGATGGTCAAATAAAAAAGGCCAGTTAAGTGGCCATAAATAAAACCGAACGCGGATCCGGGGAACCGGCGTTCCCGCCGGGATCCGTCACGTCATTCCATGAGAGATTTCCGCTCCGCGCCGTTCGTTGTTTTTTGGCGAAAAAACGGCAAAAGCCCCGGAAACCCCTTGAGGAAGCGGCGAACGTATCCGCCCTTCCTCAGCTGATGGTCTTGTTGATAGCGCTTTTTTCGACTTCTATTTCCACGTTGTTGCTGACCTTGATCCAGACGGTATCGTCTTTGATGCGGCTGACCTCACCGTGGATGCCGCCGATGGTGACGACTTCAACACCGAGATTCAAGCTCTGGACGAGGGTGTCGTGGGATTGCTGTCTTTTCCGCTGGGGACGGATGATCAGGAAATAGATGATACCGACAATAGCGACGACATAAACAACAGTCCAAAGAATGCTATTTGACACTGATCGTTCACTCCTTTTCTGCTTAGTTATATTTATTATATTAGATTTCCGCCGACTTGTCCAGTTTTTTTCATAAAAATATGAAAATAGTTGCGGCACGAAAGGAACGGCGGCGAAAAAGCCGCCGTTCTCCCCTGCCGCCGCCGTTATTGCTTTTCGTTATACCGCTTGATCAGATCGCGGATTTCCGATTCCCCGGGCGTTTTATAATAGATACCGACGGCGCCGACATAATTGTTCAGGCTCTGCCAGCCGGCGCGCCAGGAGGCGATTGCCTTTTGGTAGGCGGCTTTCGAGGATAATTGCTGGTTATCCTGATAATACGTTGTGACGGATTTGCCCGTGCTCATGCTTGTGTACAGATCTTCGACAAAGACCGTTTCCATGCCGGCCTGCCGATCGGTGAGACGGTAAACGCAGATGCAGGTGCTGTAATTGCCCGCGCCGGCCCGAAGGACATACGTACCCTCCGCCCGAATTTCACCGGCACTGTTTTGAGAGAGAGCGATGCCGTTAAAGCTGAGGAAAAAGTTATAGGGATCGGCGATTTCCAGTTCCTTCGCCTCGTTATCCTTAAAGGTGTAAACGTGCGCCGCCTGAGAAAAGGCGCCGCTCCCCGCCCGGGAGCCGATCAACAGCTCGGGAACGCCGTCCGCGTCGAAATCCGCGAGCTGAATCGTACCGCCGTAGGATGGCGTGTTGGCGCGGATCAGCTTGGCGTACGCTTCCTCCCAGGAAGGAAGGAGCCGAAAGGAGCTGTCGCCGAAGCCGTTGAACGACGTGCCGTACTGATCTTTGGAACCGAGCTTTGATACGGTTTTGCTGATAGCGCTGCCAATGGTGTTCCCTCTGGCGTATTCATCCGTTTCATCCTGTTCGCAGAGATACTGCGCGTACAGACCGAGAACCGCGTCACTGAAACCGGGATCGGCGGCGTTATCAGGGCCTATATACGTATCAAACCCCTTGGAGATCAGCGCGAGGGACATATCATTGACGCCGTTATCATCCGTGGCCCCGGTAAAGCAGGAACCGCTGATAAAAATGCCGCCGTTGACCTCGGAGAGATAGGCGCGGAAAAAATCGGAGCTGACGGCGACTTCGTCACCGCCGACGATGACGCGGTTGCCGGTCATGACCCGTTCGCTCAGATCCAGCGCCGAGACCTTTTGATGGAGGAAGAAGATCGGCCGCTCTGTGTTATCACGGCAGGTGTAGATGTTGCCGTGACCGCGCCAGAAGATGGCCCGGCAGTTGTTTTCACCGCAGCCCGCCAAAAAGTCCCGCAGGGCGTTGACAGTGAGATATTCGTGGGAAACACCGGCGTAGCCGTCGACTTCCTTGCCGATGTAACTCACCGCGCCGAAAGAGCCGAAAACCTCAGTGCCGGCAAGGCGCTGGAACTGATCCAGCGCACCGGCGCCCAAGCGGTGCCAGGAGCTAAGCTCATCGAAGCCTTCGGCGACGTAACCGCCGCTGTAGGCATCGCGGATATTGGGAACGTAAACATAGGTTAGACCGGAGGGAAGGAAAAAGCCGACGGTATGACCGGTATTGTTGTAGCTGCAGCCTTCGATGAGACCCGCGTCCCGCAAGGACTGCGCCCAGCGGTAGACGGTTCTGCCGGACGCTTCCAGACGGGCATCGTCATGATCCTGATAACCGTCGCCGCCGATGTAATCGGAGATGAGGGAAGGGATTTCCCAGTTCAGACGTTTCAGCATTTCATCATCGGGGATGTTTTCGCCGGCGAAGGAGAGCAGCGGTTTGCCGTCCCATTCTTCCTCAACGGAGCTTTTCTGAAGGCGCATGAGGAAGGTGACAATCTGCGCGCGGTCGCAGACAGCGGCGGGAGAAAAGCGATCGCCGCCGGTACCGTTGGTGATGTCATGATCCATAGCCCAGGTCACAGCCGTTGAATAGTAAACGTTGTCTCTGACGTCGCTGAAGGCTCCGTTGTAATCCACAGCCCAGGCGCCGTCAAAACGATAGAGGAAGGAAACGGCCTGCCCCCGATTGCAGGGAGCCTCCGGCGAAAAATGCGAGGCATCGGTGCCGGAGGTAATGCCGTTTTCATAGGCCCAGAGCACCGCCTGATTATAATAGCGCTGCGGGCTCACGTCAACAAAGGGATTCGCCTTTGAGACAGGCCGCGGTTCCCCGGCGTAACGCCAGAGAAAAGTCACGATCTGCCCGCGCGTACAGGCCGTTTTCGGGCTGAAACGGTCTTCGCTCATGCCGTTGGTGATGTTTTTATCCACGGCCCAGGTCACGGCGTCTTTGTAGTAGGCATCGGCGGGAACGTCAACAAAAGCGGCAGACAACCCCGCGGGAAAAGCAAAGACCAGCGCGGCAAGGAATAACAGGGACAACAGTCGTTTTTTCATCATGGATTTCCTTTTTTTACTGATTCCCTTTTTCTTCGGGAAACGTTTTTTTGGGGTTACCGCGGGAAATACCCTTTTTCGTCAAAGCGGCGCAGCGCCTTGGCGACGCCGTCGTTGAGGGCGGTATCGGTGATCTCGTCGGCGGCTTTTTTCAGCGCGTCGGCGCCGTTGCCCATGGCCACGCCGATTTTGGCCTTTTTGACCATGGCGATATCATTCTCGCCGTCGCCGAAGGCCATGATCTCCTCTTCGCCCAGGCCGAAGCGGTCGAGGATCAGGTCGATCCCCTTATCTTTGCCGCCGTCCTTTGCGACGATATCCACAAATTCCGGACTCCAGCGCGTGGCTTTGGAATGCTCCATGCCGATCATCAGCCGGTCGATGACGGCGGGATCGGAATAGGGCACGATCTGCAGGATCTCCCGATCTTCCCAATTTTCGATCTCCTCCGCCGGCGGCGGCACGGCGCTGATTTTCGCCAGCGCCGCCTCAAAGCGGGGCGTTGAGAAATTCACGTACATCCGGCGCTTTTCCATAAAGATGGCGGGAAACGGCGTTTCCCGCTGGAACGCGCCGAAATAACCGAGATCGGCGCCGTCAATGGCGGCAACACGGAGTTCCTCCTCCTCCGTATAGCAATACTGCCCGTTCATGGACAGCACCGCGTCAAAGGTCATGTCGCGGAACAGTTCGGAATCTTCCATTTCCTGGCGTCCCCTGCCGGTGGCGGCAAAAATCATGACGCCCCTTTCCCGCAGGTTGTCAATGGCTTCCCGGGCGGAAGCGGGGATGCCGCCGTTCCCCTCTTCGTCATAGGCCGAAAGGGTCCCGTCCATATCAAAAAAGATGGCTTTGATCATTTATCTGCGCTCTCCCTCAAAAGTGATGGTCTTCGCCGTAAGCGGCGAAAAAATCGTGATAAAACGCGTCGAACCGGTCTTCCTCAATGGCGTTCCTTATCTCCGCCATGAGTTTTTGCAGGAAATACAGGTTGTGGATCGTCGTCAGACGGATCCCCAGCACCTCACCGGCTTTGAGCAGATGGCGGATATACCCGCGGGTATAGCCGCGGCGGCAGGCGTAACAGCCGCAGCCCTCCTCGATGACGCGGTGATCCTCGGCGTATTCGGCGTTGCGCAGCACCAGTTTGCCGCCGGTCACAAAGACCGTTCCGTTCCGGGCGATACGGGTCGGCAGCACGCAGTCGAACATATCGACGCCCCGCTTCACCCCTTCCACCAGGCAGTCGGGGCTGCCGACGCCCATCAGGTAGCGGGGTTTCTCCGCGGGCATCAGCGGATCGAGCACTTCCAGCATTTCATACATTTTTTCCTTCGGCTCGCCGACGGAAAGGCCGCCGATGCCGTAGCCGGGGAAATCGAGATCGGTGATCTGCTTCGCGCTGTATTCCCGGAGATCGGCGAAGGCGCCGCCCTGGACGATGCCGAAAAGGCTCTGGTACTCGTGGTGATGCGCCGCCTTGCAGCGTTTGGCCCACTCGTAGGTGCGGTCGGCGGCGATCTTCACGTAATCGTGATCGGAGGGAAAGGGCGCGCACTCGTCGAAGCACATGGCGATATCGGCGCCGAGGGCCATTTCCACCTCCATCACGCTCTCCGGCGTGAACATATGCTTGCTGCCGTCGTGATGGCTGCGGAAGAGCACGCCCTCGTCGCTGATCTTTCGCATCGGCCCCAGGCTGAACGCCTGAAAGCCGCCGCTGTCCGTGAGGATGGAACCGTTCCAGTTCATAAAGGAATGGAGGCCGCCGGCGCGTTTGATCAGCTCGTGGCCGGGGCGGAGATAGAGGTGATACGTGTTGGCCAGCAGGATCTTGGAGCCGGTCTCCGCCACTTCCTCGGCGGTGGCGGTCTTGACCGAAGCCTGGGTGCCGACGGGCATGAACACCGGCGTCGGAATGGCGCTGTGCGATGTCTCGACGACGCCGAGGCGGGCGTGGCCGCAGGTTTTTTTCAATGTAAATTTCAGCATAATCGTTCCTTTGGTGTCCTTTGGATCGTTTTTTTCGCTCAGTTGATAAAATCGAAGAGCGTCAGGTCTTTTTCCGGCGGCACGACGACAAACTGCTCATCCCATTCGCCGCCCACCAGTTTTTCCAGAAGCCGGTTGCTGCCGTCCACGTAATGGAGATCGGCCAAGATCAGGTCGGCGCTCTCTCTGGCAAAGGTGAGGAATTCCTCGGAATGACAGTCGTAGCAGCCGGTATCGATGACGTCGACGTCGTGATACGGTTTGAACCAAGCTTCAAAGACCATGGTGCCGTTGCGCTCGCCGTATTCTTCCAACAGCCGCCGGCGAATGCCGGGGATGGAAAGGCGGTCGCCTTCGGCGGTCTTATCGCAGATATACATATGCCCCGCTTCCTTCTTATTGAGGCAGCGTTCGTCGCCGGTATGCAGGAACAGGGTGATACAGTCGTCCACACAGGGAATCACCAGCCGTTGGCGGTGGGCGATCTTTTCCCAGCTGCCGCCGCAGTAGCCCATGGCGGCGAGAACGGTATCGACGTCCTCCTCCAGTTCCCGCATGATCTCTTCCAGACGGTCTTTCATTCGTTTCGGCTCGGAGTGGAGCGATTTATCGACGTAAATCACGGGATAATCGGTGTTCATTTTCACCTGGGCGGCATCGACATACCGCTCCAGGGAGCTGCAGGATAAAATAACGGTACTCATGAGACATCCTCCTCTCAAAACGTTGGGTTCGGAGTATTCTCAGCTCTCCCGCGGGACAAAACAAAAACGGCGGTCAGATGATGATCATGGCGTCGCCGAAACTGAAAAAGCGATAGCGCTCTTTTACGGCGTGGCCGTAGGCGCGAAAGATCTTTTCCTTTCCCGCCAGGGCCGAAACGAGCATCAGCAGACTGCTTTTTGGCAAATGGAAGTTGGTGATGAGGCCGTCGACGATCTTATAGCGGTAGCCGGGATAGATATAGGAATCGGTCCAGCCCGACGCCGCTTTTAAGCAACCCTCCTCATCGGCGACGGTCTCCAGCGTCCGCGTGGAAGTCGTGCCGACGGCGATGACCCTGCCGCCCTTCGCTTTCGCCGCGTTGACGGCGGCGGCGGCTTCGGCCGACACTTCATAGTATTCCTTGTGCATTTTGTGGTCTTCGATGTTTTCCGCCTCCACCGGACGGAAAGTGCCGAGCCCTACCTTAAGATTGACCTTGGCGATGGCGACACCTTTGGCGGCGATCCGCGCCAGCAGTTCCTCGGTGAAGTGCAGCCCCGCCGTGGGCGCGGCGACGGAGCCGGGCAGCGCGGCGTAAACCGTTTGGTAGCGGGACAAATCGCCGTCATAGTCCTTGATGTACGGCGGCAGCGGCACAGTGCCGACGCGGTCCAGGAGTTCCTCCCAGATGCCGTCGTAAACAAAGCGGGCGATCCGGCCGCCGCTTTCGGTCTTGGCGACGATCTCGGCGGTGATTTCCGGTACGGGGAAGCGGATCACGTCGCCGACACGGACTTTCTTCCCCGGACGGGCCAATATCTCCCAGGTATCCCCTTCCACACGGTTCAGGAGAAAGAGCTCCACCTTCGCGCCGGTCTCCTTGTGGCCGAAGATCCGCGCCGGGATCACCTTCGTTTCGTTGAGGACGAGAACGTCCCCTTCCCGGAGGTAATCGATGACATCGGAAAAGACCCGGTCTTCCAGGGCGTCGCTTTCGAGGGAGACATGGAGCAGGCGGCTCATGTCCCGCCGATCCGCCGGGCGCTGGGCGATGAGCTCCGGCGGCAGATCATAGTTGAATTCTTCTAATTTCATACTTATTGTTCTCTCTAAAGAGCCGTTAATCTTTTGGCTTTTTCTTTCGCTTCATGTAGCGATCCCGCTCGCTGAAGATACAGCCGCAGTACTTCTGCCGGTAATACTCCCTCTCCTTCGCCAGTTCCTGAGCGTAGTCAAATCCTTCCCGGAAATCCCGGTCGTAAAAGGAGAGTCCGTAAGCGGCGGCGATCCCGCCGCCGACGGCGCGGATCAGCTCCCTGTTCTGATAAGGGCTGATGAACAGCGTCGTCGAGATCGTGTCGTACCCTTCCGCCAGCGCCTTTTTCGCGGTGTTCTCCAGTCGGGCGCGGTAACAGCACTCACAGCGGTTTTCGCTTTGGAGCTGGGCGCGGAGGAAGTCCTCCAGCGGGTAGTCCTTATCCACGAACCAGGGAACACGGTTGTCCTCGGCCACGGCGACAAAGGTCTTTTTCCGCTCCTTCCATTCCTTATAGGGGTGGATGTTGGGATTCGTGTAATAGAGCGCGAACTCCGTCCCCTCTTCTTTCATCACCTTGATGGGATAGAGGGAACAGACGCCGCAGCAGGCGTGAAAAAGAATCTTCATGCTTCATCCTCCCCCTCAAAGAGGGTCCGTTCGGCGGCGGGCTCTTCCCGGGGCGGCTCATAGCCGAGATAGCGGTAGGCCGCCGGCGTCGCCATGCGGCCCCGGGGCGTGCGGTTGACGAACCCCAGCTGCATCAGGTAGGGTTCATAGACGTCCTCGACGGTGTCGGCGCTCTCGTTGATGGTGGCGGCGATGGTCTCCAGCCCCACGGGGCCGCCGTCGAATTTTTCGATGATGGTGCGGATCACCTTTTTATCGACGTTATCGAGGCCGAGGGGGTCCACTTCCAGCAGATTCAGCCCCTCCAGAGCCACGACGCCGTCGATGTAACCGTCGGCGCGCACCTCGGCGTAGTCGCGGACGCGGCGCAGGAGGCGGTTGGCGATGCGCGGCGTCCCCCGGGAACGGCGGGCGATGGCCTCGGCGCCCTCTTCGCTGAGGGGCACGTCGAGAACGAGGGCGGAGCGTTTTAAGATCTGGATCAGGTCTTTGACTTCATAATACTCCAGGCGGCTGATGACGCCGAAGCGGTCTCTCAGCGGCGAGGAAAGCATCCCGGCGCGGGTCGTGGCCCCCACCAGAGTGAAGGGCGGCACCTCCAGACGCATCGTCTTCGCCGCCGGGCCTTTGCCGATGACGATGTCGATGCAGAAGTCCTCCATCGCCGGATAAAGGACCTCCTCCACGTAGCGGCTGAGGCGGTGGATCTCGTCGACAAAGAGGACGTCGTGGGGTTCGAGGGAGGTCAGGATCGCCGCAAGATCGCCGGCGCGCTCAATGGCCGGCCCGGCGGTGGTGCGGATATGGACATCCATTTCGTTGGCGATGATGTTGGCCAGCGTCGTTTTGCCCAGTCCCGGCGGGCCGTAGAGCAGGACGTGGTCGAGGGCGCCGCCTCTCTTTTTGGCGGCCTCGATGAAGATGGCCATTTTTTCCTTGACCTTGTCCTGACCGGTGTAGTCCGCCAGGGTCATCGGCCGGATGTTCGCTTCGGTATTGATATCCTCCGCGCGCAGGGAGGAACTGATGATTCTGTCGTCATCCATCATGGGAAGTTACCTTCTTTTTAAAATCAAAATTTGCTCAGCCGCATCAGCGCTTTGCGCAGCAGCGTATCACTGTCGATGAGGGGTTCCTCGGAAACGACGGCGACCACGGCCTTTTTCGCCTCGGCGCGGCCGTAACCCAGCTGACAGAGGGCGGCGACGGCGTCGCCGTCGTCAACATCGCCGGCAGGCGCGGCGGGTTCGGCGCTGACCCCCGCGGCGGCGGCGATGCCGAGTTTGGAAACTTTGTCTTTTAACTCCAAAACGACGCGCTGGGCCGTTTTTTTGCCGATGCCGGAAACGCGTTCAAAGGCTTTGGCGTCACCGGCGGAAACGGCGGCGACGATCTCACCGGGGGAAAGCTGATTGAGAATCGCCAGGGCGTTCTTGCCGCCGATGCCGGAAACGCCGAGCACCCGCTGGAAAACGGTGAGCTCGTCGGCGGAAGTGAAACCGTAGAGGGTCCATTGGTCCTCTCTGACGATAAGGTGGGTATAGAGGAATATCTCGTCATTAAGCCGATAAAGCCCGGCCATGCGGTTCAGCGGCGCCAGCACCCTGAGGCCGAGACCGTTGACGGCGACGACGAGAGCATCCTCTTCAACGGCGATGATTTCGCCGCGGACAGACGCGATCATAAATTTACTCCTACATCATTTTTTTATTGCATTGCCCGTGACACATGGCGATGGCGAGAGCGTCGGCGGCGTCGTCGGGCTTGGGGATCTCTTTCATGTTGAGCATCGTCTTGACCATGAACTGGATCTGACTTTTATCGGCTCTGCCGTAGCCGACGATGCCCTGTTTCACCTGGAGCGGCGTATATTCGTAGATGGGCACGCCTTTGTGGGCCCCGGCGAGGAGAATGACCCCTCTCGCCTGCCCCACGGCGATGGCGGTCTTGGCGTTGTTGTTGAAAAACAGCTCTTCCACGGCCATTTCCTCGGGACGGTAGCGGTCGATCAGCAGGCAGATGCCGTCGTAGATGCGGACGAGGCGCTCCTCCAGCGACATATCGGAAGGCGTGTTGACCGCGCCGTAGTCGATGAGTTTATATTGATAATTTTCTTTTTCCACGATGCCGTAACCGCAGATGGCGGTGCCGGGATCAATGCCTAATATCACCATAATGAGATCACCAAAAGAATATTATACACGATTTCCGGCGGAATCACAAGATGAGGATCTGACATTGTTTCATTGCTCTGAGGGCGTTCTCATGGTTTTCCGGCGTGGTCCCGGCGCAGGCGGCGCTGTCCACAAAGATCTCGGCTTCGGGGAAGGCGGCTTTGAGGATCATCGCGTTGTTGATGACGCAGATATCGGTACAGAGCCCCACGAGAACGATGGTATCGGGAGCGCCCTTCCCTTTGATGTAGTTCGGCAGGGCCATGGAACCGAAAGCGGGTTTGTCGATGACGGTGCGGCCTTCGGAAAGATCCTTCAGACGGGGCTGGAGCTGCCAGCCGTCGGTATTCTCAACGCAGTGTTCCACCGGGAGCAAACGCCCCTCCTGGGTCTGCAGATAGTTTTCGCCGTGGGTATCGCGGGTGAAGATCACTTCCCCCCCAAACTCTTCCACTTCTTTAATGACGCGGTCCACGATGGCAACGGCTTCTTTGGTGCCGAGCGCGCCGTCGATAAAGTCATTCTGCATATCCACAACGACGAGAAAAGCGTTTCGTTTCATATCGATTCCTCCTTCGGAACAAATCATATTTCATATATATTAGTTTAAAGGGAAGAGCGCCTCTCTGTCAAGGAATACCGAGAAAAAAACGTCAACTTTCCTTTTTCCTCTTGACGAATTTGAAAAATATGATAGAATATTAGTAGTCTGAAGAGCGTCGCCGTGAAAGCGAAAAACGGCGTTCCGACGGCAAAGATACGCTACTGTGGCTCAGCTGGTAGAGCAGCGCACTCGTAATGCGCAGGTCAACGGTTCGAATCCGTTCAGTAGCTCCATAAACCGCCTGTAAAAGGGCGGTTTTGCTTTTAAAACACCTGTTTCTCAAATACAAAAAAGTGTCCCCTGGGGACACTTAGGAGACACCAACCAACCTATTAGATAAATTATTTTTGTTGCTAATTTAAAGACGATTCTCAAAAAAAAGAATCGTCTTTTTTTTATGCTATTTTACGTTTAAAATACGGTCTAATGTTTCCGTAGCGTGAACATTGGCGTCCTCTATGGGATGAGCGTAAACTTTCATTGTCGTATCGGGGGAGGAATGCCCCAACCGTTGGGAAATCGTTGTAATTGGGGTTTCCCTTGATGAAATCATAATTGACGCGTTAGTGTGCCGTAACCCGTGGGGCGTTATATTGGGGAGGCCGTGCCGCTCCGTAAACACGGAAAACCACTGTGTAAAGGAATCGGGGTTCATTGGGTTTCCGTCCCAGCGTGTAAAAAGGCGGTCGGTATCGTTCCATTGATCGCCGACTTTTAGCCGTTCTTCTAATTGCCACGCCCTATAATTGCGCAATTCTGCCATGAGTTCATCAGATAAAGGCAGAGATCGCCGGGAACTCGCGGTTTTTGTGTCATCCGCGATAATCCCCTTCCCCCTCACGTATTGGGAAGTCCGGCAGACGCGCAGAAGACGCCGGTCAAAATCTATATCTTTCCACTCCAAACCCAACGCCTCTCCGCGTCTCATTCCCGTATAAAGCAAAATAAAAACAAGAAGCCTGTATTTGGGCGGTTCTTTTTTCGCGGCGTCGATGAGGGACCGCGCTTCTTCCACGTCAAGATAAACGATATCCTTTTTCTGACCCTTTGGCGGTTTAACCTTTTGGGCGGGGTTTGATCTCATATACCCCCATTTTACCGCCGTTGATAATATGGTTGATATAACCCGATGATAATATTTAACTGTCTCTGCCGAAAGAACGCGGTTTTCATCAACGGGGGAGAACAGTTTATTTAAGGGTATATGAAGGGCGGCGGATATCTTTTCAGCGGAGCGGAAAGCGACGTTTCCCCCGGAAAAAACGACTTTCAGCGTGGAAGAGCTCACCCCTGCCATTTCCGCGAAATCGCCCTTTTTTAGATTTCTTTCCCGAACTATCTCTTTAAGGTCAGCGGTACAATGGTATTTTGTATCTTTTCTGATCCCCTTTTCGGAAAGCTGTTTGTAAAACTCGATAAGATGATGAGGCCTTAAATCCCTTAATTTGATATGTCCGATTGCCTCATACATACGGGGACGAAGCGAAAGATACCGCTCCAATGTTTTAGGCCGCAATCGTAAGGAAGCATCATCCCGGAACCATATTTCCGCGAAATCACAGAATTTTATATGATCGTCGACAATCTCCCCGGAGCGGCATTCCTCTTCAAATTGGAATTTTAGCCGCTCCAATTCTTTTTCAATCTGTTTAGGTGTCATTCCCGGCGCAGGCCGCCACGTCTTAGACTTTTTCAAACGCTTCCCGGAATAGTCAAACCCCATGGAAACGGTTATTTTATAGGAATCCCCTCTTTTTTCAATGGAAGCCATAAAGGAACACCACCTTTTTAAATATTGGGAGCAAAAAATATATATCCTTGTTCCTTGCTTATTGTATAGCCCCTGCATTTCTCACATATGGCATTTACAGCCGTCTCGTACGCGTCGACATTTATTTCCTTTAGTCCGCTTTCTTTTATTGCTAAAAACTGGGTAAATAAATCAAAGAATGAGATCGTAGACGTTTTGGCGCGTTTGCTCCGTTCGTCCAGCTCGTCAGGGTCCTCAGGTCCGGTTATAGTCCCGTTCTCATACGGCTCATAAACTGAAAAACTCATCTCGGATATATGATTTTCGGGGGAGGAAAGTTTGTAAGAATGGCTCTTCTGCTCATCTGGGATTTCTGAAATAATAACTGCCATGTCGAAAAGATCAATGATTTGAAACAGATTTTTTAAAATAGAGGAAGCATCTGAATCCGAAGTATTAAAATTATAACCGTAGCACAAATAATCTAAGGAAACAGATAATACCTCACCTATCCTTGTAAGCGTTTCGATTGTGGGTTTAGGTATCGAAGAAGAATCTTGAACCCTTTCATACGCTCGTAAAGAGGCGGCAGATACCCCGATGAGTTCGGAAAATTGCGAAGTCGAAAAGCCCTCAAGTTGTCGCATTGTTTTCAGACGTTTTCCAAAACCTTCTAACATATGTAAGCCCTCCTTATGCGCTCCCTGTATGTAAATAAAAATTACAAAACAGAAACCATATTGACAATAACAATAAAAGTGCTATACTATTACTATGAACTATGAGCCCATTATAGCACAGTGTTAGAAGAACGTCAACAACAACGAAGAAGGGAGGTTAAAAGATGGAAACGGCAAACAAAGACATTAGGGAAGCGATTAAAAACGCAGGTCTCAAACATTGGATGGTCGCGAAACAATTAGGAATTTATGACGGAACTTTCTGTAAATGGTTGCGTTCAGAACTCCCGGACGAAAAGAAAACCGTCATTTTTACCGCTATTGAACAGCTGAAACACTAAAAAAAGCCCCATGCCAAAAGCAGGGGGAGAAAGGGGGAATAAATGCGGGAAGTAAAGAATCTGGAAGTCAAAATGGAGTTATTCCGCTCCGGTGTTCCGAATTGGCGGCTTGCTGATCGCCTCGGGATCAAACCGCAAAGCCTCGAAAGAAAATTCCGCTCCGAAATGAGCGGAAAAGAAAAAAGCCGGGTAGTCAAGGCGATTCATGAGCTATCCGGGCAATAAGGGAACCGCTCCGGGGGTAGGATATCGGAGCGGTCAGCACAACACTCCACAAACAAAAAAGGGGCGTTTATGCCCTTTTATTGTATCAAAGAAAGGAATAAAAAGCAAATGCCGAAAATGAGATTCGCGAAACAATGCGCAGAAGAACTAAGAAAAGAAGATAAAAACTCTCAAGTATCTGTATATTATATTCGGAGGCTCGTAAAAATGAACCTTGTTCCCTCCGTCGACGTAGGGAGCGGACGGAGACTGATAAATTATGATGCCTTAGTCCGCTATCTCGCAACGGGAAAAGCGGAGAACGCCGAAACAGTGCCGGAAATCGCCCCGTTCCCTTTATATCATAATAAAGCCCGGTAACACCGAAAAGGCCGCCGGTATAGAGGAAAACACTATACAGGCGGCCTTCCCTCTCTTTTTTGCGGAGCGGAAAACAGAATAAGAAAAAGGGCGTTGCCCTTATAGACTGGATAAAGAGGTTAAAATCTCAACCACGGAGAGAAAGACAATGAGCTATAAAAAAACGATTATATCCGGGAATATCTTAGAGATTATAAGGTATGACACAAAAGCCGCCGAAAATGAACTCATATCCCGAAAGATGAAAACCGCGTCAACACCGGAAAGCAAAAAGCGGCACAACGAAGCGGAAAGTAAACGACACCTTAGCCGTCTGCTCAATACGAACTTTTCAGAAAACGACATTTTCGTAACACTCACCTATAAGCCGGAATCTCTGCCGAAAGACACAGATCACGCGGAGCGGAACCTCACGAACTTTTTCAGAAGAGCAAAACGGTACAGAGAGAACAATCACCTGCCGCCGCTGGAATATATCGCGGTGACAGAAAATCAGACCGGAAGGGTGCACCATCATATTATCATGAGCCCCCAGTCATGGGACGATTTAAAAAAGATATGGGGGAACGGACACTGTAAAATATCCAACCTAAACGAAGAGGACGGCTTTCAAGGCCTCGCGGTATATCTCACCAAAGAAGAAAAGGAACCGGGGAAAAGACGTTGGCGGCAATCCACCAATTTAAAGAAGCCCGAAGTAAGAACGGAGAGAATTAAAAACGATCATACGAAGTTATATCCCCCTGCCGGTTATGAAGTATTGGAAAGCTTTGAATATACCGGAATCTATTGCGGGAACGCCGCTTATTTAAGGGCGATTCTTTCCGGCAAAAGAGACCTTTTCACCGGGGAGACAATCGAAAACCCCACGTCAGATGATGCCGACACGGCCACAGCGAAACGCAAAGAAACGCTGACACCACAGCAGAAAAAAGTGATTCGCCAAAGAAACAGAAACGGAGCGGAAGCCCCGGAAGTAAGAAAACGAAAGTCCCGCCGAAAAGAGCGGAGATATCGCCGCCATAGGAAACTATATGCCCGGAAAAAATTGAGAGAATGGGAGAGCTTCACAGATGGTAGAAATAAGAACCAGCGGGAACCTTATAGACCCGGACACAATGACCCCACTTGCCAACGGTAGCAAAGAAATGATAATGGAAATACCGGATCCCCATCACCGGCCAATTTCAGCGAAGAAAAAGAGAAAGGCACAGAGGAAGACCCGGAAAGAATCACGCCGCCGCAATCGCCGCAAATAAAGGCGAAAACTCCGCTTTTTTTTAGCGCACGGCATAAATAGACCATAGAGGCAAAAAACTTTTCTTTCCGTTCCCCATGTTCCCCGGTAACGGTGAAACGGAGCGGAACCGCGCAGACAAAGAGATCATAGTATTTGCTCCCGCGTCTCGCCCTTTGGTATAATAGAGCCAAAGCGGAACGGAGGCGGGAGCATGACCACATTCGGAGAGAATACAACGAATACAGCGGGAGCACCTCACCTAAAAATCACCCAAACAGATTTAGTGAATTACCGGGCTTGCGGCAGACTTATTAAAAGCTTTGAAGCGGAGGACCGGGAAGAAAAGGAAATGGAAAGAACGATACGGCCTATCACCGCAAGGGGAGCGGAACGAATTGCCGGGATAAGACGGGCGATTGCGTCAGATATAGAGGCGCTGGAAGTGGAGAGAGCCCTCATAGAAACGGAAATAAAAAAGCTTTCCGGGATGGAATATGAGGTCGTATATTGGCACTACATAAAGGGGGAAACGTTCTCGCAGATCGCGGAGCGGATACACTACAGCGAAAGAACAGTCCTCCGTTACCATGAGAAAGCAAAGGGCAAACTATCGCAGGATCCTCATTAAACGTATCGAACTAACCCGGCGGCGGGGCTCTTTTTGTGCGCCTGTCCGGACGAAAGAGAGTTGATATCATACCCGGCAGAGCGGAGCGGAAAATAAACAGGGAGTTATTTTGCAAAAAGGGGGGGCTATATAAGGAACATACGTTCGTAACACAAACCCCACAGCGGCCATGGACAATGAAACTCCCCCCTCCCTCGGAGAAAAAGAACAAACCCCGGAAGACCGCCGCCATATCTTTTTATAACGCGCAGGCCTCGCGCGTGACCCCCCCTCCCCTTTCCCTTTCGTAAATATCGGAAGCGATATAAAAAAAGAGGAATAAGCGAAGCCGAAACAGATTAACAGAAAATAACCTCATTAAACAGGTATTTAAGCGGAGATACCGCTTTCAGCGGGAAAAAATGAGAAGGGAAAAGGTTTTCCGGAAATAAAAGAAGCGGCTCGGCAAAGATCATGCCGAACCGCTCCGAAAACAACGCTCCGGGGTTGGCTGGGTAAGATATCGGAACGAAGTTTTTGGCGCATAAACGCCCCTTTTATTCTTTGGGTAGGTTTTTTGCTGACCGCTCCGCTCTGGCGGTCGTAAGATCAAGGCTTTTCCGCTTTCTTATTAAAGCTTAGAATCGCCCTTTCATTTTTGCAATGTTCGTAAGTAAGTGAGACCAGCTCGGTGATATAGCCGCGTAATTCCGCGGCAAATTGCGCGATCATCTCAAAGCGAACGCGATTCTCCGGATATAGGAGAACAATCCTCCGCGCGTCCTCGCTTTTCTGAGCGTCATACCCGCTAAAAATACCGCCGTAACTTTCAAGCATATCATCAATGAGAAGGTTTAGCCGGTTGCAGGCCAATTCCGCATAATCTACCTTGTCGCAGATGGCCAAAGCTTCATTTTCCATTTTTTGCCCCTTTCCTGTAAACGCTTTTCTGATAACGTGTCCCGGCCTCAAAACCGGCATTGAACGCAATACCGATAAGCTCTACGGGATCAGGTGTTTTTTCAATCATCGAAATTACCTCCGAAACGCGCAGATCATAGCAGACAGGTTTTTTCATCAATCCGCTTTCCGCATACTGAAAGATGTTCCTTTTCATTTTATACCCCCTTTTTTTACATTGGAACGAAATGGGCTTGTCGTTCTTTATGTTTACATTGTACACTATAAAATGTCATAAGTCAATAGTTAATTACACTTAGCGATTTCTTTTTAAAGTCATTATGCTATTATTGACATTTTAAAGTGTACGGATTATACTATCAATAAAAAGGGGGTGTCTTTTTGCCACTTACTACGGGAGAAAAAATTAGAGTTTTACTTAACCGTCGAAATATGACCCTTGCCCAGCTGGCAGAAAAAACAGGTCAATCCCGGCAGAATATTTCAAACAAATTAAAAAGAGATAACTTTTCCGAAAAAGAGATAATGGCCATTGCCGAAGCGCTTAACTGTACATTTCACGCGTCGTTTATTATGAATGACACAAAAGAGGAAATCTAAAACGCTTTCCGCTCCGATTCACAGTTGACCTTGTAAGCGTCTTGTGATACAATAGTATTACAAAGGAGGTGTAGATATGGCATTGATTAGTTTAAGGGTCAGCGAAGAAGAAAAGGCGCTCATTTCTAAATTTGCTAAATTCAACGGGACAGGCGTTTCTACAATGATCAAACAAATTGTCCTTGAAGCTATTGAAGATCAATACGACATCACCGCCGCCGATGAAGCACACCGGGAATATATCAAAGACAAAGAATGTTATACACTTGAAGAGATGAAAAAACGGTATGACCTATAAAGTTATTTTCTCGAAAAGATTTGATAAGCAGTTTTCTAAGCTGGATAAATTTACCCAAAAACTAATTTTAAACTGGATTGAAAAGAACCTTGAAGAAACAGAGAACCCCAAACAGCACGGAAAAGCGCTGAAAGGGAACCTTTCGGGATATTGGCGCTATCGCATTGGGGATTATCGCGTAATTGCGGAGATCATAGACAGTGAACTCATTATTTTAATGATTGACGCAGGACACCGAAGGAAGATATATAAAAACTAAAAGAACGAACCCCCGAAAGCTGGGCTGACCGCTCCGGGGGTCTTTCTCTGTTTGTTTAGTCTGAAATAATACGTAACGGAGCGGAACGAAAAATAGAGCAGGAAAAAAACTGTTTCCCAAAACAACGATTTTTTTGGGGACACTTTGGGGACACTTTACACGAAAACTGGCTGATTTTCCCTAAACCCGATTTTACCGATATAGTCGTTTAGCAGGCATTTTTTACCTTCACCGAACCCCACAAACTCAGCCAAACGGCTCTCGTAATGCGCAGGTCAACGGTTCGAATCCGTTCAGTAGCTCCACAAAACCGCCTGTAAAAGGGCGGTTTTGCTTTTTAATCCCGAGTAAAGATATAAACGGCGGCTCACGATGCTTTCGTGAGCCGCCGTTTTTTGCACTGATTCGGTTTTTTCGGAACGATAACGGGATTTCACGCGAAAGCGGCAGCGCACCGAGTTATTTTTAAACCCGGTCAGGTCATCGTGACATCAGTCAAAATACTTCACGCCGGAGGCGAAGATCTTTTGGTCGAAATCGCCGGGGATGTTCTTATAGAGCCCTTTCCGATAACGTTCGGAATGGCCCATCTTCCCTAAGATCAGACCGGTCTCGTCGGTGACGCCCTCAATGGCCATGACGGAACCGTTGGGGTTGTCCGGCGCGATCATCGTCGGTTTGCCGGCGGCGGTGACGTACTGCGTGGCGATCTGTCCCTTTTGGATCATATCGCCGATGATTCCCATCGGCGCGACGAAACGGCCTTCGCCGTGGGAAATCGGCACCGTGTAGACTTTGTTCAGCTCCGCCTCGGCGTACCAGGGAGAGAGCTTGGAGATCAGCTTTGTCCGGGCGATGGTGGAAATGTGGCGGCCGATTTGGTTGAAGGTCAGCGTGGCGTCGTCCTCGCCGAGGGCGCGGATCTCGCCGTAGGGCAGAAGCCCCAGCTTCACCAGGGCCTGGAAACCGTTGCAGATGCCCAGGATCAGGTTCTTCTTTTCCAGGTGAGCGGCGACGGCCTCTTTTAAGGCGGGGTCGCGGAAGACGGCAGTGATGAACTTCGCCGCGCCTTCGGGCTCGTCCCCGGCGCTGAAACCGCCGGGCAGCATTAGGATCTGGCTTTCGCTCAGCGCTTTTGTGAGTCCGGCGACGGATTCTTTCAGGTCTTCCGGCGTTTGGTTGCGGACAACGCGGATCTCGGCTTCCGCCCCGGCCAGGGTAAAGGCGTCGGCGCTGTCGTACTCGCAGTTGGTGCCGGGGAAGACGGGAATCAGGACTTTCGGTTTCACCTTTTGGCCGCTGTGGACGTGAATCTGCTTGTCCCAGGTGGGGCAGAGGGTGCTGTCGCCGTCGCAGGGCAGGAACGGCGGATAGATATCGTTTAAGGAGATGAGGAAGGATTCCACGAGATCAACGAGGGGGATTTCCTCTTCCTTATAGCGGATGACCCGTTCCTCGATGGTCTCGCCGACAAGGCTCAGCAGAGGATCGTCGATCTCCGCGTCGGCGCTGATTTCCAGCAAAACGGAACCGTATTTCGGCGCCAAAAGCTCCGAAAGGTCGGCCTCTTTGAGGCTGACGCCGACGGCGTTGCCGAGGGTGCAGTGGATCAGCGCCTCGCCGAGGCCGCCGCTGCGCAGGCTGACGGCGGAAAGCACCGCGCCTTTTTCGTTCAGCTCCATAACCTTTTCATAGATTTTCTTCTGACGGCTGAAATCGGGAAGGAGATTTTCATCGTATTCGCTCTGCAGCAGCACGAGGCGATTGCCGGCGCCTTTGAACTCGGGGCTGAGCACCTTGCCGTCGTCGGTGATACCGACGGCAAAGGAGAGGAGGCAGGGCGGCACGTGGAGGTCGTTGAAGGAACCGGACATGCTGTCCTTGCCGCCGATGGCGGGGATGTTCAGCGCCCGTTCGGCGGTGAGGGCGCCCAAAAGCGCCGAAAGGGGCTTACCCCAGCGATGGGGATCCTTTTTCAGTTTTTCAAAGTATTCCTGCAGCGTCAGCCGGGCGCGGCGGTAATCGCCGCCCATGGCAGTGAGCCGGGTGACGCTGTCCAGCACGGCGTAGAGACCGCCGTGGAAGGGGCTCCAATGGGCGATGATCGGGTCGAAACCATAGGTCATCAGCGACGTGGTCGTCGTTTTGCCCTCTTTCACCGGCAGGTGGGCCGCCATGCCCTCGGCCGGGGTCAGCTGGGTTTTGCCGCCGAAGGGCATCAGCACCGAGGCGGCGCCGATGGTGCCGTCGAACATTTCCCCCAACCCCTTTTGGGAACCGATGTTGGGGTCCAGCGCCATGGCGATGAGGCTTTCGGCAAGGGTGCCGCGGTTCCGGAGCTCACCCAAAACGGTGATGGGATTTTCCGGTTCCGGCGGCAGCACTTCGATTTCGATGTGCTGGCGGACACCGCCGCTGTTTAAGAACGCCCGGGAGAGATCGACGACTTTTTGACCTTTAAAGGTCATGACGAGACGGCCGCTGTCGGTGACGTCGGCGATTTTGGTGCACTCTAAGTTTTCCCGGGCGGCGGCGGCCATGAAGCGGTCGAGATCGGCGGCGGCGATGACTACGGCCATCCGTTCCTGGGATTCGGAAACGGCGACTTCGGTGCCGTCGAGGCCGCTGTATTTCAGCGGCACCCGGTCGAGGTCGATATCGAGACTGTCGGTGAGTTCCCCGACGGCGACGGAAACGCCGCCGGCGCCAAAATCGTTGCAGCGCTTGATCATCCGGGTCACTTCACCGTCGCGGAACAGCCGCTGGAGCTTCCGCTCCGTCGGCGGGTTCCCCTTTTGGACTTCGGCGCCGCTCTCGTTGATGCTCGCTTCGGTATGTTCCTTGGAGGAACCGGTGGCGCCGCCGATGCCGTCACGGCCGGTGCGCCCGCCCAAAAGCAGGACGATATCGCCTTTTTCCGGTTCCAGACGGACGACGTTCTCTTCCGGGGCGGCGCCGACGACGGCGCCGACTTCCAGCCGTTTGGCCACAAAGGCGGGGTCGTAGATTTCGGCGACCTGCCCGGTGGCGAGGCCGATCTGATTGCCGTAGGAGCTGTAGCCGTGGGCGGCTTCCCGGCAGATCTTCCGCTGCGGCAGTTTGCCGGGGATCGTCTGTTCCACCGGCGTCCGGGGGTCCGCCGCGCCGGTGACGCGCATAGCCTGATAGACATAGGCCCGGCCGGAAAGAGGATCGCGGATGGCGCCGCCGAAGGGCTCGATTTCCGTGGGATGGTTATGGGTTTCGTTCTTAAAGAGAAACAGCCAGTCTTCGTCCTCACCGTCGTGATCGACTTTGATCCTGATGGTGCAGGCGTTGATCTCGTCGCTTTCGTCGAGGTCGTTCAGGGAGCCGTTCTTCCGCATTTCCTTCATGGCGATGGTGGCCATATCCATGAGACAGGCCGGTTTTTCCCTTTCGCCATAGACCTCGCCGCGGACGTCGATATAGTCGTTCCAGGCTTTTTTGATGGGATCGACAAAGAAACCTGGACGGAAGCGGACATCGTCAATGACGGTCATAAAGGTGGTGTGGCGGCAATGGTCGCTCCAATAGGTATCCAGCACCTTGATTTCGGTCATCGTCGGCACGCGGCCTTCCTTTTGGAAATAGTCGCGGATAAAGAGGAAGTCTTCCTCACTCATGGCCAGGGAAAGGTTCCGATAGAGCTCTTTCAGTTCCTCTTCCGACATGGAGGTAAAGCCCGTGAGTTCCGCCACGGGCCGCGGCGGCGGCGCGTCCATACGGATGGACGCCGGTTTTTCCAGGGGGATTTCCGTGGAATCCACGGGGTTGATGGCGTAGTTCTTGATCTTTTCGATCTCCGCGTCGGTGAGGTCTTCCCCGCCCATGGCCCAGACACGGCAGCAGCGCAGCGCCGCCGCTTTACGGCCGGTGATGATTTCCAGACACTGAGCGGCGGAGTCGGCCCGCTGGTCATACTGACCGGGGAGATACATGAAACCGAAGGCCCGCTCCCCTTCGTAAAGGGGGAGTTCCTCCTCATAGCACTCGTCGGCGGGAGGCTCCGAAAAGACCAGCGTTTTGCCGCGTTCCAGTTCCTCGCCGCTGAGGCCCTCGACGTCGTAAATATTGAAGATGCGGAGCGTTTTCAGGCCGGTGATGCCCAGGGTATGCACGAGATCTCTTCGCGTCTGCTCCGCTTCGACGTTGAAGCCCTCTTTCTTCTCGACGATGATCCGTCTGATATCTGCCATTGCTTTTCCTCCTTCGTTATCTGATGTAATCCAGGAATTCCGCTTCGGTCATGACGTGGATCCCCAGCTTTGTCGCTTTTTCCAGTTTTGAGCCGGCTTTTTCCCCGGCGACGAGATGGTTCAGGTTCTTGCTGACGCCGGAAAGGATCCGCCCGCCGGCGTCTTTTACCATCGTTTCGGCTTCGTGGCGCCGAAGCGTCGGCAGCGTGCCGGTGAAGAGGAAGGTCTCGCCGTTGAGTTTCCCCTCCTTCGGCGCTTCCGCCGTCATGGCGACGCCCCGTTCCTTCAGCTTGGCGATGAGGGCGCGGTTGCTCTCCAGCCGGAAGAAGCGGAACACGCTGTCGGCGATGACGCCGCCGATGTCCTCCACCTCGGCCAGCACCGCCGGTTCCTCGTGATCGACGCAGTCCAAAAGGGCGTCCATCGACTGAAAATGGGCGGCGATGTGGGCGGCGGTGACGGCGCCGACGTGGCGGACGCCGAGACCGAAGAGAAGCCGGGCCAGACCGGCGCTCTTGCTCTTTTCCAGGGAGCGCAGGAGATTTTCGGCGCTCTTTTCACCCATTTTATCGAGGACGACGAGGTCCTCCTTTTTCAGGTCGTATAAATCGCCGACGTCGACGATGAGTCCCTTTGCCAGCAGCGTCTCGGTGATAGCGGGGCCGAGGCCCTCGATGTCCATGGCGTTTTTTGAGACAAAGTGTTTGACGCTCTCCCGCAGGCGGCCGGGGCAGCTTTCGTTGACACAGCGCAGCGCCGCCTCACCTTCGAGGCGGACGGCCTTTTCCCCGCAGACAGGGCAGACCGACGGAAAGACAAAGGGAACGGAATCGCTCCGCCGCTTTTCCGGCAGGGAGCGGACGACCTCGGGGATAACGTCGCCGGCCTTGTGGATCACCACCCGGTCGCCGACGCGGAGATCCTTCTCGGCGACGTAGTCGCTGTTGTGCAGGCTGACCTTGCTGATGACGGAACCGGCCAGCGTCACCGGCCGAAGCTGTCCCAAAGGCGTCAGCACGCCGGTGCGCCCCAGGGTGATGTCGATGGCGGTGAGGGTCGTTTCCTTTTCTTCCGGCGGGAATTTATAGGCGATGGAATACCGCGGCGCTTTCGCCGTGGCGCCGATGAGGTCGCGGTAGCGAAAGTCGTTGAGCTTGAAGACGAGGCCGTCGGTATCGTAGGACAGGCCGCGGCGGTCCGCCGCCCGTTTTTCCAAAAACGCGGCGACGCTCTCCTCATCGTCCAGGCCGGTAAGAACGTCCCGGTCGCCGTTGACGTGAAAGCCGAGGCCCTTTAAAAAGGTCAGTGTCTCCTCCTGGGAGCGGGGGAGCTCCCCGGAGCCGTCGACGATATCGTAGGCGAAAACGGCCAGCGGCCGCTTAGCGGCGATCTTCGGATCCAGCTGACGGAGGGAACCGGCGGCGGCGTTCCGGGGGTTGGCGAAAAGGCTCTCGCCGGCCTCCTCCCGTTCCTCGTTGAGCTTGGCGAAATCGCGTTTGGGCAGGTAGGCCTCGCCCCGGACGACGAGGCTCCCGGGGAAATCGATGGTCAGGGGGATCGTCTTCACGGTGCGCAGGTTGGCGGTGATGTCCTCGCCGACCACGCCGTCGCCGCGGGTGGCGCCGCGGACGAAGACGCCGTTTTCGTACTCAAGGGCGACGGTGAGCCCGTCGATCTTCCACTCGACGACGAAAACGGGCTCCTCCACGCCGTCCTTGCGGAGACGGCGCTCAAAATCGGCCAGTTCCGCGGCGGAAAAGGTATTGGCCAGGGAGAGCAGCGGGCGGCGGTGGGTCACCGGCGCAAAGCCCTCAACGGCCTTGCCGCCGACGCGGAGGGTGGGGCTGTCGGGGCGCTTCCACTGGGGATGGTGCTCTTCCAGGTCTTCCAGTTCCCGCATGGCGCGGTCATACTCGGCGTCGCTGACGACGGGGCGGTCTTCCTCGTAATACGCCCTGTTCCAAGCGTTGAGCTGTTCGGTCAGTTCCTCCATGCGTTCTTTCATTTCATATCTTCTCCAGATTGGCGTAGGCCAGCAAAAATTCTTTGACGCCGAGATCGGGAAAGGCCACTTTGACTTTTTCCTGTTTGGCGTCGACAGAGACGACGACGCCCTCACCGAATTTCATGTGACGGACGTGGTCGCCGAGGGACACCGCGTCGTAGTCGTCCCTCGCCTCGATGGCGGCGGGAGCCGCCGGCGCGGCTTTTTTCTTCTCGGCAAGGCCGACGGACATTTCCTCCAGAAACCGGGACGGTTTGTTATAGGAGGTGCGCCCCCAGAGGGTGCGGCGATAGGCCCGGACGATTTTCAGCACGTCTTTGGCCCGGGTCACGCCGACGTAGCAGAGGCGGCGTTCCTCCTCGATCTGACGGCTCTCCCCGGAGAGCACCGAACGGATGTGGGGGAACACCGATTCCTCCATACCGACGAGGAAGACGACGGGAAATTCCAGCCCTTTGGCCATGTGGATCGTCATCAGCGTGACGTAATCCTCCGCCTCTTCCATCTCGTCCAGATCGGAGCTGAGAGAGATGGCGGCAAGGAAATCCGCCAGGGTGCCGGCGCTTTCCTCCGCCTCAAAGCGGGCGCTCTTATCGTAATCCGACGTCACCGTCAGGAATTCTTCCATATTTTCCAGCCGGGACACATTCTCGACGCTGGCCTCCCGTTCCAGCGCGTCACGGTAGCCGCTGGCGATCCAGACCTCCGCCGTGGTCTCGGTGACGGAGTGATCCGCCGCGTAGCGGCGCAGGTGGTCGATGAGGTCGGCGAACTTTTTCAGATTGTTTTTTGCGGCGCCTTTGAACCCGGTGCCGTCCAAGTCGTCTTTGATGAGGCGCCAGACGGAAACGGCCCTTTCGGCGCTGAGATCCTCCAGCCGTTCCACAGTGGTGCCGCCGATGCCGCGGCGGGGCTCGTTGATGATCCGCAGCAGGCTGACGTTGTCGTCGGGGTTCATCACCGTCCGCAGATAGGCCAGGGTATCTTTGATTTCCTTGCGGTCATAGTATTTCAGGCCGCCGAAGACTTTATACGGAATGTTCAGGAAGCGGAGCTTTTCCTCGATGACGCGGCTTTGGGCGTGGGTGCGGTAGAACACCGCCATATCGCGGTAGCGGTATTCCCCCTTCAGCCGGCGGCAGTTTTCGGCGACGAAAAGAGCCTCGTCCTTTTCGTCGGCGACGAGGGTGGCCTCGACATTCCGTTCCCCGACGCGGTCGGTAAAGAGTTCCTTATCCAGACGGTCGCCGTTGTGGCGGATCAGCGCATTGGCGGCGGCGAGGATCTGTTTGGTGGAGCGGTAGTTCTTTTCCAGCCGGAAGACGCGGGCGCCGGGATAATCGCGGCGGAAATGGAGGATGTTCTCGATCTGCGCGCCGCGGAAGGCGTAGATGCTCTGATCCGGGTCGCCGACGACAAAGAGATTCCCCGTTTTTCCGGCCAGCAGCCGCAAAAGACGATACTGCGCCTCGTTGGTGTCCTGATACTCATCGACGAGGAGATAGGGGAACCGCTCCTTATAGACGTCAAGGAGATCGGGGCAGACGGAAAAGAGCTCCACGGCGCGGAGGAGCAGATCGTCAAAGTCCAAAGCGTTGTTGGCACGCTTGTGCTCCTCGTAGAGGCTGTATGTTTTGGCGACGATCTCTTCCTCGGCGGTGAAGGCCATTTCGGCGTAGGCTTCCGGCGTCAGCATCTTGTTTTTGGCGTCGGAGATCATACGCAAAGCGGCAGCAGGAGTCAGCTCATCGTCAACGCCCTGCTGCTTTAAGATGGTTTTGACGAGGGAGCGCTGGTCGGCGTCGTCGTAGATGACAAAATTCGGCGCGATGTCGATGGCTTCCCCCTCCATGCGAAGGATCCTCAGGCAGATGCGGTGGAACGTCCCGACCCAGAGACCGTAGACGTCGTCTTCCAGCAGGGAAGAGAGGCGGGACTCCATTTCCGCGGCGGCCTTGTTCGTAAAGGTCAGCGCCATGATCTGACGGGGAGAGACGTCCATGGCGTCGATGAGATAGGCGATGCGGTGGGTGAGCACCCGCGTTTTGCCGCTGCCCGCGCCGGCGATGACGAGAACGGGGCCGTTCCCGGCGGTCACCGCCGCGTGCTGCTGTTCGTTTAACCCATCCAGATACCGCGCCATGGCGTTCCTCCTTTTTGGCTCAGGTCAGATGCCGGAAAGCTTTCTGACCGATATCGTTTCTGTAGTGGCATTCCTTAAAGGAAATGGTTCTGACCCGCGCGTAGGCCTTTTCAATGGCGGTCTTCAGGTCGCGGTCGAAGGCGGTGACGCCGAGGACGCGGCCGCCGTTGCTGACGAAGGCGCCGTTTTCTTTTTTGGTGCCGGCGTGGAAGACGAAGGTATCTTCCGTTTCCGCTTCCAGGCCGGAGATGACGTCGCCCTTTACCGGCGTGCCGGGATAGCCCTTGGCGCTGATGACGACGCAGACGGCGTACCCGTCTTTCCAGCGGATCTCCGTTTGATCGAGGGTGCCGCGGTTGATCGCCTCGACGATGTCGATGATGTCGGTGTCGAGGAGCGGGAGCACGGCCTGGGTTTCGGGGTCACCGAAACGGGCGTTGAATTCCAGCACCTTGACGTCGCCGTTTTCCACCATCAGACCGGCGTAGAGCACGCCGCGATAGGGTTTCCCCTCTTGGGCCATGGCGGCCACCAGAGGTTTCATCACCTTTTCCATGGCGGCGTCGATGATTTCGGGAGAGCCCACCGGCGCCGGGGCGTAAGCGCCCATGCCGCCGGTATTGAGGCCCTCGTCGTTGTCGTCGATGCGCTTGTGATCCTGGGAGGGGATCATCGGCACCACGGTCTTGCCGTCGGTGAAGGCGAGAAGGCTCAGTTCCTCGCCGGTGAGGAATTCCTCGATGACGACGCGGCTGCCGCTTTCGCCGAAAACTTTGTCTTCCATCATGCTTTTCACGGCGGCGACGGCGTCTTCCCTGTTTTCGGCGATGATGACGCCCTTCCCGGCGGCGAGGCCGTCGGCTTTGACCACCGTGGGATAGGCGGCGGTCTCCAGATAGGCGATGGCCGCCGACGCGTCGGTAAAGACCTCATAAGCGCCGGTGGGAATGGCGTATTTCTTCATGATGTTCTTTGAAAAGACCTTGGAGCCTTCCAGCTCCGCGGCGGCCTTCTCCGGGCCCAGCACCATGACGCCTTCCTTTAGGAGGGCGTCGGCGAGGCCGGCCAAAAGCGGCACTTCCGGCCCGATGAAGACCATTTCGATCTCTTTTTCCCTGGCGAAGGCGACGATGCCTTCCACGTCGGTGACGGCGAGGGGCACTTTTTCGGCGATGTCCGCCATGCCGTCGCTGCCCGGGGCGGCGTAGAGCTTTGTCAGCCGCTTGCTTTCGTTGATTTTCGCGGCGATGGCGTGCTCCCTGCCGCCGCCGCCGATGATCAGAACGTTCATAATTCCTCCGTAATGATGACGCCGTTCACGCTTCGCAGAGCGCTTTCACAACGGCGGGATAGACCTTGTGCTCCTGCTCCAAAATGCGGGCGGAGAGCGTTTCCTCGGTATCGCCTTCCTTCACCTCGACGGCGCGCTGGGCGATAATCTTGCCGGTGTCCATGCCCTCATCGACATAGTGGACGGTGCAGCCGGTGATCTTGACGCCGTATTCCAGCGCCTGGCGCTGGCCGTGGAGCCCCTTGAAGGAAGGGAGCAGCGCCGGGTGGATGTTGATGATCTTCCCCTCGAAGGCGCTGACGAAGGCCGGCGGCACGATGCGCATATAGCCGGCGAGGATGATGTAATCGGGCTCATACGTTTTGACGGTGCCGATGAGCCAGTCGTTGTATTCCTTTGAGGCGGCGTTGCCGAAAACGGCCTCGATTCCGTTGTCTCTGGCGATTTCCAGCGCTTTGGCGTCGTGATGGTCGGAGATGACGGCGACGATTTCGCCGTTGATGTTCCCGGCCAGGATCTCATCGAGAATGGCCTTGAAATTGGAGCCGCGGCCGCTGGCTAAAACGACGAGGCGTTTCATACGTTCACCCCCATGATTTCCGTTTTTCCCTCGCCGGGCTCAAGATAGCCCACCCGCATGAACCGGGGATTTTCCGCCTCGATGCGGTCGGCGTTCTCCTCGTCGCAGATGACGATGAAGCCAAAGCCCATGTTGAAGACACGGTGCATTTCCAAAGGCGAGACTTTGCCGATTTTTTGCAGATAAGAAAAGATCGGCGGCACCGGCCAGGCCACGTCGATGACGGCGTTGAGCCAGGGGTTGATGCAGCGGGGGATATTTTCGATGAGACCGCCGCCGGTGATGTGGCTCATGGCTTTGATCTCATACTTTTTCAGCAGGGGGAGGATCTCGCTGACGTAGATCTTCGTCGGGCGGAGCAGCTCCTCGCCGATGGTGCAGCCCAGTTCTTCCACGTAATCGTCCACTTTCAGCTTGGCCACGTCGAAGACGAGCTTACGGACGAGGGAGAAGCCGTTGGAGTGGACGCCGGT
>CADBQN010000040.1 GCA_902796855.1 uncultured Bacillota bacterium | reverse complement strand
GGCGGCATTGCCGCTGAGGGTCTGAGGCAGGGTGCGTTCCCATTCCGCCGCCGTTTCCACGTCGGCTTTATCGTTGGCGAAGCAGGCGAGGCTGTGCTGATGTTCTTCCTTACCGCAGGTCAGTTTCGATTCATAACAGGCGTCGCTGTGGGTATGCCCCTGGACGCCGTCCTGACCGCAGACGAGGACTTTCTCATAGCAGGCGTCGCTGTGCTGATGTTCTTCCGCGCCGCAGTACGCCGTTCCGCTCCGGGTCAGCGCCGGCATGGTCAGCTGTGACACCGTGGCGAACACCAGCAGCAGCGACAACAATGCCGCGACGCCGCGGCGATGCTCTTTCTTCCTTTTCTCATCCAGATATTTTTCGCTTTTTTTTGTGATATCCGTCATTTGACCATTTCCCCCTCATCATCGAGTCATATAATTTCCGCTTCGGGGAAGCGATAAATCCATCATCCCGGCCGGCCGCGTCCATCGGCGGCGCGTCGGGTCATCTTATCGTTGTTTTCTCCGGAAGGACATGAAAAACACACGCCTTCAATATAGTATTATAACATTTTGTAAACTTTTTTCAACCTGTTTTATCACAAAAGATCATAATTTTTTTCTATCTGTTATCAGTTTATCATCCGCGCCGTCCGCAAAAGCGTCTGAAAGAAAAGAAATAACGGTTTATATATTTTTTCGCAGAGCCCCTCCTGCCCGCTCCCCTTGACCGGAACGGCTGCGACTGGTATAATGGAAGCGGCAAAGGAAGCGCCGCTTTTTCGCGGCTCCCATCGCCGATTCAGCCAAGAAAGGATGTTCGCCATGGAAAAAAGACTGTACAGAAGCACCACTCAAAAAATGCTCGGCGGCGTTTGCGGCGGCATTGCCGAATATTTTGATATCGACCCCACCCTCGTCCGCCTGGCCCTCGTCGCCATCACCCTCTTCGGCGGCAGCGGCATCATCGCCTATATCGTCGCCTACCTGGTGATTCCCGAAGCGCCCCAAAGTTATTGACACGGCAAAACAAAAAAAGAACGTCCGCCGCGGGTGAAAACACCTGACGGCGGCGTTTTTTTAACGCCCCTTTCGACAAATCTCACGTTTTTTACTTGATTCCTCAAAAGACAACGGGTATAATAATAGGAAGTAAAAAAACGACCATTCGGAGGTAGAATCATGGATACGAACAAACGCCCGGAAAACATGGAACGCATCACCACAAAAGAGCTGGCAGAAGCCTTTATCGACGAACAGATCGGCCTGCTGAGGGAGCAGATCGGCGATAAAAAAGTGCTCCTCGCCCTCTCCGGCGGCGTTGATTCTTCCGTCGTCGCGGCGCTGCTCATCAAAGCCGTCGGCAAACAGCTCGTCTGCGTCCACGTCAACCACGGCCTGCTCCGCAAAGGCGAACCGGAACAGGTCATCGACGTATTTAAAAACCAGATGGACGCCAACCTCGTCTATGTCGACGCCGTTGACCGCTTCCTCGACAAATTGGCGGGCGTCGCCGATCCGGAGCAGAAAAGAAAGATCATCGGCGCGGAGTTCATCCGCGTTTTTGAGGAGGAAGCGAGAAAACAGGAAGGCATCCGGTTCCTGGCGCAGGGCACCATCTACCCCGATATTCTTGAAAGCGACGGCGTAAAGGCCCATCACAACGTCGGCGGCCTGCCGGAGGATCTGAAATTCGAGCTCGTCGAGCCGGTGAAACTGCTCTTCAAAGATGAAGTGCGCGTGGTCGGCACCGCGTTGGGACTGCCCGCGTCGATGGTGCACCGCCAGCCGTTCCCGGGGCCGGGACTCGGCGTCCGCTGCACTGGCGCGATCACCCGCAACCGCCTCGCCGCGCTGCGCGAAGCCGACGCCATTTTGCGCGAAGAATTCGACAAGGCGGGGCTGGCGGGCAAGGTCTGGCAATATTTCACGGTCGTGCCGGACTACCGTTCGACCGGAGTCCGCAACGGCAGCCGCGTCTTCGACTGGCCGGTCATCATCCGTGCGGTGAACACCGTCGACGCGATGAGCGCGACCGTGCCGGAACTCGACTGGGCGCTGTTGAAGAAGATCACCGACCGCATCCTCGCCGAGGTGCCGGGCG
>CADBQN010000039.1 GCA_902796855.1 uncultured Bacillota bacterium | reverse complement strand
TTGGGACTGTATACGAAACGCCGCGTGAAGATCGAAAACGAACAGCGGCAGCGGGAAGGAGGCGAGGACGATGTTTGATTACAATCTGCGTATCAATAAAAAGGCCTGTTTCCGGATGACGCTGACCCGCTGGATCCTGTTGGGGCTGACCGGATTCGGTCTGCTGATCATGGTCTATCGTCTGCTCCACGGCCTCGGCGCGGTGACGAACCTGTCCGATGAATGGCCCTGGGGATTCTGGATCTACTGTGACCTGATCCTCAGCGCTCTGGGCGCCTGCGGCTTCGCCGTCGGCATCCTCGGCCACGTGCTCCACATTCCGGAGTTCAGACCGCTGGGCCGAAGGGCGCTGCTGATGTCCTTTTTCTGCTATGTCCTGGTGTTCCTGGTGCTCTTCATTGAGATCGGGCGTTGGGATAACTTCTATTGGTTCTTTGTCTCCTTCGCCTGGACGTCGCCGCTGTACGAAGTGGCGATCTGCATCACCCTCTACCTCATTCTCCAGTTCCTGGAACTGGTGGAAGTTTGGGGGGACCGCTACAAACGCTGGGTCAAGGTCATTGTCGGCTTCTTTATGCCCGTCATCGTGCTCCTCGCCTGTATTCTGCCTTTCGGTCAGGAAGCGGCGTACGGCGCGATCTACCTGGCGATGCCGGCGAAACTGAACCCCATCTGGTATTCCCAGTATCTGCCCTGGGCCTGTCTGATTACGTCTTTTTCCGGCGGCCTCTGCTTTGTCGCCCTGGAATACCGTCTGGTGAACCGCCACTACTGCAAAAACAGCGATGACCGCGTCATCATCAAGGCGCTGCGCATCGCCGGCGGCGTCATCATCGCCTACCTCGTCGTAAAGCTGATCGATCTTTCGGTCCGCGGCGTTTGGGGCGAGGTCTTTTCGGGGCAGACCGAAGGGAACATGTTCCTGCTGGAGACCATCGTCGGCTTCGTCATTCCCGCGGTCATCGTCTTTACGCCGTCCGTGAAAAAGCCGGTCTTTCAGATGATCGCCGCCGCCTGCGGCGTCGCCGGGATCCTGCTGAACCGCTTTAACTTCATCTTTACCGGCATGGCCGATTACGCCGGTGTTTCCTACACGCCCAAATGGACGGAAATCTGGATCGTCATCGGGCTGGCGTCGCTGATGATCCTCTGCTATCTTTTCGCTTTGGAAAATCTTCCCGTCGTTTCCGGAAGGAAAGAACGGCGCGGAGACGTTGTTTCCCGTCCGCCCATCGGCCGCGTCCGGCCGACCAAGGGCGAGCGCGGATGATAAGGAAAGGAGGAGGATATCCATGCGTTTCGGCGCTTGGGAAATCGTTCTCGTCATCGTTTTGGTGCTGATCGTTTTCGGCGGCGCGAAGCTCTCCGGTCTCGGCAAATCCCTCGGCAGGGGGATCCGGGAATTTAAAGAGGAAGTCGGCGCCGACCAAAAGGAACCGGCACCGAAAACGGAAGATCCGTCATAAAAAAAAGAGAAATTCCCGTCGGCGCCGCCTCCCGGGCGACGCCGGCGAGGGAAGGGGGAAATTGATTTTGAGTTTTTTAGCACCGAAAGAAATCGCGGAAACCGCCTCGTCCCTGGGCGAAAAGAAAGGGAAAATGACCGTGGCCGAAATCTCGTGGCCCGGTATTCTGGCCGGGGCGTATATCGCCTTCGCCGCCGTGGCCTGCATCACCATCGGCGCCGGTTGGGTCGGGGATTGGGCCTCCTCCGGCCTGAACAAAGCCGCCGGCGGTTTTGCGTTCACCGTCGGCCTCATCATGGTCGTTGTGGCCGGCTCGGAATTGTTCACCGGCAATAATATGTACGTTGCGATCTCCTTCTTCGCCGGACGAACCAAAGGACTGCATTTGCTTCGCAACTGGATTGCCGTGTTCTTTACCAATTTCATCGGCGCCCTGATTGTTGTCGCCATTGTGTATTGGGGCGGTTTCCTTTTTCAGGACGGCGGCCTGACGGCCTTCGGCACGAAAGCGGTGGCCACCGCCACGACAAAGGTATCCTATAGCTGGTACGGCGCGTTCCTGCGTGGGATCGGCTGTAACTGGCTGGTCTGTCTCGCCGTGTGGATGTCCCTCGGCGGGCAGGATGTGATCAGCAAGATCTTTTCCTGCTTTTTCCCGATCTTTACCTTTGTCCTCTGCGGCTTTGAGCACAGTGTCGCCAATATGTTCTTCATTCCCATCGGTCTGCTGGCCGCCCAGGGCAGTGTTCCCTCGCTGACGCTGGGAACTTTCTTCACGGCCAATCTCATTCCGGTGACCCTCGGCAACATCGTCGGCGGCGGCATCTTCGTCGCCATGTTCTATTACTTTACGTATCTCCGTTCCGGAAAGAAAAAACAGGAGGAATGAGGCTTTGGGAACGCTTCTTCGCAAGGGGCCTCTCTCGGTGAAAGGGGGAATTTGCCGATGCGGCAGTTATCAAGGGAAACCATCGATCAGTTACAGCGGCTGGCCGCCGTTTATAAAGAGACCAACGAGCGATTGATGGAAGTTCTGCTGGAAATGCAGAAACTGACCGACAATTGCTTTGACCGTGAAACCCTCGGCGTCGTCAGCGACGCCATGGGCATTCCCGAATCAAAAATGTATGATTACATCACCTTCTATTCCCGCTTTTCCACGGAAAAGCGGGGGAAGTACATCATCCGCATGTGCAAAAGCGCGCCCTGTCATGTCTGCGGCGCCCGTGAAGTCGCCCGGTCGATCTGTGATTATCTGGAGGTCGAGCCCGGCGACACCACCGACGACGGTCTCTTTACCGTGGAGTTCTGCGAGTGCATCGGCCTCTGCGAATCGTCGCCGTCGGTGATGATCAACGATGAGACCTACAGTGACCTGACCCCCGATAAGATTCGGGGGATCCTCGATTACTATCGGAAGGAGGTGTCACCGTGATGGAAGAAGTGAGAATCGCCCTGCGCAACGTCGGCGAGATCGACCCCGTTTCCGTTGAGGAATTCAGGGCCCGCGGCGGCTTTGAAGGCCTGAAACGGGCGCTGTCCATGGGGCCGAAAGAGGTGATCGACGAGATCATCGCCTCCAAGATCCGGGGCCGCGGCGGCGCCGGGTTCCCCGTCGGCTTAAAATGGGACATGGTCCGCGGCATGGAAGCGGATCAGAAATACATTGTCTGCAACGCCGACGAAGGGGAACCCGCCACCAACAAGGACCGCATTTTAATGAGCGGCGACCCGCTGAGCCTGATGGAAAGTATGACCATCGCCGGTTACGCCGTCGGCGCGACGAAGGGGCTGATCTACCTTCGGGCGGAGTATCCCTATCTCTTCCCCGTTCTGCGCGAGGCCATCGAGGCCGCCGAACAAAGCGGTTTTCTCGGCAGGGACATCCTCGGTTCCGGTTTTGATTTTTCCGTTGCCCTCGTTTCCGGCGGCGGCGCCTACGTCTGCGGTGAGGAAACGGCACTGATCGAGTCCATTGAGGGCAAACGGGGCGAATCCCGCTTTAAGCCTCCCTATCCCGGGGCGATCGGGCTCTATGACCGTCCGACGGTCATCAACAACGTGGAAACGCTGATGAACATTCCGGCGATCCTGACGGGCGGCGCCGAATGGTTCCGCTCCATCGGTACGTCGGATTCCTCGGGAACAAAGCTCTTTACCCTCTGCGGCAACCTGAACCGCCGCGGTATTTTTGAGTTTCCGATGGGCGTTTCCCTGCGGGATCTCATTTTTGATGTCGGTGAGGGCGTCTGCGGCGGTGAGCTCCTTGCCGTGCAGCTCGGCGGCGGCAGCGGGCCGATCCTCAACGCCGATCAGATCGACGTCGGTCTGGAAATTGACCATATGGGCCCTCACGGTATCGCCCTCGGCGCCGGCGGCGTCATGGTCATCAACGACAGCCACGATATCCTTGATATCGTGGAAAACACCATGGAGTTTTTCGCCGACGAGAGCTGCGGCAAGTGCACGCCCTGCCGGGAGGGGACGATCCAGCTTTTGCGGCTGCTGCGCAAAATCAAGAGCGGCCGCGGCCGCGTCAGCGATCTGGAGAATCTGGAAGAACTGGCGGAAGTGATGACGATGGCGTCTCTCTGCGGTCTGGGGCAGAGCTCCCCGATCCCGCTGATCTCGGCGCTGAAGAATTTCAACGAAGAGTTTGTCAGCATTCTCGAAGGGAGGTGCGCTCCATGGTGACATTGACCATCGACGGTCAAAGCGTAACGGTGAAGGACGGCACGACGCTGCTGGACGCCGCGTCTGCCGCGGGGATCCGCGTCCCCACCCTCTGCTTTCATCCCGATCAGAAGGTCAAAGCGAACTGCCGTATCTGCGTTGTGGAGGTCGAGGGCATGAAAACGCTGGCGCCGGCCTGCTCCACGCCGGTGCGCGAGGGGATGGAGGTCAGGACCATCTCCCAAAAAGTGCGGATGGCCCGAAAGAACATCCTCGAGCTGATTTTTGCCCATCATTCCAAAGATTGTCTCCAATGTGATAAGAACGGCACCTGCGAGCTGCAGGCCATCGCCGAGGAGATGCACTTCGATTACGCCGTCCGCTACCCGGTGGAAATCAAAGGCGACGGCAAAAAGGATCTCTCCTCGCCGTCGGTCACCAGGGACGTGTCAAAATGCATCGACTGCAACCGCTGCTTTTCCGTCTGCAACGACGTTCAGACGGTCTGCGCCCTTTCCCGGTCGAAGCGGGGCTATCAGACGCTGGTCGGCCCGGCTTTCGGCAAGGAACTGGCGGAAACGGTCTGCATCGGCTGCGGTCAGTGCGTCCAGGCCTGCCCCGTCGGGGCCCTCACCGTTCACGACGACCGGGATGAGGTCTGGTCAATGCTGGACAGCGGCAAAGAAGTCGTCGTCCAGATCGCCCCGGCGGTCCGTGTCACCCTGGCCGAAGCCCTCGGCGAGGATCCCGGCGTCATCAGCACCGGCCGCGTCATCACGGCGCTGCGTCGGCTCGGTTTTGATAAAGTTTTCGATACGGATTTTTCCGCGGACCTCACCATTATGGAAGAGGGCACCGAATTTCTGAACCGCCTGAAGAACGGCGGCGCCCTGCCGATGATCACCTCCTGCAGCCCCGGCTGGATCAAATTCTGCGAAACGTTCTACCCGGAATGTCTGCCCCATCTCTCCACCTGCAAATCGCCGCAGGGGATGTTCGGCGCCGTCATCAAGACGTATTACGCCGAATACGCCGCGAAAGACCCCGAGGACATATACAGCGTTTCCGTGATGCCCTGCACCGCGAAGAAATTCGAGGCCAAACGGCCGGAAATGGGCCGGGACGGCTATCGCGATATCGACGCTGTCCTCACCGTTCAGGAACTGGCCAAAATGATCCGCTACGCGGGTATCGACTTTGGCGCTTTGCGGGAGGGAACTTTTGATGAGCCCTTCGGCACCGGTTCCGGCGCCGGGGAGATCTTCGGCTCCACCGGCGGCGTGATGGAAGCGGCGCTGCGCACCGTCTATGAAGTGGTGACCGGCAAAACGCTGGAAAATCTCGATTTTACCGTCGTCCGCGGCTTTGACGGCGTGAAGGAAGCCGCCTTTGATCTCGGCGGCAAAAAAGTGCGCGTCGCCGTCGCCCACGGCCTCGGCAACGCCCGCAAAGTCATGGACGCGGTGCGCGCCGGGGAGGCGGCCTACGATTTTATTGAGATCATGGCCTGTCCCGGCGGCTGCATCGGCGGCGGCGGAAACCCCATCCGCAACTGGAAAAAGCTGTCCCGGCGCATGGAGGCCGTCTATCGCCTCGACAAAGCGCTGCCGATCCGCAAATCCCATGAAAACCCCGCGGTGCAGCGGATCTATCGGGATTATCTCACCGAGCCCAACAGCGAGCGATGTCACGAACTGCTCCACACGTCCTATGTGGACCGCAGCGATATTGTAAAGTAATTTTGTTCTTTCCGCGTTCCCGCGGCAAAGCATCATTCGGCGGGGTCTTTTCCCACTCCTCCCCCGCTTTCAATGATAAAGGAAGCTGTCTCTTTGACGGGACAGCTTCCTTGTTTCGCTCAGCGGTCGAAAGAGGGGTTGAAAGCGTAAAAATTCTTTTTGTCCAGATTGTCGAGGACGATCTGGAGGCTTTCGCCGAAGCGCTGATAGTGCACGACTTCCCGTTCCCTCAAAAAGCGGATGACGTCTTTGACGTCGGGGTCATCGACGAGGCGAAGGATGTTGTCGTAGGTGACCCGGGCCTTCTGCTCCGCCGCCAAGTCTTCGTTGAGGTCGGCGATGGGGTCGCCTTTGACCTCGAGCTGCGCCGTGGTGAAGGGGAACCCCGACGCGTCGACGGGGTAGACGCCGACGGTGTGATTGACAAAATACTTGTCGAATCCCGAGGCTTTGATCTCCTCGATGGTCAGATCCCTGGTCAGCTGGTGCACGATGGCGGAGATCATTTCCATGTGGTTCAGCTCCTCGCTGCCGATGTCGGTAAGGGCCCCCTTAACGGAGTTATAGGGCATGGAATAGCGCTGGTTGAGATAGCGCATGGCAGCGCCGAGCTCGCCGTCGGGGCCGCCGAGCTGGGCAATGATGAGCTGAGCGGCTTTGGCGTCGGGGTTTTTGATCTTTACCGGGTACTGGAGTCTCTTTTCATAATACCACACGCTTATTTCCCTCCTTTATATTCCCAGGGCCAGGGGCTGTCGATCCATTGCCAGCAGTTTCCGGCCGGCGAGGCATCGGCGGTCAGGGGACCGTATTTCATTTCGTATTCGTTTTTCAGCACTCTGGCGGTGCGGTAGTAGTGGCTGAAGGCTTTCAGCGCCTCGGCGTTGAAGGGGTGGGTGTCGAGAAAAAGCAGGATATCATGGGCGGCAAAACTCATGGTGCCGTATTCCTTTAAAAGCTGTTCCCGTTCGGTCATCGGCCATGCCCTCCTTTAAAGGGAAGATCCAGTTCTTTAAACATCGTGCCGGCGGCAAAGCCCTCTTCGGCGCGGTACAGATCGGTGAATTTCTGCATTGGTACGTAAGCCACGGCCAGCGGGCCGCTGACTCTGATTTTGGCGGCGCGGTCTTCAAAACCGCCGTCGGGAAAATAATTCATCGCGTTCTCCTTTCCGCTTCGTTCTTTTTTATACTATGCGGGAAAGGATTTTTTGTCATAAGTCAATTTTGACTTGATTCTTTCCGCCGATGGGAGTATAATGGTCGGAAGAAACCGGCCTTTTCAGACCGAGATTGATCCGCCGCGTCGGTGCGGCGGCGAGGGGAACGAAAAAGCTTCCTCCGCCGCTTTCCCGCGGCGGAGGAAGAAGGCAGCGAGATGATCGTAAGAACCGACACCCACACCCATTCCCTTGATTTTTCCGGCGACGCCGTCTCCTATATGGAGGAAATGTGCCGCGCCGCCGTGGCAAAGGGGCTGAAACGCATCTGTTTTACGGAGCACGTTGATTTTGATCCTCATTACGACGATTCCATTCCCTTCGATCCGGAGCGGTACAGACGCTTTATTGAGACGATGCGTGATAAATTCGGCGGGGAAATCGAGATCCTGAAGGGGATTGAGGTCGGTGAGCCCCACGTCTACCCGAAGGAGTATGAAGCGGTGCTGAAAGCGGATGATTATGACATGGTCATCGCCAGCGTCCACTATGTGATCCTGCCGCTGGGGCTCCACTGGACGGGACACCGGGGCGAGGATATCTTTACCTACGCCGTGCCGCGGATCTATCGCCGGTATTACGAGGACATTCTGGCCGTGGCGAAATTAGGCGGCTTTGACGTGCTGGGTCATTTCGATTACCCGAAACGGTATCTGAATATCGACGCCGAAGAGGACGAACTGTTTGAGGAAAGTCTTCGGGCCCTGCTGAAAAACGGCGGTATTCTGGAGATCAACACTTCCCCGCTGCGCAAGGGCTGCGGCGAAACGGCGCCGGGGCGGAAGATCCTCGATCTCTACCGCTCTCTCGGCGGCAGTCGCCTCACCGTCGGTTCCGACGCCCACGAGGTCCGCGACATCGCCGCCGATTTCAGCGCCGGCTTCGCCATGGCCGAAGGATTTGAGACCGGGTATTTTCGGCAGCGCCGCTTTGTGCCTTTCGGAGATGATGAATGATGTTGGAAAAAGAATGGCGGAACATTTTGTTTGAGGGAAAGGACGGCGTCTGCGTCACCGACGAACAAGGCGTGATCCTCTATCTGAACGACGCCGCGGCTTCTCTCGCCGCCTCCGGCGGCGGCCTCGTCGGCGTCGATGAGACCGATGTTTTCGGCGGCCCTTCGGCGGCGGAGATCTGCGCCGGTCAGGGCGGCGCGCGGACGTTCCCCAAGGAGACCCCGGACGGAAGGGGACTGACCGCCGCGGCCTATCCGCTCTCCGACGAGAACGGCGCCGTCACCGGTCTGGTGCTCTTCCTGCGGGAGCGGAACGACGGTGACGGCGTCGATGACGACGAAACGCTCCTGCTGACGTATCGGGGGACGAGCATGTCCCACGTGATCACGTTGGCGACGAAACTGGCGCGGATCGACAGCACCGTGCTGATCTCCGGGGAAAGCGGCACCGGCAAGGTGATGCTGGCCCAGTATATGCATCGCAACAGCAATCGCAGGGAGGGCGCTTTCGCGAGCCTGAACTGCGCGGCGATGCCCGGCGAGATGCTGGAAGAGGAACTGTTCGGCAGCGTCGGCGGCGATTCGGAAAAGACGGGGCTGCTCTCCCGCGCCGCCGGGGGAACGCTCTTCCTCGACGAGATCAACGCGCTGCCCCTGTTTTTGCAGACGCGCCTCCTCTACACCCTCCATGAAAAGAAGTATCATCCCGTCGGCGGCCGCGGCGCGCTGCCGGTGGACTGCCGTCTCATCGCCGCCACCGACCGGGATCTCCACCGCATGGTGGCCGCGGGCGAGTTCCGGGAGGATCTTTTCTATATGATCGATGTTTTTGAGATCTCTCTGCCGCCCATCCGGGAGCGGGCCCGGGATGTGCTGCCCCTGCTGGAATATTTGGCGGAGCGGTACAACCGCCGCTACGGTCTGCACCGTCAGCTCTCCGCCGAAGCCCTCTCCGTCCTGGCCAAATATTCCTGGCCGGGGAATCTGCGGGAGATGAACAACACGATGGAACGGCTCATCGTCATGGCGCCCGAAGACGTCATCGAGTCCTTTCACCTGCCCGATCCCATCCGCTTTCAGGCCATCGCCGATCCCGGCGCCGGCGTCGGCGGCGGTTCCCTCGACGACGCCGTGGAGGAAGTGGAACGCTCCGTCATCCGCCGCGCCTACGACGAATACGGCAGCTCCTATGAAGTGGCCCGGGTGCTGAAGATCAGCCAGAGCAGGGCCAGCCGCCTGATCCGCAAATACTGTCCCGCCCGGCGGAAGCGGGGACCGGCACCGAAAAAGAAGTCGTGAAACGGCGTTGAAACGGAGAACGATTTTTTAACGCATGTTCAAAATGTTGTTTGTGTTTCTTTTTTTGTAAAAATTATTGACTTCTCCTTTGTTGAAAGCGTTTTTGTTTTGAGCTATAATAGGATGTGCTGAAATGCGAAATTTGTTGTACGAAATCAATCGTGCAACAAAAATTATGGAGGTGTTATTTTGGCTAGAGGTTTATTGACCAACACTGCGAAATACCCTGCTCTCGGCTTGAACATGTTCACCGA
>CADBQN010000038.1 GCA_902796855.1 uncultured Bacillota bacterium | reverse complement strand
GGGGAATGGTACAGCGACGCAGTGGCCTGGGCCGTGGCGGAGGAAATCACCTCCGGCACCGATAAAGAACATTTCAGCCCGAATCGGACCTGCACCCGTGGACAGATCGTTTCCTTCCTCTATCGCTATATGGGGACGTCCGCCGCTTCGAAATGAGCGTTTGAAAGGAATATAAAATCACCGCGGCAGTTTTCACTGCCGCGGTGCCGCTTTTTTTGGGTGGATTCAGTCCCCCATGTTCTTCAGTTTGTAATATTCCCAGGAGCGCAGCAGGCGGATGTCCTCGGCGTATTCCGGCGGTATAGTCGAAAAGAACGTTCCGTCGATGGTCTTGCCGGTTCCGTTATGAAAGACCGGCAGTTTTTTGCGGAGGTCGTTCAGAAAGGCGAAATAGCTGTCGCTTTCTCCCCGTCCCGTAAGCTCCAGAACGACGGCGCCGAGGAAGTTGGCGCTGATGACGCCGTCCGCGGGCAGCCCCAGGTCTGCCTTGGCCGCCGTGAAATCGAGGGACGCGGCGGCGGCTTCGTTGGCCCAGATGACATAGGGCGTTTCATAGGACCAGAGCGTCGTTTCCGGGTCTTCTCCCTCGCCGATGGGGATGCCCAGGTTACGGTAAGCGTAGAACTCGTCGCCGAGATTGGGGAGATGATCGCCGAAATAGACGACTAAAACGGGCTCTTCCCTCGTGTCGAAATACGCCGTCATCTCACGGAGCATGGCGTCGCCGTCGCGGACGCCCTCGGTGTAGACGGAGAGCATCATCATCGTTTCGTCGTCCACGCTCTTTTTCAGGGGCACGGCAGGGGAAACGTAACCGTATTTATCGTAGGTATAGGCCATGTGGTTCTGGATCGTCGTCGTGTAGTTGAAAAAGGGCGTTCCCTGCGCCGCCGCGGCCTCGAATTCCCCGCGGATTTTCTCAAAGACGGCGTGATCCGTCACCCAGGAGCCTTTGCGCTCCGCGTCGGTGAAGGCCTCGGAAAAAATCATTTTTTCCGCGCCGAAATAGCGGTAGGCGTTCTGACGGTTATAGAACCAGTTCTGACCGGGGTGAATGAACTCCGTGAAGTAGCCGTCGCCGCCAAAAACGCCGAAGAGACTGTCGATGTCGTGGTTCAGCACGCGGAAGGCGGAGGAATTGCTGCCTTCCCGGATCATGCAGGTCTGCAGCCCCGTGATGACGTCAAATTCCGTGTTGGCGGTGCCGGCGCCGACGTTGGGTACGACGATGTGACCGCAGATGGCCCGGTCTTCGGCGCGGAGCGAATTGAGGTAGGCCAGGGGGTCTTCCGCTTCGGAAAAAGCGAAGACGTCGTTGTTCGTCAGGTCGGAAAAGGCCTCGTTCATGACGATGACGACGTTGATCGGCAGGCCGCCGTTTTCCGTTTCCGGATACCGGCGGATGGCCGCTTCCACGCTTTTGGCGGAAAATCCTTCCGGCCTTTCCAATGTGTTGGTGTTGAAATTGTAGCAGAAACAATAGGGAAATCCCAGCTCGTTATAGACGCCGGTGATGTAAAAACGATTGTCGACCTCAAAGGAATTGTAGCGGTCCGCGGAGCTGTAGACCGTGTTGACGGCGACGGTGAGAATCAGAACGCAGAGCGCCGCGCCGATCACGGAAAAGCAGGCGGTCTTTCCTTTTTTGCCGTGGGGACGCTTCCCGCGGACGAGAAAGGCCAGCAGGACCAGGAGAACGGTAAAGGCGGCGATCAGCAGGACCGATTCGATATCGACGCTGATCCCGTAATCCCTCATGGCGTTCCCCGCCTCTTTGATGAGGGAAATGTCCTTCGGGGTGAGGGGCTCGTCCCGCTTTTCGATCATCGTGCGGCTGATGAGGGAAAGGAAGCCGCTGAACGCCCCGGCTACGGCGGCGGCCGTGAAGGCGCTGCGGAAGAGGAACGTCAGCGCCGCCGTGATCATCCAGATCGGAAAGAAGTTCAGCGCCAGCAGCGAGGGCTGAGAGGACAGGCTGTTCCAGAGGATTTCCCGGGAGCCGGGCTGAATCAGAAAGACCAGCCCCAGCGCGGCGGCGGCGAGGGGAACCGTCAGGAGCAGATGAACAGGGAAGGGCGCGCGAAGCGGCAGCGCCCCTCTTTTCTTTTTTCGCTCAGTTTTTCTTTCCTTGTTTTTCATCTTTCGTTCCTGTTTCGTGTGGCCTAAGGCCGGATCTGCGGTTTAGGTGTGCTTTTTGATCTCGCCGGTGGCCAGGGCGTCGCAGCGGTTGTTCTTTTCGTTGTCGCTGTGGCCCTTTACCTTGATCCAGGTGATCTCGTGCTTTTCGCTGAGGTCGATCAGCGTCTGCCAGAGGTCTTTGTTCTGCACCGGTTCCTTTTTGCTGTTTTTCCAATTGTTCCTCTGCCAGCCGGCGATCCAGTTCTGGCTGAAGCCGTTGACGAGATAAGCGCTGTCGCTGTACAGCTTTACGCGGCAGGGCTCTTTCAGCAGTTTCAGCGCTTCCGCCGCCGCCGTCAGTTCCATGCGGTTGTTGGTCGTCTGCGCTTCATAACCGGAAATCTCCTTTTCCCTGCCGCGGTAGGCCAAAATCGCCCCCCAGCCGCCGGGGCCGGGATTGCCGGAACAAGCGCCGTCGGTGTAGATCGTTACTTCTTTCATCATGGGTCTATTATAGCGAATTTTTCGCTTTTTGACAATGTCCGTCTTTACAACGGCGTGATTTTGTGCAAAAATAAGAAGTAGTTTCCCTGTCAGATACAGGCGCCGCGGTCGTAAAAGCGGATTGGATAAAAGAGGTTTTTTTATGACGGATCAACAAAAAACGGAACTTTTGAAACGGTATAAGAACGGTGAGATCGACGAGGCGGAAGCGCTGAAAGCGCTGAAAGACGCCGCTTTCAGCGACCTCGGTTTCGCCAAGATCGACCTTGACCGGGAGTCCCGGGGCGGGTTCCCCGAAGTGGTTTACTGCGAGGGGAAAACGGCGGAGCAGTCCCTGGAAATCATCCGGGTGCTCTGGGAGCGCTCCGAAGGGAACGTTCTGGCGACGCGGTGCTCCGAAGAGACCGCCGCCGTCGTCCGGGCGGTACTGCCCGAGGCGGAATATCTCCCCTTGCCGCGGCTGCTGACGCTGCGCCGCCGTCCGTCGGAACAGCGGGGGCACATTGCCGTCATCACCGCCGGCACCTCCGATCTGCCCGTCGCCGAGGAAGCGGCGGTCACCGCCGAGATTATGGGGAACCGCGTGACGCGGATCTACGACGCCGGTGTCGCCGGGATCCACCGTCTCCTCGCCCATGAGGAGGAGCTGACCTCGGCCAATGTCCTCATCGTCGTTGCCGGGATGGACGGGGCGCTGCCCAGCGTCGTCGGCGGCCTGATCAAAAAACCGCTGATCGCCGTGCCCACCGACGTTGGCTACGGCGCCAGCTTTCACGGTCTCGCGGCGCTGCTGGCGATGCTGAATTCCTGCTCCGCCGGGGTGACCGTTGTCAATATCAACAACGGTTTCGGCGCCGCCGTCGCCGCCGGCCGCGTCAACGAACTGGCGGCAAAAGAGAAATAAAGCGAGGCAGACCATGGATTTAACGGATCAGATCAAAACGATGGTGAAAGAATGGGGCGCCGATCTCTGCGGCGTCGCCGCTTTGGACGGCGCGGAAGCAGAGATACGCGGCCTCTACGGCGACCGTTTCGACGGCCTGCGCCGCGGCGTCTCTTTCGGCGTTTACCTGCCCAAGCGCGTCGTCGACGAGGTGCTGGAGCATCCGACCCACACCTATCTCGCCTATTACGATGTCGCCAACGGCCTGATCAATCAGATCGGCCTGCGGCTCAATAATTATTTGATGAAGATGGGTTTTGAAGCGTATCCCGTCCCGGCGTCCCAGCGTCTCGGCGCCAAGGATCGGGCTGTTTTCTCCCACCGCATGGCGGCGTCCCTTGCCGGACTCGGCTGGATCGGCAAAAGCTGCGCTCTCGTCACCGAGGAAGTGGGACCGCGGCTGCGCCTCGGCACCGTCCTCACCGACGCGCCGCTGAAAAGCGACGCTCCCAAAGCGGACGGCTGCGGGGAGTGCCGCCTCTGCACCGAGATCTGCCCGGCCCACGCCATCAAAGGAAAGAACTTTGACCCGAAGGAGCCCTTGGAGGAGCGCTTTGATTTTCAGCGCTGCGACGCTTTTCTGACGGAAACGCGGCAGACTTTCGGCAAACGCATCTGCGGCCGCTGTGTGGCCGTGTGTCGCTATGGCAAAAAGAAGGAGGCGGAAAAAAATGACGGTTAAGGAATCGCTGTTCTCGGCGCTCCGGGAGGAGCGGGCCGAAACGGCGGAGGATTTCGCGCTGCTTTCCCTGAGGGAAGGCGCGGAGCGGCCCGAAGACTGCTACCTCGTCACCGCCGACGGTTTCGGCGGCGAACGGGGAAAAGAGGTGCTGCGGGAATTTTTTACGGTCATGGCGAATCTCCGCCGCTGTCCCGCGTATTTGATTCTGATGGACACCGCCGTGACGCTGCTGAAAAAGGACTCGCCCCTGCTCCCGGTCTTTGCCGAGATGGAACAGAACGGCGCGGCGGTGATGGCCTCCGCGGCCAGCGCCGCCCTTTACGTCAAAGAAGGGGAAATCGACCCCGTTTTTCTGGCGGAGACGGGACAGATATTGGAAACGCTGCGGCGGGCAAAAAAAGTGATCACACTGTGAGGTAAAATATGACGATATCCCAATGGCTGCGCCGCCTGCTGGGCCGTCCGGAAAAGAACGCTGCGGCGGATTGGCAGGAGCTCTCCCCGGAAGGAGAGGGGAGCGCGGAACAACAGAATGAAACGGAACCGCCGGTCCCGGAAGAACCGCGGGAATCTCCCGCGGCGGAAGCGGAAGCGCCGGCGGAACCCGCCGCCGAAAACGGCGCGGCGGCGGAGACGGCCGCGGCGGCGAGACCGACGAAGCCGATGCTGAACGCCCTCGCCGGGCGGACGGAACCGCTGGAGGCCGAAGCGTTCCTGGCGGAGTTCATCGCCCTGGGCTGGGAAGCCATTGAAAAGGACGTCACCGCCTTTGCCCTCGGACGGAAAGTCTGCCTGAGACCGTATCTGAAACGGATCCTGGCGGCGTATCCCGAAGAAAGCGCTTCGCTCTTTGAGGCCCGGGCGGACGATCTTGAACCGGAACAGCGTCTGCTGTTCCTTGAAATCTGCGGCGGCGGTGAGGGGAACTCCCTTGCCGAGGAAATCCGGGGGCTCCTGCCCGATCTCGATGACGACGAAATTGCCGCCGCTTTCGCGGCGCTGGCGGCGTTTCCCTCGGCGGAGGGGAACGCCGTGCTGACGGCCTACCTCTCCCATGAGGATTGGCGGCTGAAGATGAAAGCCGCGGCGGCGCTGGAAAAAGCCGGCGCGGCGGAAGCGATCCCGGCCATCCGCGCCGCCGCCGAAGACTGCGGCGGTGAGATTGGCGGCGGGCTGAACGCCATTGCCGCAAGAATGGAAGGAAAGAAAAAATGAACGATCTGATTTCTTGGCTCGGAACCTGGTACAGCGGCGGCGGCTTCACGGTGAAGCTCGCCGGGGCGCTGGCGATCATCCTTTGCGCCTTCATCGCCGACAAGCTCTTTTGCCGTGTCATGGGGCGGATCATGAAGGACAGCGTGGAAGTCGGCGAGAACAATCGCCGGGTGACGCTGCGGCGGGTGATCCGGAGCGTCGCGCACTACGTCATCTCCTTTATCGCCCTGATGATGGTGCTCTCGGTCTTCGGCGTCAACGTCGTCTCGATCCTGGCCGCCGCCGGCGTCCTCGGCCTCGCCGTCAGCTTCGGCGCGCAGTCGCTGATCAAAGACATCTTCGCCGGTTTTTTCATTATTTATGAGGATCAGTACGGCGTCGGCGAGTACATCACCGTCAACAACAGCTTTACCGGCGTGGTGGAACTGATTGAGCTGAGAACGACGCGGCTCCGCGGCGACGACGGGGAGCTGATCATCATTCCCAACGGCTCCATCACCGATATCGTCAACTACTGCCGCGGCAGTCTCCGCATCAAAGAGGTTTTTGAGATCTCGTTCGACAGTGACATCGACGAGGCCGAAGCCGTTCTCACCGCCGCGGCGAAGGAGTATTACGAGACCCACAGGGACGTCCTCTTCGGGGAGCCCTTTGTCGAGGGGGTGGAGATCATCGGCGAAAGCGGCGTGGCCATCAGCCTCTTCGCTTACGTACAGCCCATGGAAAAGTGGCGCGTCGGCCGGGAGCTGCGGAAGCTCATCGTCCAGTCGCTGCGCCGCGCCGGCATCACCATTCCTTATCCCGTGCGGGAGCTGATTACGAAGGAGGAAGAGCATGGAAGCGGATACGAGGGTTAACGTCGGCGACCGTCTGCGGATGAAAAAAAAGCATCCCTGCGGCGGCGACCTCTGGGAGGTGCTCCGCGTCGGCGCCGATTTTCGGCTGAAATGTCTGACCTGCGGCAGGGTCGTCATGATCCCCAGAGCCGACGCCCTGCGCCGGGCAAAAGATCTTCTCGGCGGGGAGGGAGCGTGAGCGCTCTCCGCTGACGCCGAAAAAACGGAAAATAACGGTTGCAAAAACCATCGCGCCGTGATATAATTATAAGGCTTGCGATGAAATGTTATCTGATTCGCAGCTCCTTGCTTCCGGAAGAGGAGGCCAAAGTCCGAAAGGAGGTGTCGTATACGATGCGCAATTATGAAGCTATGTATGTTCTCCGTCCCGAACTGGATGAGGAACAGGTCAACAAAGCGATTGAAAGATTCTCCGAAATCATCGCCGCGAACGGCGGCGAAGTGACCAAGGTCGAACAGTGGGGAAAACGTCGCCTGGCTTACGAAGTTCAGAAATTGCGGGAAGGTTATTACGTACTCTGCTACTTCAACGGCGGTACCGAACTTCCCAAAGAACTGGAAAGAAATTTCAAAATTTCCGACAAAGTCATCCGGTTCCTCGTTGTTCGTGAAGGCGAATAAGATAGAAAGTCAGGTAAAAAAATGCTGAACAGAATCGTTGTTATCGGTCGTTTGACCAGAGATCCGGAACTTCGCTCCACCAGCAACGGCGTGGCGGTGGCCACCTTTACCGTGGCGGTGGACAGAAACTTTTCCAATAACCGCGGCGAAAGGGAAACCGATTTTATCCCCGTCGTCGTCTGGCGCGGGTTGGCCGAGACCTGCGGCCGCTATCTCTCCAAGGGGAGACTCGTCGGCGTCGAGGGCCGTCTGCAGATCCGCAATTACGAAGCGAACGACGGCAGCCGCCGTACCATCGCCGAAATCGTCGCCGATAACGTACAGTTCCTCTCTCCCAAGGACAGCACCGGTTCCGGCGGAGGCAGCGGTTATACCCCCGATTCGGATTTCGATCGCGAGGAAATGACCCCCCTCGATGAAATCCCGTTTTAAGAAAGGAGCACCATCATGGCTGAAAGAAGCTCCCGCCCCCGCGGCGGCCGCAGATCCAGAAGAAAAGTCTGTGCTTTCTGCGTAGATAAAATTGATTACATCGATTATAAAGATGAAAAACGTTTAAGAAAATACATCAGCGAACGGGGTAAGATTTTACCCAGAAGAATCTCCGGTACCTGCGCGAAGCATCAGAGAGCGTTGACGACGGCGATCAAAAGAGCCCGTCAGGTCGCTTTGCTTCCCTATACCACGGATTGACCTAAACATTCAAAAGCCCCGCTTTTCGGGGCTTTTTTGTCATTTTCAGAGGATATAATGACCCAGACAGCGTCCAAGCCCAACCGAATCAAGGATTTTTGCGTCTATCTGCCGGCCGTTTTCGGCCTGCTCCTCGCCGCGCGGTTTTTGCCGCTGATCGGCACGGCGGCGATGTTCGTCTGGTCGCTGCCGGTGATCCTCTGCGTGATCCGGGACGGTCTGCCCTGGGGCGCGGCTCTGGCCGCCGCCGCCGCGGCGCTGTGCTTTTTGCTGATGGGCCCCGGTGACGGGCTCATCGCCGCCGTCATCATCGCCGGGTTCGGCTTTGGCTACGGCGCGGCGATGAAAAAAAAGGCGGCGCCGGGAAAAACGCTGCTGGTCGGCATCATCGTCAGCGCGGCGCTGGTCGCCGTTTATTTTCTCCTCGCCGGAATCCTGGGGCTGCCCGCCTTTGACGATGTGGCCGCCGCCGTGAACGAAAGCGTCGACGAATTCTTTGAAGTGTACGGCTCCGCCGGTCTTCTCGACGCCGCCGTCGCCGAGGGCATGACGGTGCAGTCCTATAAAGCGCAGCTCGTTTCGGCCATGACCGGGCTTTTGCCGTCGTTCTTTATCGTGTTCGTCACGGCGATGGCCGCCGTGAACTATATTTTCGCGCAGTACGTGCTGAAAAAGCGGGGGGAGGACATCCGCGCCCTGCCGCCCTTTGAGAACTGGCACCTGCCCTGGTGGACGCTGTGGGGCGTTTTGATCGCCCTGATGCTGCTGGTTTTCGGCAACTTTTTTGACCGCGAATGGATGGGAACGGCCGCCCGGAACATTTTTTGCTGTTACGCTCCGGTGCTCCTCGTCGGCGGCGTCTCCTTGGCGCGCTGGTTCTTCCTGCGGGTGAAACTGAGCGTCGGGATACAGACGGTTCTTTGGGTCATCGCCTTTATTACGATGTCCTTTTCCATGATTTTTCTCATTTTGATGGGCGCCGCCGACGCGGCGCTGGACTATCGAACCGCTATGGAAAAACGAAAAAACAATCTGAAAAACGGAGGTCTGAAAAGATGAAAGTAATCTTATTGGAAGACGTGAAAGGCCGCGGGAAAAAAGGGGAAGTCGTCAACGCTTCCGACGGCTACGCCCGCAATTACCTGCTCCCGAAAAAGCTGGCCATTGAAGCCAACGAAACGAATATGAAAGCCTGGAAACGCAACAAGGCCAGGGAAGACGCCGCCGCCGCGGAAAAGCTGGCGGAAGCCCAGGCCCAGGCGAAGGAGATCAAAGGCAGGACCTTTGTCTTAAAGGCCAAAGCCGGCGAGGGTGAACGCCTCTTCGGCTCCGTGACCAATATGGACGTCGCCGCCGTGCTGGCGGAAAACGGCGTCACCGTGGATAAACGCAACATCGAACTGCCCGATCACATCAAGACCGTCGGTCAGTATCCGGTGAAAGTGAAGCTCCACCCGAAAGTGAAAACGGAAATCACCGTTGACGTACAGGCGGATTAAGCAATGGCCGGTTCGTCCCTTTCCCCGAAAAACGATGTGAAACGCCAGCTCGACGCTTTGGAATATCTGCTCAACGATATTTTTGGCTCCGATCAGATCATTCTGCGCTGCACCAAGCTGGAAGTGCTCCATCTGATTACCTCCGATGTGCCGGAGGAGCGTCTCGCCGCCCTGGAAAAGGTCGTTTTCTACGACGCCGCTTACCGGGGAAAGGGGAGCGTTTCCCAGCGTTTGGAGGCACTCACCGCCGAAATCGGCGATCTGCTTGCCCGCCGCGCCGTCGAGGATCAGCTGGAAAAGATCATTTCCGACAAAATGCAGGAAAAGCAGGATGATTACTATCGCGAGATCAAACTCCAGGTGCTGAAAGAGCAGAACGGTCCCGAGACCGCGGCGACGAAGCGCAAATTGGAAGAATTAAAGGCCATGGAAGGGAAAAAGCTCAAGGGCAACGCCATGGAACGGCTGCGCCCCAAGGCCCTTTCGGAAATCGTCGGCCAGGACCGCGCCGTCGAGGCGCTTTTGGCAAAACTGGTCTCGCCTTTCCCCCAGCATGTCATCGTCTACGGCCCGCCCGGCGTCGGCAAAACGTCGGCGGCCCGCCTCGTGCTGGAAATGGCGAAGACAATCCCCTCCTCGTCCTTTGACAGCGACGCTCCCTTTGTGGAAGTGGACGGCGCGACGCTGCGCTGGGATCCGCGGGAAACGACGAATCCGCTGCTCGGTTCCGTGCACGACCCGATTTATCAGGGGGCGAAACGGGATCTGGCGGAAACGGGGATCCCCGAGCCCAAGCCCGGCCTCGTCACCGAGGCCAACGGCGGCATTCTCTTTATCGACGAGATCGGCGAGATGGATCCGATGCTCCTCAACAAGCTGTTAAAGGTGCTGGAAGACAAGCGGGTGACTTTTGAGTCCTCCTATTACGATCCCGCCGACGAGATGATCCCCGCCTATATCCGGCACATCTTTGAGCGGGGGCTGCCGGCTGATTTTATTCTCGTCGGCGCGACGACCCGCGACGCCTCGGAGCTTAATCCCGCGCTCCGTTCCCGCTGCGGCGCCGTCTATTTTGACCCCCTTTCCTCGGCGGACATCCTTACCATCGTTCATGACGCCGCCGCCCGTCTCGGCGTCCGCGTGGACGACGATACCGCCGCCCTCATCGCCGAATATACCGTGGACGGGCGCAAGGCCGCTCAGCTTCTGGCCGACGCCTACGGGCTGCTCACCTACGAACAGCGGGAAAAAAAGGTGAAGCGGCGGACGCTCAAGAGGAAATTGGTGGAACAGGTCATCCGCAGCGGGCGGCTGACGCCCTGCCGCCGCGGTTACGGCGAAGGCGAGACAGCCGTCGGCAAAATCCACGGCCTCGGCGTTTACGGCTTCATCGGCTCGGTGCTGGAAATCGAGGCGGTGACTTTCCCCGCCAAGGAACCGGGCAAAGGCAGTGTGCGCTTTAATGACACCGCCGGTTCCATGGCGAAGGACTCCGTTTTTAACGCCGCTTCCGTCTACCGTCTGCTGACCGGGGAAAACCTCTCCGATTACGATATCCACGTCAACATCATCGGCGGCGGCAACATCGACGGCCCCTCGGCGGGCCTCGCCATCTTTCTCGCGATTTACAGCAGCCTGAAAGAACTGCCCCTGCCGCAGGATCTGGCGGTGACCGGGGAAATCTCCGTCCGGGGGCAGGTCTGCCCCGTCGGCGGCATCGCCGAAAAGCTCTACGGCGCCGGTCAGGCCGGTCTGAAACGGGTGCTTTTGCCCAAGGAGAACGAAAAAGAGATTCCCGCCGGTCTTTCGGGGCCGGATGTCACCGCCGTCGCGGACGTCGCCTCCGTCATCGACTTTCTCTTCGCTTCCGCGGGGAAAAAGAATTGATTTTTTCAGCAATGAATGCGATAATATAAGTAGTTCCGCGCTTTTTGAAAGCGCGGCGCGATCTGAATGTCACGGAAAGGAGGAATTTCCTTGGACGAGCCTGTTTTTTCCGAAGAATTGGGGCTGCCTCAGAGCGATTTCGCCGAAATGGCGGTGCTCGGCTCCGTCCTGCTGGAACCGGGGCTCCTCTATGAGATTGCCCAGGTCATCACCGCGGCGGATTTTTATAAGGACAGCCACAGACGGATCTATATGGCCATGGTCTCCCTGATGGAAGACGGCAAGGACGTGGACCTCGTTACCGTGGCGAACGCACTGAAGACCGAAGGTGTTCTCGACGTCATTGGCGGCAGCGCCTATCTGACGGAGCTCTTTGACGCCGTTCCCACAGCGGCCAACGCCGTTTCCTACGCCCAGATCATCAAGGACAAGGCCGTAAAACGGCGGATCATCTCCCTTTCCGGCCGCATTTCCCACGACGCCCAGACCGAGGAAAAGACCGCGGAAGAGCTGCTGAACGAGGCGGAAAGCGAGATCTATCAGCTGAATCAGGAAAGCCAGCCCACGGCCTTGAAACAGGTCGGGGAATTTGTCGCCGAAGCCTACGACCTCATCGGCAAGGAAGACAAGGGCATTCCCACCTTCATCGCCCTGGATCAATATATCGGCGGGCTGAAAAAAGGGGAAATGATCATCGTCGCCGCCCGTCCCGGGATGGGGAAAACGACGATCTGTCTGAACATCGCCGAAAAGGCGGCGACAAAGCACAACGCCACCGTCGCCTTTTTCACCCTGGAAATGACGCCGGTGCAGGTGGCGTCGCGGATGCTCTTCGCCAAGGCCAAAGTCGATCAGGAATTGGCCAAAAGCGGCAAGGAGCTCTCCGACGAGGATTTTGCCAAACTGGCCGAGGCGATGCAGGAAATCAGCCGTTCCAATCTCTATGTCGACGATACGTCGATGATCTCCGTCGCCGAGATCCGCGGCAAGCTGAAACGGCTGAAACGGGAAAAGGGACTCGATCTCGTCGTCATCGACTATATCGGCCTGATGCAGGCCTCCGCCTCGCAGATGCGGGAAAGCCGCCAGCAGCAGATTTCCGAAATTTCCCGGCAGCTGAAGAGCATCGCCAAGGAAATGGAAGTGCCCGTTGTCGTGATTTCCCAGCTGAACCGTGCCTCCGTCAAAAGCGAGGGCAAGGTGAAGGAGCCGGATCTCTCGCACCTCAGGGAATCCGGCGCCTTGGAACAGGACGCCGATATCGTCATTTTCATTCACAGGCCCTATTACTACGATAAAACGGAAGACCCCTTTAAAGCCAAGGCCATCGTTGCGAAAAACAGGAGCGGCGCCGTGGGTACGGCGATTTTGGGGTTCCTGAATAAATTTACGCTTTTCTGCGATATGGACTTTGACCATGAGGATCCGGAAGGAGAGGGCGTTCCCGAAAGCAAAGAAGAACAAAAGGAAGCATAACACGATGAAGATAAGGAAGGAAAGCAAATGAGAAAAAGGATCGTTCTGCCCCTGCTGTTTTGTCTCGCGCTGCTGATCACGGCTCCGGCCGGCGTTCACGCCGGCGTCTTTAACGACGTTCCCGACGGTTCCTGGTACGCCGGCGCCGTGCATTATTGTTATGATAAAGGATACCTTTACGGAACGGGTGAAAATACTTTTGAACCGGATACGACGATGAACCGGGCGATGCTCGTCACGGTGCTCTATCGCTTTGCCGGCTCCCCGGAAATCGCTCCGGAAACCGAGCCGTCGGTCCTGTTTGATATTACCGGCGGGGAAGTTCCCGATGAGGAACTGACGGAGCCCGGCGCTCCCATCGACGGGGACGGAGAAGTTCCCGACGGTGAACTGACGGAACCCGGCGCTCCCATCGACGGCGGTGAAGAAGCCGAGGAAGAACAGGTCTTTCCCGACGTTCCCAACGGCACCTGGTATACCGACGCCGTGAAGTGGGGCGTCGCCGAAAAAGTGGTCTCCGGTTATGACGACGGCACTTTCCGCCCGACCCGGGGCGTTTCCCGCCAGGAAATGATGGCTTTCTTCCAGCGTTTTCTGAATTATCTGGGGAAAACCGGCGGCAGTGCCGATGACCGCATTTTCCGCTCCTTCCCCGACAACGGTTTTGTCGGCGGCTGGGCGAAGGACGCCGTGGTCTTCTGCACCTCCGCGGGGCTGATCTGCGGTTCCAACGGCAGCCTCCTGCCGCAGGATTCCTCCAGCAGGGCCCAGGTGGCCAGCATCCTCCTGCGTCTTGATTCCTTCATTGCCGGAGAAATGTGCACGGTCTCCGCTTCCGCCGGCAGCGGCGGTTCCGTGGAACCGGCGGGGACGTTCTCCATTGTCAAGAACTCGGCGATTCAGTTCCGCTTCGTTCCCAACGACGGCTATCTCGTCGACGCCGTTTATCAGAACGGCGCTTCCGTCGGAGCCGTTCCTTCGCTCTCCGTTTCCACCGCCAACGGAAATCAACAGGTCAGCGCCACTTTTCGCTATCGTCCCGGCAACGCCTATACCGGGGTGGCCCAGTTGGTGAACAGGACGTATCCCATCGCCAACGCCAAATCCTATGTGCCGCCGAATCTGACCAGCATCAAATACAATACCCCGGGGAAAGACGTAAAGATGCAGTATGAAGCCGCGAAAGCCCTCGATCAGATGATCGCCGCTTTCCGGGCGGCCTACCCCTCGCGCCGTCTCTACGGACAGAGCGGTTACCGCAGCTATTCCTATCAGACGACACTCTATAACAACCAGATCTCCCGCCGCGGCGGCAACATCTACCGCGCCGGGACCATTTCGGCGATCCCCGGCACCAGCGAGCATCAGATGGGCCTTGCCATCGACGTCTCCGGCGACGGCAGCCTTTCCCAGTCCTTCGGTTCCACGACCCAGGGCAAATGGCTCGCCGCCCACTGCCACGAATACGGCTTTATCCTGCGTTATCCAGCGGGGAAAGAGATGGTGACCGGCATCATCTATGAACCGTGGCATTTCCGCTATGTCGGCAAAGACGTCGCCGCGGAGATGAAGAGGACCGGCGTTACGACGCTGGAAGAATACTACGGCCTCTATCTTGCCGACAAAGACATCACCCCCTACGCGCCGTATCTGAAGTGACGGGTGATTTGACAAAAGAACATGATTATTTTATAATAAGAGAAATCAGAAAGGAGGTGCTGCAAGTGAGTTGCTCCAAATACTCCTTCAGTCCTGCCGCCAAGAAATATGTTCGGGAACAGATTCCCGTCATTTCCAAAAAAGAAGCCGAAACCCGTGAAAACATGATGCTCCTCGGCGGCCTCGTGATCGGTCTCACCGCCGGTGTCGTCATCGGCGCCGGGATCGCCGCCCTGACGGCGCCCCGTTCCGGAGAGGAAACCCGCCAGAACATCCGCGATAAAAAGGATTTCGCTGTCAGCGAAGTGAAGGAAACCTCCAATAAAGTCGCCGGAAAGGTCAAAACAAAAGCCGACGATGTCGTCGGCAGGATCAAAGACAACAGCGTTGTCGAAAAGATCAAAGACAAGTTTGCCAAAGACGATGAGGAAGTCGTCGTGGAATATACCATCCGCTATGACGACGAGGACGAACCTTCCGTTGAAGTGGCCGAGGATGTGGCCGAAGCCGTGGAAGAAGCCGTGGAAGACGTTGCCGAAGCCTCCGCGGACGTGGCCGAAGACATCGCGGAAGAATCATAAAAAGCCGATGATACAAAATAAGACCGGTTTTTCCCTTTGATGATGGGAAAACCGGTCTTTTTACGTTTTGAAACGCGCCGTTCCGTCCTGTGCGGCGGGCGGTCTTATTCCTCCTCAATGACGATCTCTTCGGAGTCGTTTTTGATCCTGTCGATGTCCCGCGTGATGTTCTTCAGCTGTTCGTCGATGTCCGCCAGGGACTCCTTGTCCACGTTGAAGTTGAGGAACAGATCGTCCATGGCCTCGCCGATGGCGGTGAGCCGGTTGACGGTGGAAACGAATTTCTTAAAGTTCGTGCTGTTGGCGGCGTTGCGGAACCGGGCCAGGTCGGCCTTGATATAGTTGATGACTTCTTCCTCGGATTGGATGATCGTATGGGTGAAGCGGTAGGGCTTGATCCGGTGGAGGTTGAACTCGTTTTTGTCGTTGACGTTGAAATAGTAGGAGAGGGAGCAGTCGTCGGTGATGTCGAACTCATAATAGTAGAGCGTGCCCTCAATGCGGCGGATTTCTTTGGCCCCCATCTGACGGCAGGTCATTTCGATGATTTCACAGTCGACGCAGTTGCTGTACATAACAATGATTCCTCCTTTTTGAGGTTAAATGCCAAAACGCAGAACGAGATAGACGGTGGCGATGACGACGCTGACGATCATCATCGGGAAGCCGATCTTCAAAAAGCGCATAAAGGAAATGGGGTGGCCGTGTTTGCCGCTGATGCCGGAAAGCACGACATTGGCCGAAGCGCCGATCAGCGTGCCGTTGCCGCCGAGGCAGGCGCCGAGGGAAATGGCCCACCAGATCGGCAGCACGTTGACGCCGCTGCTCTCCATCGCCAGCACCAGCGGGATCATTGTGGCGACGAAGGGGATGTTGTCGAGAATCGCCGAGAGCAGGGCGCTGACCCAGAGAATGACCAGCATCAGCACGAGCATATTGCCGCCGGCAGCGTCCATGATGACCTGTGCCAGCATGGAGATGACGCCGGTGGCTTCCATCGCGCCGACGATGATGAACAGTCCGATGAAGAAGAGGAGCGTGGGCCACTCGACGTGGTAAACGGCTTCCTCAAAATTGGCGCGGCCCAAAATGACCATGACCACGCCGGCGGTGAGCGCGATCTCGCAGGATTCCAGATGGAGCACTCCGTGGAGCATGAAGGCGGCGACGACGAGGGCGATCATGACGAGGCTCTTTTTAAAGAGTTTTTCGTCTTTGATGGCGTTCTTCTCTTTGAGCTCCAGGACCTCGGCTTTTGCTTCCTCGGTTACGGCGAGGTTTTTGCCGTAGACAAAGCGGAAGATGAAAATGAACACGATCATGATGACGACGACGATGGGGCCGTCGACCATGATGAAATCGGCGAAACTCAGGTGGGCGGCGCTGCCGATCATGATGTTGGGCGGGTCGCCGATGAGAGTGGCCGTCCCGCCGACGTTGGAAGCGAGAATTTCCGTTAACAGGAAGGGAACGGGATTCGTCTTCAGCATCTGGCAGATGGTAATCGTCATCGGGCCGACCAGCAGAACGGTGGTGACGTTATCGAGGAAGGCCGAGAACACGGCGGTGATGATCATAAAGGCCACCATGATCCGCCAGGGGTCGCCCTTCGCTATTTTGGCCGATTTGATGGCCATGTATTCGAAGAGCCCCGATTCCCGGACGACGGCGACGAAGAGCATCATGCCCAGGAGCACGCCGAGGGTGTTGAAATCGACGCTTTCGATGCCTTCCTCAAAAGTGATGACGCCGGAAAGGATCAAAAAAATCCCCCCGGCCAGGGCGACGGTGGCGCGGTGCAGTTTCTCGCTGATGATAATCGCCATAACGATTACGAATACGGCGACGGTAAAAAGTTGTGTTGTCTCCATAAATCAATACCTCAATTCCGTTGAGATGATTCCCCGCCCTGCGCCGCGCGAAATCTTTTTATATTTAAGTATTATACCTCATATTATACCGCAATCGTCTCTATCCGTCCATACCTATTTTTTCATTTAAAAAAAGTTTGTCAAAACGGCGGTATTTTAAAAAAAGCCTGTGCCGTTTCGTCGTTTCTATGGTAAAATAGAATTGTAAATCAGATCTTTGGAGGTTCCGATGAAAATAGGGATTCTTTGCGGCGGCGGCGACTGCCCCGGTTTGAACGCCGTGATCCGCGGCGCGGTAAAAACATTGGCCCAGACCGATACGGTCGTTTACGGCTTCCTCAGCGGTTACAAAGGACTGCTGGAAGGCGATTACATCGAGCTGACCCGTGACGCGGTCCGGGGGATCCTGCCCAAGGGCGGCACGATCCTCAGCACGACGAACCGGGACAACCCCTTTCACTACGGCGTGGAGGAGAACGGCGAGACCGTCTATAAGGACGTCAGCGACGAACTGATCGCCAAAGCCGCCGAACTCGGCATCGACTGCCTCATCGTCATCGGCGGCGACGGCACCATGGCCATCACTCACGAACTGGCGCTGAAAGGGCTCAACGTCGTCGGCGTGCCCAAGACCATCGATAACGACCTTTCGGCGACGGACCGCACCTTTGGCTTTGAGACGGCGGTCAACACCGCCACCGACGCCATTGATAAACTGCACACCACCGCCGAAAGCCATCACCGCGTGATGGTTCTGGAAGTCATGGGCCGCGACGCCGGTTTCATCGCCCTCTACGCCGGCATCGCCGGCGGCGCCGACGTCATTTTGATCCCCGAGATTCCCTTTACCATCCGCGGGGTGCTCCAAAAAATCGAGGGGCGCAAAAAGCGGGGCAGCGCTTTCAGCATTGTCGTCGTTGCCGAAGGCGCGAAAATTGACGGGAAAAAAGTGCTTTCCGGAGCCAACGAGGGGAATATCATCAATCCGGAAAAACTCGGCGGCATCGGCAACGCCATCGCCGCCGCCCTGCACGAACAGGGCGGTCTGGAAACGCGCTGCACCGTTTTGGGACATCTCCAGCGCGGCGGCACTCCCGCGCCCTTTGACCGCATCCTTGCCACCCGTTACGGCGTCGCCGCGGCCAAGGCCGCTCTCGCCGGGGAACGGGATGTCCTCGTCTGCCTCCGCAATGATAAAATCGAGGCCGTGCCGATCATCGATTCCATCCGCGTTCTGAAATCCGTCGATCCCGACGGGGAACTCGTTGCCGACGCCATGGCCGTCGGCATCAGCTTTGGCCGCGAGGAGGAATGATCCGCGTTTCCCGGATTCCGGTTACTTTTCGTTGACAGCGCTTCTTAAATTCGATATAATGATAACGCATGTGTTATGACGCACAGCTTAGGAGAGAAAGGCGGCTTTATACGATGCCTGCTACAATTTTAGTCGGTTCCCAGTGGGGGGACGAAGGAAAAGGAAAAATCACGGACTTTCTGGCGGAACGCGCCGATGTCGTCGTTCGTTCCCAGGGCGGGAACAACGCCGGTCATACCGTCATCGCCGGAGAGGAGGAATATAAGCTCCATCTGATCCCCTCGGGGATCCTCAGCGAAAAGTGCCTCAATATCGTCGGCAACGGCGTTGTCGTCGATTTGGAAGTGCTTTTGTCCGAAATGGATCAGCTGAAAGAACGGGGCGTTTCCTTTGACCGTTTCTATCTTTCGGATCGGGCGCATTTGATCATGCCCTACCATAAGATCCTCGACGGTCTTGAGGAGGAAGCGAAGGGTGACGCCAAAATCGGCACCACAAAGCGGGGCATCGGCCCGGCCTACGCCGACAAGGTCAGCCGCGTCGGGATCCGCGTCTGCGACTTGATGGACTTTTCCGAGTTCGAGCGCAAAGTCGCCCAGGTGGTGAAGCAAAAGAACGTTTTGCTGACCAAGGTCTTTGAAAAAGAACCCCTGGACGCCGCGGAAATCATCGCCGCTTTTAAAGGGCTGGCCGAACGGATCCGTCCCTATGTCGCCGATACGTCGCTCCTGCTCAGCGAAGCGCTGCGTCAGGGCAAAAATGTTTTGTTCGAGGGGGCCCAGGCCGTTCACCTTGATATCGACCACGGTACCTATCCCTTTGTGACGTCGTCTTCGCCCGTTTCCGGCGGTGCCCTCACCGGCACCGGCGTTGGGCCGACCAGCATCGACCGTGTTCTCGGCGTGGCCAAAGCCTACACCACCCGTGTCGGCGCCGGTCCCTTCCCCACGGAGCTCTTTGACGGGACCGGGGAAGAACTGCGCCGCGTCGGCGGCGAGTTCGGCGTGACCACGGGACGTCCCCGCCGCTGCGGCTGGCTGGACGCCGTTTTGCTGCGTTACAGCGTCCGTGTCGCCGGGATGACGGATCTGGCTTTGACCAAGCTGGACGTTCTGGACGGGTTTGACGAAATCAAAATCTGCGTGGGCTACCGCTGCGGCGAGGAGGAACTGACGGAATTTCCGGCCTCCCTGGCGCGGATGGAAGGGAGCCGCCCGATTTACGAAACGCTCCCCGGCTGGAAAACGGATATCAGCGGCTGCCGCTCTTTTGAGGAACTGCCGGAGAACGCCAAACGGTACATCGCCCGGATCGAGGAACTGACCGGAGCCGGTGTTTCCGTCGTCGCCGTGGGGCCGAAACGGGACCAGACCATCGTGCGAAAAGAGTTTTAAAAAATCACAAAAAGTACTTGACAATTGCTTGTTCATCCTGTAAAATACTAAATTGTGACGAGCCATTAGCTCAGTCGGCAGAGCACCTGACTTTTAATCAGGGTGTCCGGCGTTCGAATCGCCGATGGCTCACCATTGTGGCGCGTTGGAGAAGCGGCTGAACTCACCAGCCTTTCACGCTGGCATTCATGGGTTCGAATCCCATACGCGTCACCAAAAGAAGCTCCACTCCTCGGAGTGGAACTTCTTTTCCACCGTTTTTGAGACCGCTTTCACGCGGTCTTAAAATATATGCGGGTGTGGTTCAATGGCAGAACATCAGCTTCCCAAGCTGAAAACGCGGGTTCGATTCCCGTCTCCCGCTCCAAAACACGGCACAGCGACATAAAACGTCGTTGTGCCGTGTTTTTTTGTTTCTCAGGGAGCTGACGCAATAACGCTTCGCCAAAAGGTCACGGTCTCCGCTGTTGCTTTCTCCCAGGAAAAACCGGCGGCGCGCCGCAGTCCTTTTTGGCGCAGTTCCTCCCGGAGCGTTCCGTCGCTCAGCAGAAGGCGCGCTTTCTCGGCGATATCGACGGCGTTGTAGGGATCGCACCAAAGGGCGGCGTCGCCCAAGACTTCCGGCAGGGAAGAGGTCTTTGCCGCGACGACCGGCGCGCCGCAGGCCATGGCTTCCAGCGGCGGCAGGCCAAAGCCCTCGTAGAAGCTGGGATAGATCATCGCTTCGGCGGCGCTGTAGAAACAGGGCAGCTCCCCGGTGGGGACGTGATCGGTAAAGCGGATGTCCTCCCGGACGCCGAGAGCCTCGGCGAGACTGTCCAGACCGTCGGTTTCCCTGCTCCTCTTTCCCGGGAGCACCAAAAGGCCGCGGAAAACGCCTTCCTTTTTCAGCAGGGAAAAAGCGGTGATCAGCGCCCGCAGGTTCTTTCTCGGACCGAAGCCGCCGACGTACAAGAGGAAATTGCCGTCGATACCGTACCGTTCTTTCAGAAAGCCTTTCGCCTCTGCTTTCGGTACGGGGTGGTAGAGCGGCTCCGGTGCTTCGTAAATGACGGCGATCTTTTCGGCGGGGAAACCGAAAAGATCGATGATGTCCCGGCGGGAGCGGCGGGAAACGGTGATGATGCCGTCGCACCGTTCCATGATCCGGGGCATTTCCCGGAGAAATTCCTTTAAATAGCCTTTGCCGACGGTCTCCGGATAGATATAAGGGATCAGATCGTGGATGGTGACGGTCTCCCGGCATACCTTTGTTTCCGGCAGGCCGATGCCGTTTTGCGGGACGTGATAGAGCGCTGTTTTTGCTTCCCGAAGCCAACGGGGGAGGAACAGCCGCCGCCAGCGGTCTTTTTCCGTGTTTTCGTCCGCCGCCGCACGGAAGCGGAACCCCTCGTATTCCCTGCCCGGGAGCAGGATCGCTGCTTCGTCTCTGTGCTCCCGTTCCAGGTGGGAGCACAGCTGCCAGGTGTAGGTGCCGATGCCCGTTCCGCGGTAAAGCAGGGCGCCTCTGCCGTCGATGGCGATGGGTGGCCGTTTCAATCGCTCACCTCCAGTATTTCCCGAAGCTCCCCGAGCCACTGATTCTCCCGTTCCGTCTCCGCGACGGCTTCGTGAAGGGTCTTGAGGAGCGCTTTGGGATCCGCGTTCTCCCCGCGGAAGAAACGGTGGGAGCACCGCCAGAATTTCTGCGGGAAGAGGATCAGGGCGAGGAGCGCTTTTTTTTCCGCTTTTGACAGAGGACGGGCGCGCTGATAGGCTTCGCAGGCGCGCGTCAGTTTTTCCTCGGTTTTTTTGCCGTTCTTCAGCGCCCGCCGCAGCAGCCGCGCCAGATCCGCTTCGGGAAGATCGACCCGGCAGTAGTCGAAGTCGATGAGACAGGCCTCTCCGTTTCGGATCAAAAAATTCCTGGCGGCGACGTCGTAATGGATCAGTCTGCCGTTTCGCGCCGCCTCCTCGGCGAGGCGGCCGTACCCGCACCGCCGCAGCGCCTGTTCGGCTCTTTCGGCTCGGCGGATCATGGCGGGAGCGTGGCGGAGAAAGACCTCGGTAAACTCCGTTTTCGTGTTGGCCGCGGCGTGCTCCGAAAAGCGTTTCAGCTCCGCTGTTTTTGATTCAAAACGGTTTTCCCGGCAGTGAGCGCCGCCGCGGCTGCCGCTTCCGGCGAGGGGACGGAGCTTTGCCCGGGTGTGCAGATCGGCCAAAGTGTCCGCGGCGGCGGCGAGGTGCTCCGCGACGTCGAAATCGCAGGCGATGCCGTCGATATAGCGGTGCAGGGTATAGCGGCCGCCGTCCCAGCGGGCGAAGGGCTCGTTCTGCGCCGTGGGGACCGGCAGAGCGAAGCGGGAAAAGCCCGTTTCGGTCAGAAGGCGCTCCGCTTCGCAGACAAAGCGCAGTTTTTCTTCGCTCAGTTCGGAGCGTTTTAAAATATAGCCGCCGTCGCTGCTCTTGAGGAAAAAAACGTTGTCCTGTATGATCCTGACGTCGCCGACGTCGATGTTCCAGTGCTCCGCTGTTTGTTCTTTCATCGTTTCACTCCCGTCCTCTTTTATTTGATTCTATGACGCGGCGTGAAAAAAAGAAGCCCCGGGGGGCTTCTTTTGGGATGAGATCGTCCTGACGACGTTATTTTACTGTTTTCAGGTATTCCTGAACGCTGTGGATGACGGCGGCGCCGTCACCGACGGCCGTGGCGACCTGATAGACCTTTTTGCTGCGGACGTCGCCGATGGCGAAGAGCCCCGGTGAGGAGCATTCAAGGTCTTCGTTGGTGATGAGCCGCCCGTTGTCGTCCACGGCGGGGAGTCCTTCGCAAAAGAGGGTGTTCGGGGTATGGCCCAGAAAGATGAAGACGCCGTCGACGGCGATATCCTCCTCTTTGCCTTCGCGGAGCACGCGGATGCCCCGAACGAGGTCGCCGCCGTAGATTTCTTTGACGGAAGCGTTCAGCACCGGTGTAATCTTGGGATTCCCGTTGATATCGTCAGCGAGGACCTGTTGGGCTCGGTAGGTATCGCGGCGGTGGATCAGATAGATTTTTTCCACAAATCGTGAAAGGAACGACGCTTCCTGCAGCGCCGTGTTGCCGCCGCCGAGAACGGCGACGGTCTTGCCGCGGTAGAGGGGTCCGTCGCAGGTGCCGCAGTAAGAAACGCCCCGGCCGACGAATTCTTCCTCACCGGGGAAGCCGATATGCTTCGGCTGTGTCCCCGAGGCGATGATCAGGGCTTTGGCGGTATATTCGTTTTTGTCGGTTTTGATCTGCCAGGGCCCGTGGGGGGAGACGACGGAAACGACGTTTTCCGTTACGATTTCGGCGCCCCACTTTTTCGCCTGGGCGGAGAAGAGGTCCCCGAGGGTGAAGCCGTCGATCCCGTCGGGGAACCCCGGATAATTGTCGATTTGATGGGTCATCGTCGTCTGTCCGCCGGGCAGCCCCGGATCGGCCACGATGACGGAAAACCCGGCTCTGGCGCCGTACATCGCCGCCGTCAGCCCCGCCGGGCCCGCGCCGACGATAAAAACATCGCAGTGCATAAGCAAACTCCTTTTTCCTTTAATATGGCGTGCTGATCTTCGTTTTATGTGAAAAACTTGCCGTCGGTTCGGTGATATAGTATAGTATAAATAGAAAAGCGGGTCGCTGTCAATAGCCGATGGCTCCAAGGGCTTCGCATAATTCCCGTTCCCGCGGAGAGAATGAGAAGAGGAAACCGTTTTTGGAAGGAGAGGTGAATCGAATGACGGAACAGAAAGGCATGATGTCACTGAGAGCGTTATACAAAATCGGCAGCGGCCCCTCAAGCTCCCACACCATGGGGCCGGAAAAAGCCGCGAAGCGCTTTTCCCGGGAGCATCCCGACGCCGACGGCTTTCGGGTGATTCTGTATGGCTCCCTGGCGAAAACGGGGAAAGGGCACCGCACCGACGCGGTCTTAAAGCGGACGTTCTCTCCCCGCCGCTGTGAGGTCGTTTTTGACCGGGAAACGGAACCGCTGCCCCATCCGAACACCTTCGATCTCATCGCCCTTCGCGGCGGGCAGGTCATCGCCGGCGACCGTGTATTCAGCGTCGGCGGCGGCGAGATCCGCTTTGAGCAAGACGGTGAAACAGAACAAAACAGGCGAATCTACCCGCTGACATCGTTTCGGGAAATCGCCGATTTCTGCCGGGAGCGGGAAATCCCCCTTTGGCGCTACGTGGAGATGATCGAGGGCGAGGAGCTGTTTCCCTGGCTGGAAACGATCTGGGCGGCGATGAGCCGCGCCGTCACCGCCGGTCTTGAGGATGAGGGAACGCTCCCCGGTGGTCTGCGTGTGGCGAAAAAAGCCCGGCGTCTCCTGCTCTCCGGTACCGGAAGCACCGCTGATGAGGAGCACAGCCGTTTCATCGCCGCCTGCGCTTTCGCCGTTGGGGAGCAGAACGCCTGCGGCGGGCAGGTCGTTACGGCGCCGACCTGCGGCGCCGCCGGGGTCGTTCCCGCGGTTCTTTCCTTTTTGGAACAAAAGTGCGGTTACGCTGAAAAAGCGATTCTGAACGGCCTTGCCGTCGGCGGCCTCGTCGGCAACCTGATCAAGACCAACGCCTCCATTTCCGGGGCGGAGTGCGGCTGTCAGGCGGAAATCGGCAGTGCCTGCGCCATGGCGGCGGCCGCCGCCGGCGCCGTGAGGGGAGAGGAAATCAGCGTCATCGAGTGCGCCGCGGAAATCGCCTTGGAACACCATTTGGGACTGACCTGCGACCCCATCGGCGGTCTCGTGCAGATTCCCTGCATCGAGCGGAACGCCGTGGCGGCGACGAGGGCGCTGGAAGCCCTTCGCCTCGCCGAGATCCTCAGCGACGACCGGAAGATCTCCCTGGACAGGGTCATCGCCGTGATGAACGAGACCGGCCGCGATCTCTCCTCCCGCTATCGCGAGACTGCCGTCGGCGGCCTGGCGAAGCTGGGGATCGAACCGCTGGGAGAATGAAAGGGGAGAGCGGTTTAGAAACGGTATGGAATCGTCGGAGACGGGCGATTTTGCCGTGGATTAGCTTTCGTCGGCACTTTGGGCCGCCCTTTGGGCGGCGCGTATAACATACGCGTTATCAACAGAAAAGACCACCCTTTGGGTGGTCTTCTCTGTTGGTGACGCGTATGGGATTTACTGTCGGAGAAATGTGGTATGTAAAAGGTATGCTGCTCTCCGCAAGTTCTGTTTTTTATGCAGTTTGGGGCATTTTACAGTATAAACTTCGAATCCCTTGATATGTCATCAACAGAAAAGACCACCCTTTGGGTGGTCTTCTCTGTTGGTGACGCGTATGGGATTCGAACCCATGAATGCCAGCGTGAAAGGCTGGTGAGTTCAGCCGCTTCTCCAACGCGCCATGTGGTAGC
>CADBQN010000037.1 GCA_902796855.1 uncultured Bacillota bacterium | reverse complement strand
GGAAGAAGCGGAAGAAGCGGAAGAAGAAGGTCCGGAACTGGACGAACACGTCTGGCTTTCCCTCCGCAACGCCGTTGTCTGCTGCGGCCGCATCGCCGAAGCTCTCGGTGAGGCCGATCCGGAGCGGAAAGATGTCTACGCCGAAAACGCCGCCGCTTATGTGGAACGGCTGACGGAACTGGACACCGATTATACCGCTGCCGTCGCCGAAGCCGCCGGGGATACCCTCCTCTTTGGCGACCGCTTCCCCTTCCGCTATCTCGTCGATGATTACGGTCTCTCCTATTACGCCGCCTTTGTGGGTTGCTCCGCCGAGACCGAGGCCGATTTTGAGACCATCGCCTTCCTCGCTTCCAAAGTCGACGAGCTGTCGCTCCCCGCCATCATGCAGATCGAGACGTCCGACGGCACCATCGCCGAGACGATTCGCTCGACGACGAAAACGAAGGATCAGGCCATTCTGACCCTGAATTCGATGCAGAGCACCACCGCGGCGGACATCGAAAACGGCGTGACCTATCTTTCGGTGATGGAGGATAACCTCGCCGTCCTCAAAAAAGCGCTTCAGTAAGGAGAAGTTGAAAGAACATGGCACAGCTCATCTGTGAAGACCTTTCCCTCGGCTACGAAGGGAAAGCGATTTTAAAGGATTTGAATTTTCAGGTGGAGGCCGGCGATTATCTCTGCGTCGTCGGGGAGAACGGCTCCGGGAAATCGACGCTGATGAAGACGATCCTCGGTCTGCGCGCCCCTCTCGGCGGCCGCGTCCTGACCGGGGACGGACTGAAACGGACGGAGATCGGCTATCTGCCGCAGCAGACCGCCATTCAGCGGGATTTCCCCGCCTCCGTCTGGGAGGTCGTGCTCTCCGGCTGTCAGGGCCGCCGCGGCCTGCGCCCCTTCTACGGCAGGGCGGAAAAGGCCCTCGCCGCGGAAAACATCGCCAAGATGGGGCTCACACCCCTGACAAAACGGTGCTTTCGGGAGCTTGCCGGCGGTCAGCAGCAGCGCGTTCTGCTGGCCCGGGCGCTCTGCGCCACCGGGAAGATGCTCCTGCTGGACGAGCCGGTTTCCGGTCTCGATCCCCAGGTCACCGGGGAGATGTATGACCTCATCGCCAGGCTCAACGGTGAGGACGGCATCACGGTCATCATGATCTCCCACGACATCGACGCCGCCCTGCGCTACGGCAGTCACATCCTCCGCGTCGGCGGCGCCGTCTTTTTCGGCACGAAAGAGGAGTATCTGACCGCCGCCGCCAGCGGTTTCGGGAAAGGAGGGGATCGCTGATGGACGCCCTTTGGGAAAAGCTCTTTCTCTATTTTCAATATCCCTTCGTCCGCTACGCCCTCATCGTCGGTGTGCTCATCGCCCTCTGCTCCTCGCTCCTCGGCGTGACGCTGGTGCTGAAACGGTTCTCCTTCATCGGCGACGGTCTCTCCCACGTGGCCTTCGGCGCGCTGGCCGTGGCGACGATCCTCGACATGAGCAACGAAATGCCGCTGGTGCTGGTGATTACCGTGGCCTGCGCCGTGCTGCTGCTGCGCACCGGGCAGAACGCGAAGATCAAGGGGGACGCCGCCATCGCCATGATCTCCGTCGGCTCCCTGGCCATCGGCTATCTGCTGATGAACCTGTTCTCCAAATCCGCCAACATCTCCGGCGACGTCTGTTCCACGCTGTTCGGTTCCACGTCGATCCTGACGCTGACCCTGCCGGTGGTGTGGCTCTGCATCATCCTCTCCGTCATCGTTGTCGCCGTGTTCATTCTCTTTTACAACAAGATCTTCGCCGTTACCTTTGACGAGGATTTCGCCAGAGCCGCGGGGACAAAGGCCAACGGCTATAACCTGCTGATCGCCGTCATCATCGCCGTCATCATCGTTCTGGCCATGAACCTCGTCGGTTCCCTGCTCATTTCGGCGCTGGTGATCTTCCCGGCGCTTTCGGCGATGCGGCTCTTCAAGAGCTTCCGCTCGGTGACGATCTGTTCCGCCGTGCTTTCGGTGGCCTGTTCCCTGCTGGGGATGGTTGTTTCCATCGTCGGCGGTACGCCCGTCGGCTCCACCATCGTCGCCGTGGACATCGTCGTGTTCGCTCTCTGCTATCTGATCGGTATGATTCCCGGAGGTGTCAGATCATGAAAAAAACAGTTTTGATTCTTTTGTCGCTGTGTCTTGTTGTCTTTTTCGTCGGCTGCGGCGGCGATTCCGCCGCGAGCCGCGGCGATAACAGCACTTCGCCGACGGTCTCCGATATCATGGACGAAGCGGAGAACGGCGGCGGTGACGAAAACGGCGGCGGGAACGCCGCTTCCTCCGGCGATGCCGGGACGGACAGCGGCAGCTATGACATCGACCTGACGGAGCTCAACGCCACGATGGTCTATTCCCAGGTCTTCGATATGGTCAACGACCCCGATTCCTATCTCGGCAAATCGGTGAAAATGGCCGGGACGTTCCAGGTGTATGAGGGGGAAAGCCAGAATTATTTCGCCTGCCTCATCGCCGACGCCACCGCCTGCTGCGCCCAGGGCATCGAGTTCGTCTGGGAGGGAGATCACAGCTACCCCGACGATTACCCCGCCATTGACAGTGAGATCACCGTGACCGGCGTTTTCGATACCTATATGGAGGACGATCAGCTTTACTGCCGCCTCATTGACGCCGAGCTGACCTTTTAAAAGGAGGTCCGCGGATCGGTACGGCAAAATTTTGATTGCCGGGGAAAGAGGATGCCCCGCGATGCGCGAGGCGGAACGAAATATTGAGAAAGTGGCGCCGACAGACGCCACGGTATTGATCGACGGGGAAAGCGGTACGGGGAAAGAGGTTGCCGCCGATCTTATTCATAAGCTCAGCGCCCGCAGCGATAAACCCATGGTAAAAATCAACTGCGCCATGATCCCCGAGCATTTGCTGGAATCGGAATTCTTCGGATATGAGGCCGGATCCTTTACCGGCGCCAGCCGTTCCGGGAAAAAAGGGAAAATCGAAATGGCCGACGGCGGAACGCTGTTCCTCGATGAAATCGGTGAACTCCCCCTCCCCGTTCAGGTAAAACTGCTGGATTTCATCCAGGAAAAAACCATCACACGAGTGGGCGGTCACAAAAAGATCCCGATCAATACCCGTATCGTGGCAGCAACCCACCGAGACCTCCGCGCCATGAGCGAAGAAGGAACCTTCCGTCAGGACCTTTACTACCGATTGGATGTATTCCCCATCACCGTACCACCTCTTCGAAACTGGGGCGACGATATTCTCCATTTGGCTCAATTCTTTCTCTACCAATATAATAAGAAATACGAAAAGACAAAAACCTTCAGCAAAGATGTTGTGGTACCTCTGAAACAACACGATTGGCCCGGCAACATCCGAGAAATGGAACATATCATCGAGCGACTGTATATTTATAAAGATACAAACGAAATCACAGGTTCCGATCTCACCAAACTTCTGAGCAAAAAAGAGGAAGTAGGGAACAGCATCGTCTGCTCCGAGATCGTACCTCTGAAAGAGGCTAAAGCAGAAATCGAGAAACAGCTGCTTACCAAAGCATACAGTCAATACAACTCCTCCTATGAGGTGGCACGAGCCCTCGGCATTGACCAAAGCACCGTGATCAAACTAAAGAAAAAGCATAATTTATGACCAATCATTTTTTTGATTATCGCCAATCATTTTTTTGATCCCCGTTTAGTAGGGACTTAAGTGATCCATACAAATCCAAAAATTAAGCAATGATCATTTTTTCATTGCTTAATTTTTTTACATCGATAACTTCCTCAGCAATCACCGCATCAAGCAGGTGATTTATTTGCGATTATTTTTTGGCACGGTAATTGCTATAAATAATATCAAAAGAAAAAATGAAGGAGGATATGCTCAATGTCTGAAATTCTCACTCGCTACGGCGACAACTTTGTAGCAGAAATGACCGAAGCCGAGATCCGTGCCGATATCGAAGCCGGTACTCAGGACGCGGCAGAACGCGCTCAGATCCCCGCAATGACTCAGGATGAAATGGATTATCTCTATGAAATCATTGCTAGCCCCCAAAAGATCGTATCCGTGGAACCGGGAAAAGAGATTGTTCTTTCCTATGACGCGGGTACCTTGAAACTCAGCATCCGCAACGGTATCCCCATGGATCGTCTGCAGGCCATCATTACACAAGAACGCGCTCTCGCTTCCGACAGTTTTGAACTTTGCCATGTGGACTACAGTTACAAACCCTTAAAAGCCATTGCAGCCGAAGAACGCCAGGCAATGGAACAGGCTCAATTATTGACCACTTTGCCTTTGCTTTACGGTGCGATGCCCAATATGGGGCTCTATACCAAACCCGATGGTCCTTGTGATAACTGGGCAGAACTTCTCCCCGCAGGTAAGATCACAGAAGCAAGGGAAGCTCAGGAAGAAGCAATCGAACACGCTATTAGCGATATCGTTTACGTTGCCTCGGGCATGATCGAGTCCGGCGCAGACGGCATCAACTTCGATACCGTTGGCGCATCCGGCGACGCTGATGTAAAAGCATCCCTCGAAGCCGTTCGCATCCTGCGAGAAAAATACCCCACCACCGGTTTTGAAGTCGGTATGGCAGGTGAATTCAACATCGGTATGCACGGCGAATTAAAATTTGACGATGAGATCATTGCCGGCCTTTATCCCCATCAGCAGGTAAAAATGGCAGAAAGAGCCGGGGTATCCATCTTTGGTATGGCGGTAAATACCAACAGCTCCAAATCCCTCGCATGGAATCTTGCCCGTGTGGTAACCTTTGCCAAAGAAACCGTAAAAGTCGCGAAGATCCCTGTTCATGCCAATGTAGGCATGGGCGTTGGCGCGATCCCGCTTTCCCTCATTCCTTCTGCCGATGCGGTTTCCCGTGTGGATAAGGCTCTGGTCGAAATCGCCGGTGTTGACGGATTGTAGGTAGGCGGTGGAGACACCTTCGGTCAGGGTCTCACCCATGAAGCATGCGCGGGTATGGGCGGCATAAGAACTGCCGGCGACCTCGTTTTCCGTATGCAGCTTCAAGGTTATAAAATCGACGACGCAAAAAAATATGTCGCGGATAAATTGAACTGTCCTGTAAGTTATCTTGCAGACTGTGCCGAAATGAAAGAACTCAGGGAAGAACTTAACATCGGTACGGTTCAGGTAAGACCGGACGCAGGCCTTGGCATTCAGACAAAATTCCGCATTGCCGATATTCTTGACGTTCCCATCAACAGTGTAACCAAATTCAAAAAAGAAGCAGGCCTTCTTTGATCCCAATCTAATTATACTCAATCATTTGGAGGAAATAATATGTCCAAAGAAACATTGATCAAACAAGCCATCGATTCCATGGTCAAATATGATGAAAAAGTTGCTCTTGAAGTGATGAACAACGCTATTGCGGAAGGTTGCGCGGTAGAAGTTCTCTCCGAAGGCTTCTCCGCAGGTATCCGCGAAGTTGGTGACCTCTTCGGTAAAGGCCGCGTATTCCTTCCCGAACTGATGCTCGCCGCTGATGTAATGCAGAAAGTATCCGATGTACTCAATGCTGAAATGGCAAAATCCGGCGCCGCTCAGGAAAAGAAGGGCGTTATGATCCTTGCTACTGTACAGGGTGACGTACATGACATCGGTAAAGGTATCGTTGCTTCCCTTATCAAAACCCAGGGTATTGAAGTGATCGATATCGGCCGTGACGTTGCCGCGGAAAAAATCGTTGATGCCGCGGTGGAACATGACGCACAGCTCATCGGTACTTCCGCTCTGTTGACCACCACCATGGCTGAATGCCAGAAACTCGAAAACATCCTCAAAGAAAGAGGATTAAAGGATCGCTTTAAAACAATGATTGGCGGCGCGCCCGTCACCGAACGTTTCGCAAAGCGCATCGGTGCCGACGCCTACGGTGAAGACGCCGCGGAAGCAGTTGAAAAAGCATTGGAACTTTTAAGCTAAGATCACTTTTTTGACCGGCGGTAAGCGCCATAATTACCGCCGGGATCCTCCTCGGTTCACATATTTCTTTAAATTATTTCTCTCACTGCTTTTTCCCGGGCCGCGACAGCCGACTCTCTGAATCTGCCGCGGCCTAAACTATTTTAACGGAATATCACGACAATTCGTTTTGCATCGCGGTACCTTTCGTTTTTTGTCATATTCCGATTCCGGCTGAGAAAAGGAGTTTCACATGGATACATTAGCAATTATCTTTCTCGCTGTTGTTGTTTTGGTTAACGGCGCAGTCCTCGCCTATCTTTTTACCGATGTTTTCAAGAAAAAAGAACTCCGGGAACCGCTAAAAGAAAAGAAAGGCTGGATCAACTTGAGCCTTGCGGGTCTTGTAACACAGTTCTTTGATTTTATGGGAATCGGCTCTTTTGCTACATTAACCGCATGGTTTAAATTTACCAAAGCCGTTCCCGATAATCTCATTCCGGGAACACTCAACACCTGCACTTTATTTACGTTGATCGTTATGAATCTGGGGACCATCACGACCATTGAAGTAGCTCCGATCACCTTGATCGTCAGTGCCGCCTGCTGCGGTTTGGGCGGTTTTATCGGTGCAGGCATTGTTTCTAAACTGAATATCAATGCCATTCGGTATGCCATGGGAGTGGCTCTCATCATCGTTGCCGCCATCATTGTTGCCCGTCAGCTCGGCTTGATGCCCGGCGGCGGCGAGGCAACAGGTCTCTTTGGCTGGAAACTGGCTGTTCTAGGCGTAGTGGCTTTCATACTCGGTTCTCTTATGACAATCGGGATCGGGATGTATGCCCCTATGATGGCCACCGTATTCCTTCTCGGGTTGAGCCCTTTGGTAGCTTATCCCCTCTTTATGGGATCCGCCGCGATCATGCAGCCTTTTGCCAGCTATCGCTTTGTTCGTGAATATAAGAAAACCGGCAAACCTCTCTATGATATCAAAACAATCATTGCCGTCAGCCTGGCCGGCACAGTAGGTGTTCTCATCGGATTGTTTATCATTACGTCGATTCCTCTTGATGCCATTAAATGGATGGTTTCCGGTGTTCTTGTCATCACATCGATCACCATGTTCCGCAGCGCAAGAAAAGCCAAAACACAGCCAGAAGCCGTCGCAAAATAAAGAACGGCTCATCCTCTCCATACTAAGCAGCGTTTTCACGCTTCTTAAATAAAACATGAATCACCGGAAGGATACCCCCGAACAGTTCCTTCCGGAATTCATGTTTTTGTGATATAATTAATTTAACAAGTATATTAAGCAGTGACCTTAAAAATGAGATAAGACCCAGAAAAGGATGATTGATATGAACCACTCGGAAAACTCTCTCCCCACAGACTTTTTTGAAAAAATGGTGGAAAATTGTATCTTTGAGATTTTTGTTACCGACCAAAAAGGTACCATTCTTTACATGAATCCCATCTCAAAATTTCTCACCGGAAGAACCGATCAAAATATCATCGGACGAAATGTCTGCGACATCGTTAACGACGGCACCATTTCCGACAGCGCCACATTGAAAGTGCTGAAAGAGAAAAAAACATGTAAAGTGGTTTTAAAATCAAGCGGAGGAGAAAATCTCGTTTCTATCAGCAGTCCGATCTTCAACGAAAAAGGTGAAATCGAATATGTGATCACCACCGCGCAAAACTCTGCCGAATTAAACGAATTGAGCAACAGTTTGATCCGTGAGAATCTCCATCTGCAGCAAGAGATCAAATTGCTTTCACGGATGAAGGAGGAATATATCAACTCCGATGATATATTCCTTTCCGGCAAAGTTTATGATCATATCATCACGGAATTATCAAAAGTAGCACCCTTGGATATTAGCATCCTGATCCGAGGCGAAACAGGCACAGGAAAAACCGATATCGCCAAGCTGGTTCATAAACTCGGCAAAAACAGCAGCGGCCCTTTTATCAAGATCAACTGCGGAATGATCCCGGAAAATCTATTTGAGTCGGAGCTGTTCGGCTATGAAGAAGGCGCCTTTACCGGCGCCGCAAAAGGTGGCAAAGTGGGGAAAGTGGAACTTGCCGACAACGGAACCCTATTTTTGGATGAAATCGGGGAACTGCCCCTTTCGGTTCAGGTGAAGCTCCTTGATTTTATTCAGGAAAAAACCATCACCCGAGTAGGCGGTCACAAAAAGATCCCCATAAATACCCGTATCGTTACGGCGACCCACCGCGACCTGGAAACCATGTGCAAGGAAGGCACTTTCCGCGAAGACCTTTATTATCGTCTTAATGTCTTCCCCATCACCGTACCGCCTCTTCGCACCTGGGGCAACGATATTTATCTCCTGGCCCTGTTTTTCCTGAATCGTTATAACAAAAAATACAACGGACGCAAAACATTTCGGGCAGATATATTATCTCATCTCTTATGTTACGAATGGCCCGGTAATATCCGTGAATTGGAACACATCCTGGAACGGCTTTGGATAAGTGAGGACGGAACGGAACTGACGGGAGAAGCACTTTCCGTGCTGATTTCCCCCGAAGCAAAAACCGAAACTACAGTGCACTGCTCCGATATCATCCCGCTGAAAAAAGCTAAAGCCGAACTGGAAAAACAATTACTGATCAATGCGTATCATAAATATAAATCCTCTTACGAGGTGGCAAAAGCATTGGACATCGCACAAAGTACCGTAATACAGTTAAAGAAAAAACATAATATTTGATGTATAATAACTTTTTTTATCGCAAAATTATACACTTAACGCAAAACTCAATACCGATGAAAAATTTCACCATACGTGATGATTAAATTTATCAACCATTTTCTCTGCGGTTTTAATGGATTTATGTTAATTTTTTTATATAATATAACTTAAGCGACTCATCCGCGGTCAGCGGAGGAAATGTCTTTTTGATGTAAGTGAAAATGATGGGAGTGAGATTGATGCGAAAAAAAGCGGCATTCGTTGTTACGATTTCAGCGCCGATCCTTTTGTTATGGCTGGGTCATTGGGTCTCGGGTTTCGCCCATTTCACTGCGGCGCCTTCCTGGGCGAGCCCGGCGTATTGGGGATTGTTTTTCTATTATCTTTTTGTGTCCGCATTTCTCTATTTCCTTTTTACATCGGAGTACACCGGAAAAATGTGGATCGCGCTGATGATCCCCTGCGTCTGTTTAATCTTTTTTTCCTTGCCTTACGGTATCTTCTGGGAGGAAATGGGCGGCGCTTTTATGGTCTTCCATCCTTTCTTTCCCGGTTATCCCTGTGTTTTTATCCTGTTTTTTAGTTTTTTGTTGAAACTTGTACAGGTTTTAAAAAAAGATAATTAAGAGCGTTGGGAACGGTTCCGAATGATAGGTCAAGAGGAACCGTTCCCAATGTTTTGAGCGGGGATGTGATTTATGTCTCCTGTTTTTTTGTGTCTAAGGAAGCGCCGCGGAAAAAGCAAAACCACCGGTAAAACCGGTGGTTTTTGTCATTCTTCTGTTGTCATCAGCACTTCGCCGTTCTCGATATGGAAGGAAAAGGCGTTTTCCTCGCTCTGTTCCTCGTCCGGCGTGTCCACGTTGCCGTCGGCCCGACGGTACCAGCGCATTTTCGCGCCGCAGCCGGCACAGGAGGCGATGAACCAGAGCCCCGTCTCGTCGGAGCCGTATTTTTCGATGGGATTCAGTTTGGAAAAACAGCGGGAGCAGAGGAACCGTTTGCCGTCGACGAAGGGGGCGTAGAGCTTCTTAGAAGACATCGTACCCTCTCATAAAGCCTTTTTTGTTGACTTCCAGGAATTTCGGCGGCACGTTCTCTTCGATGACGGCGAGGCATTCTTCCGGGTCGAAGCCGGCCTTTTTCGCCCAGGCGCCGAGCATCACCATGTTGAGGCATTTGGGGTTCCCGGCGGCAACGGCCTGGATGTAGGCGTCGAAAATGTACGCTTCGGCGCCGCAGCAGTTTAAGAACGACTCGAGATCCGCCGGGTATTTGGCCTTGCCCATGACGACGGGCATCGGGTTGATCTCCCGCTCGTTGACGATGACGGCGCCGCCCTCTTTCAGGTAGGGCAGGGCGCGGACGGCCTCTAATTTCTCAAAGGCCAGAATCACGTCGGCGGTCGCCGGCGCGATGATCGGGGAGAAGACCTTTTCGCCGTAGCGCACCTGGGTGACGACGCTGCCGCCGCGCTGGGACATGCCGTGGATTTCGGAAACCTTGATATCGTACCCCTTCCGGATCAGCAGGCGGGAGAGGACTTTTGCCGTGAGGACGGTGCCTTGACCGCCGACGCCGGCGATGAGGATGTTTTTTACGCTCATCTCATTCACCTTCCTTTCGGATGACGCCGTCGTTGCCGCAGACGTTCTGGCAGAGGCCGCAGCCGACGCATTGATCGCCGTGAATGATCGGGACCTTGCTCGCCGTTTTCTCAATGGCGGGGCAGCCGATCTTCAGGCACTTGCCGCAGCGGAGGCAGCGTTCGGCCTCGATGTAGTAGCTGTCCTTTTCGCCTTTGAGCAGCAGTTCGCAGGGGCGGCGGGCGATGATGACCGAGGGTTCCTCGGCGGCCAGCTCTTCTTTGAGGACTTTGGCAAAGCCCTTGACGTCAAAGGGATCCACGACGGTGACACGGCGGATGCCGATGCCGCGGATCAGCGCTTCCAGATCCACCGCGTTGGTGGGCTCGCCCTTGACGGTGAAACCGGTGAGGGGGTTTTGCTGATGGCCGGTCATGGCGGTGATGTGGTTGTCGAGAACGATCGTCGTGGTGCAGCCCTTGTTGTAGAAAACGTCGACGAGGCCGGTGATGCCCGAATGCATAAAGGTGGAATCGCCGATGACGGCGACGGTCTCTTTGGAGAAATCTTTTCCCCGGACTTTTTCCATGCCCAGCGCCATGCCGACGCCGGCGCCCATGCAGATGGTGGTGTCGATGGCGGCCAGCGGCGGCTGGGCCCCCAGGGTGTAGCAGCCGATGTCGCCCAAAACATTGACTTTGGCCTTTTTCAGCACGTGGAAGGTGCCGCGGTGGGGACAGCCGGCGCAGAGGACCGGCGGCCGGACGACGATGTCGCCGTCGTACCGATAGGCGATTTCCTTTTTTTCGCCAAGGAGTTTTTCCCGGATGGTCTCGGGGAAGATCTCGCCGACGAGGGGAAAGACGTCCTTGCCGGTGACGTCCAGGCCCATGCCGCGGATCTGTTCTTCCATGACGTCGTCGAGTTCCTCAATGACATAGAGTTTTTCGACTTCGGCGGCGAAGGCGCGGATCATCTTTTTGGGCAGGGGGTTGGAGAGGCCGATCTTCAGCACCGAGGCTTCGGGCAGGGCTTCCCTGACGTACTGATAGACGATCCCGGCGCAGATGACGCCGATTTTTTTATCGTTGATCTCGGCGCGGTTCAGCGGCGATTCGTCGCTCATCGCCGCCAGCTTTAAAAGCCGCTCCTCGGCGATGACGTGGCGGGGCCGGGCGTTGGCCGGGACCATGACGTATTTTTGGGGATCCCGTTCGTAGGGAGGGAGTTCCTTTTCCACCCGCAGCCCCTTTTCGAGGAGGGACTGGGAGTGCGCCACCCGGGTGGTGAGCCGCAGCATCACCGGGGTATCGAACGCTTCGCTGATCTCAAAGGCGGCCTTGATGAAATCGCGGCACTCCTCGGAATCGGAAGGTTCCAGCACGGGGATCTTGGCGAAGCGGCCGAGACGGCGGTTGTCCTGCTCGTTCTGGGAGCTGTGCATCCCGGGGTCGTCGGCGGTGATCAGCACGAGACCGCCTTTGACGCCGGAAAAGGCCACGGTCATCAGGGGGTCCATGGCGACGTTGACGCCGACATGCTTCATGCAGGCCATGGCGCGGCCGCCGCTGAGGGCGGCGCCGATGGCGACTTCCATGGCGACCTTTTCGTTGGGGGCCCATTCGGCGTAGATCTCGTCGTATTTGGCGGCGTTTTCCGTGATCTCCGTCGAGGGCGTGCCGGGATAGGCCGCCACGACGCGGACACCGGCTTCCCAGGCGCCTAAGGCGATGGCTTCATTGCCTGTCATCAGTTGTTTCATAGGACGTTCCTCTTTTTAATAGTATTATTTATGGCGTAGAACCGATTTGTCGCTTTCCCGGCCGGTGGGCCGGATAATAATTCATTATACCACATATGGTTCCTTTTTTGAAGACATTTTTCCCGGGCCGCCGGTCCGGGAACGAAAGAGCGGAGGGATTTCCTTGAACAGAGAACAGCTGAGCCGTTTTGTCACGTCCGCCCTGGATCTCCCCGGGGAGCTCGCCGCCGGGGTGCCGCGGATCGTCGTCACCGGCCGGAACGGTCTGCGCGTGGAGAACCACGGCGGCGTCCGCCGTTTCAGCGGTGAGGAGGTGCGGATCGCCAGCGGCGTCGGGGAAATCGTCGTCAGCGGCGGCGGCCTCGTCCTCGCGGTCCTCACCGAAAGGGACCTCGCCGTGGAGGGCCGCGTCGACAGCGTCCGCTTCCCGGCGGAAGGGGGGATGGAACGATGAGGATCCCCGGAGAGCGCGGCGGCAGCGCCGAGGTGTTCCTTCCCTGCGAAAGCGGCGGGGGCGAATCCTTTCTGCGCCGTCTCGCCGCCGCCGGCGTTTCCGTTGCCGCCGCGCGGAAGGAAAAGGACGGCGTCCGCTTCCGCGTCGCCGCGGCGGATCTCCCTCTGCTCCGCGCCGCCGCCGCGTCGGAAAACGTCCATCCGCGTGTTGTCGCTTTCGGCGGCGCCGTCCTTTTCCCCCGGTATCTGCGCCGCCGGTTACCGGTCTGGGTCACCCTCGGCCTGATCCTCGTCGCCCTGCTCTTTGTCTCCTCCGTCTCCTGGCGGACGGAGATCGTCGACGACGGCGGCGGCCTCTCCGCCGGGGAGAAAAGGGAAATCGCCGCGGCGGCGCGGGAAGCGGGGCTGAAAACGCCGGTGCTCAAATCCGCCGTGGACGGCAGGGAGATCGCCCATTCCCTGCTGCGCCGCTGCCCCGATCTCTCCTGGGCCGAGGTGGAGACCGGCGGCGTTGCCTTAAAGCTCCATGTCGCCGCCAGAACCGAGGCCGAGACCGGGCCCGGCGGCGATGACGTCGTCGCCGCCAAGGACGGCGTCATTAAACAGCTCCTCGTCCTTCGGGGGCAGGGCCGGGCGGCGGTGGGGCAGACGGTGCGCAAAGGCGACGTCCTCATCTCCGGTCACGTCGTCTACGAGGAGGAGGGGCGGGAACCGGTCTTCGTTGATACCGCCGCCAAAGGCGTCGTCACCGCCGCCGTCTGGTACGAGGGGGTCGCCTATGTCAGCCTCGCCGCCGTCAGCGGCTCCCCCGGCGGCGCGGTGACCGGCAGCGTCCGGGCGGAAAAGGACGGCGCCGAGGTGATCCTCTTTGAGGGGCCAGGCAACGATTTTGACGATTTTGTCACCGGGACGCGGCGGCTTTCCCTCTTTGGCTGGACGGTGGAGGCGGTGTCGTACCGGCGCTCCGCGCCGCGGCTCTCCCGCCGAAAGGAGGAACGGGCCCTCGCCGCCGCCGAAAAGAAGGCCGGGAACCTGGCGGAGCGGGAGATCCCGGAAAACGCCGTCATCGTCGGCCGTCAGCGCCGCGTCCTCCGGGACGTTCCCGGCGCCGTCGGCGTCGCCGTGACGCTGGAAACGGAGGAGGACATCGCCATGACCGCCGGGGAACGCTGAGGACGCGCCGAAAGGGGAGCGGCCGCTTCCCCGTTTTTCGGCGTTTTTTGAAAAAGGGTTGTGCTCCGAAAAAAAAAGGAGTATAATAACGGTAACTTAAGTATTTTACATTGGGAGATTATGCCTTTTGAGTAATAAAAATGTAACGGTGCTGTCCCTGGGCGAGGAGAGTGCCGCCGTTCTCGGCCGCTGTGACGAAAATCTCCTCCGGATCGAGAAGGAAACCGACGCCGAGATCCTCGTTCGCGGCGATGAAGTGCATATCAAAGGCGGCGACGCGGAGCGGGAAACCGTCACCAGGGTCTTCGCTCATCTGAAAACCCTGGCTTCCGCCGGGGTCGAGATCAACGAAACGGTGCTGAACTACGCCCTGGCCTCCGCTGCGGAAAGCGGCGAAAACGTCGCGCCGTCGCTGACGGGGAACATCTACGTGACGCCCCGGGGCAAAAAGATCAAGGCGCGGACGCTGGGGCAGCGGCGCTATATCGACCTTCTCGGCGAAAACGACATCGTCTTTGCCGTGGGCCCCGCCGGCACCGGCAAGACGTATCTCGCCGTTGTCGAGGCGGTGCTGGCCCTGAAACGGAAGGAAGTCCGCCGCATTTTGCTGACCCGTCCCGCCGTGGAGGCCGGTGAAAAGCTCGGCTTTCTCCCCGGCGACCTCCAGGACAAGGTCGATCCCTACCTCCGCCCGCTCTACGACAGCCTCTCGGACATCCTCGGCGGCGATACCGCCCGGAAGATGATGGAAAAGGGCGTCATTGAGGTCGCGCCCCTGGCGTATATGCGCGGCCGCACGCTGGACGACGCCTTCATCATCCTCGACGAGGCGCAGAACACGACGATCCCCCAGATGAAAATGTTCCTCACCCGCATCGGATTCGGCTCCAGGGCCGTCGTCACCGGCGACATCACCCAGGTGGATCTCGGCCCCGGGGAAAAGAGCGGCCTCGTCCACGCCGAACGGATTCTCCGCGATGTCGACGGCATCGGCTTTGCCTATATGACCCATCTGGACGTCGTCCGTCATCCCCTGGTGCAGAAAATCATCAACGCCTATGAGAGGGCAGAAAGACATGGCACAGAATAATACCCGCAAATCCCGGCGGCTCTTTTCCGCCGGCAGCCTGTTCTCCGCGGAAGTCCGGGAGAAACTGCTGAAAACGAACCTGATTTGGTACTGGATCGGTTTCGCCGTCCTTTCCGCCGTCATCCTGCTGCTGACGTCCGTTGGTTCCAGCCGCTCCTATGAGGCCGGCGACATCGCCTCCCAGTCCCTGATCTATGAGGGGGCGACGTTCACCTATACCAGCGACGTCGCCTACGAAAAGGCCGTGGCCGAAGTCGAGGCCGCCGTCAACGACGTCTATATCCTCGACAAGACGAAGCTGGAGGCGCTGAACGACGCTCTCGATCAGTTCCTCAATGATATGAGCGAGATCAAAGCCATTGAGGATCACGACTCCGAGGAAGCCGTTTCCCTCTACCATGACATTTTTGGCGACGGTGATGACGCCGCCGTCTATGAATCGGCGCTGAACAGCGTCTCCCTGGAAGCCATCGCCACCGTCACCGCTTCCGTCCGTTCCTATCTTTCCGCTTCCTACGCTGACGGCGTCAAAGACTCGGATTTGGAAAACTACGTCGCCGAGCTCAACGAGTGGATCGACGAGAGCGATTACAGCGACGATGAAAAAGTCGTCGGCCACGCCGTCATCAGCACCCTCGACATCGAGGCCAACTACATCCTTGATGAGGAAGAAACGGCGGCGATCACGGCGAAGCGCGTCGCCGAGATCCAGCCCGAGGAAGTGACGCTGCGCTCCGGCGAAAAGATCGTGGACGAGGGCACCGAAATCACGGCGGAACAGCTGGAAGCGCTGCAAAAAGCCGGGATGCTTACGGAAGGGAAGGGCATTGCCTATTTCTTCGGCGTGCTGCTCTACGTTTTCTTCCTCTATCTGCTCCTCTTCGTCTACTGCAAACGCTATTTCCCCCTTTACGCCTATGAGCGGGAAGGGATCCTCATGGTCGGCCTCGTCATCATCGTCTTTCTCCTGCTCTGTCAGGGGATCATGCTGATGGTCTCCTCGGCCACGGGGACGCTCCACAGCGTCCTCGGCTTCCTGCTGCCCCTGCCGGCGGTGGCGATGATCTTTTCGACCCTGACGAACCAGCGCGTGGCCTTCATCACCACGACCTTTGCCGGGCTGATGATGTTCGTCCTCGTGCTGAGCCAGCCGCTGTACCTGATTGTGGCGGCGGTGGCCTCGCTGTTTACCCTTTATACCGTCGGCCGCATCCGCGAGCGCTATCAGCTTGTCAGTTTCGGCCTGTACCTTGGTCTCGTCAATTTCCTGATGATTCTCGTCCTCGCCCTCATCGGTGAGCAGTCGCCGCGGACGGCTCTCATCGGCGGCGCCGTGGGCTTCATCAGCGGCCTGCTCTCCTCCCTCATCGCCCTGGGGGCGATTCCCCTTTTGGAAAACACGCTGAAACTGGCGACGCCGATGAAACTGATGGAACTCTCCTCGACGGGCCACCCGCTGATCAAGCGGCTGATGGCCGAGGCGCCGGGGACGTATTACCACAGCATCCTCGTGGCCAACCTGGCGGAATCCGCCGCCGACGCCATCGGCGCCGATCCGCTGCTGACCCGGGTGGCTTCGTACTATCACGATATCGGCAAATTGGAGCGGCCCGCTTACTTTACCGAAAATCAGGAGGGTGGGACAAACCCCCACGATAAACTGACCCCGGCGATGTCCACGCTGATCCTCGTCTCCCACGTGAAGGACGGAGTTGAAATGGCCCGGGAATACGGCCTTCCCGACGTCGTCGTCAACATCATTGCCGAACACCACGGCAGCAGCGTCGTCAAGTATTTCTACCACAAAGCCAAGGAGAACGGCGACGACGTCACCGAGGAAGAGTTTTCCTATCCCTTCCCGAAGCCGCAGACGCGGGAAAGCGCCCTGGTGATGATGGCCGATACGGTGCAGGCCGCGCTCCAGAGCATGCCGCCGATGTCCAAGCGGGAAATGGCGGCGAAGATCCACGGGCTCATCACCGATAAGCTGGAAGAGGGACAGTTCGAGGAATGCGACCTGACTTTCCGTGATCTCCACGTCATTCAGGACGCCTTTGTCGCCGTCTACGACGGCATGACCCACCACCGCATCCGTTACCCCGACCTGAAAGCATTGGCCAAGAAATCCGGTATCAAAATGGTGTCGAAGATGGCGGAAAAGGACGGCGTCCATGATGATGACCGGGAAAAAGGCGCGGAAGGCGAGGAAAAGGAAGCGGCGAGGATCGAATCATGAGGATTGAAATGCGCGCCCGCCGTCGGGAGCTCGCTCCCGACGCGGCGATGATGAAAAAAACAGGCTCCGTGCTGCGCCGCGCGGCCAAGACCGAGGCGGTGCCCGGCTTTTTCTCCGTGACCATCGGTTTTACCGACGACGCGACGATCCGCCGCTTTAACCGGCGGTTCCGCGGGATTGACCGCGCCACCGACGTCCTCTCCTTCCCGATGACGGCGGGGAGAGCCGAATGGTCCGCTCTGCCCGCGCCGCTGCCCGGAATGGAGCGGCCGTCCCTCGGGGATATTTTGATCTCGACGGAGCGCTGCGCCGCTCAGGCCGCCGAGTACGGCCACGGCTTTGAGCGGGAAATCTGCTTTCTGGCGCTTCACGGTTTTCTGCACCTGCTCGGTTACGACCACATCGAGGAGGCGGACCGCCTTGAGATGGAAGACGCCGCCGACCGCTGCCTGACGGCCATGGGGGTGACGCGATGAAAAAAGCGTCCTCCTTTCGGGAGAGTTTCGGCTACGCCTGCCGCGGGCTTCTGCACTGTCTCCGTCATGAGCGGAATTTCCGCGTGCATCTCGTCATGGGCTGCGCCGCCTTTCTTCTCGGCGCGGTCCTCGGCCTTTCCGGGACGGAACTGGCGGTTCTGTCGCTGCTCGTCGCCTTTGTGCTCTTTGCCGAGATGATCAACACCGCCCTGGAGAATCTCGTCGATCTGTTCACCCGGGAGTATCATCCCCTGGCCGCCGTCGTCAAGGACGTCGCCGCCGGCGCCGTCCTCATCGTCTGCGTCATCGCCGTTGTCATCGGCGTGCTGCTCTTCGCTCCGCATCTGGCGGAACTGCTTCAAATCAATTTATGAGTTTATTCAAGATGGGAGAGAAAAAATGAAACAATGGCTGAAACTTTGTCTCACCGGCGTCACCGCCGCGCTGCTGCTGATGTCCTTTGCCGCCTGCGGCGGCGGAGGGGAGGAGGACGCCTCCTACGTCCCTGACAGCGGCGAAAAAGCGTCCGTGACCTGTCCCCTCGACGGTGAACGGCTCGATTCCCCCGCCTCCGTCGGCGATTACGTCTTTATCGTCTCCATCGAGAACGGCCCCGACTCGGAGCCGCAGACCGCCATCGGCGAGGCCGATCTTCTCATTGAGGTGCCGGTAGAGGCCGGGATCACCCGTTTTATGGCGTTCTTCTATCATCACATGCCCGATTCCATCGGCCCGGTCCGTTCCGCCCGCCACTATTTCTATGACGTCGTCAACGGCTACGACGCGATCATGGTCCACTGCGGCGGCAGCGAGCAGGCCTATAACGTCATTGAGAACACGCCGGTCAAGGACATCGACGAAATCAGTCTCAGCGGCCCGTTCCGCCGTGTCGGCGGCCGCAAGGCGCCCCACAATCTCTATACCTCGTATAAAGACCTCCGCGCCGCCGCGGATAAGCGCGGCTACGGCGCGGTCTCCCTCGACGACTGTCCCGCTTTCTCCTTCCTCACGGAAGCGGAAGCCGATGAACTCACCTTCGGCGGCGTCAGCGAGCTGTCGCTCCCTTACCGCTATAAGCCCGTCCGCTACGAATGGGACGAGAGCGCCGAAACGTATCAGCGCTATTCCGACGGTCACCTTCACATGGATGAAGGCCTCGATGAGGCCGTCACCGCCGACAATGTCGTCGTGCTCTATGTCAGCAGTTCCGTCATCGACAGCGAGGGCCGCCTCGATATGGACATCGACGCCGGCGAGGGCCTCCTGCTGCAGTACGGCCGCGCCATTCCCATCACCTGGGATCAGCAGAACGGCCGCGGCTTCTCCTTCTACGACGCCGAGGACGGTTCCGCCGTCAAACTGCTGCCGGGGAGAACGATCATCCAGGTGATTTCTCCCGACCGGAAGGCGGAATACACGCTGAGCGGCGGAGGCGAGGACTGATATGACAAAGACCCCCTTCCGCTCCGGGTTCATCACCATCATCGGCCGGCCCAACGCCGGCAAGAGCACGCTGATGAACACGATCCTTGAACAGAAGATCGCCATCGTCTCTGATAAGCCCCAGACGACCCAAAACAAGATCCGCGGCTTTTACACCACCGACAGCGCCCAGCTGATCTTTATCGACACGCCGGGGATCCACAAACCCAAGCATAAACTCGGCGAGTTCATGAACGAGGCGGCCAAAAGCGCCGTCAGCGGCGTGGACGTCATTTTCTACATCGTCGACGGTCACGAGCCCTACGGCAAAGGGGAGGCCTTTATCATCTCCTCCCTGCCGAAGGACGTCCCTGTTTTTCTGCTGCTGAACAAGATCGACCTGATGCAGAAGGAAGATCTCTTCCGGCTGACCGCCGAATACAGCGAGCGCTTTCCCTTTGCCGAGATCGTGCCGGTCTCGGCGCTGAAAAGGGATAATGTGGACCGGCTTTTGGAAACGGTCGTCTCCTACCTGCCGGAAGGCCCCTGCTACTATCCGGAGGACATGGTGACCGACCAGCCGGAACGGGCCATCATGGCGGAGATCGTCCGCGAGAAGGTGCTGGAATCGACGAGCGACGAGATCCCCCACGCCGTCGCCGTGGAAATGCTGGAAGTGAGGGAACGGCCCGACGGCACCGTTTACGCCAGCGCCGTCATTTACACCGAGCGCGAGTCCCAAAAGGGCATCCTCATCGGCAAGCACGGCGCGATGCTGAAAAAGATCGGGCGCGCCGCCCGGATCGAGATGGAACGGACCCTCGGCTCCAAGTTTTATCTGGAACTGTGGGTCAAGGTGAAAAAGGACTGGCGCAACAAGGAAATCTACCTGCGCAATTTCGGTTTTGACAAAAAGACCTTAGACGAATGATATGCTTTATTTTCCCGGAGAAAGCTCCGGCATGAAAGGAAGTGAGACCATGGACGGTGTCCCTCGATGGCGTGAAAAAGCATCTTTGAAAGACAACAAAACAGACGAGGGAAACATCGGCTGAATCCGCTTTCCGATTTCGTTTCCCTCGGGGAAAGGAAATGAATCATGGATATCAAGGAAAAAATGGAACGGATCTCTCCGTTCCTGGAAAACCGTGATTATCCCGCGATTGCCGCCATTCTCGCGCCCTCGGCTCCCGTTGATATCGGGGAGCTCCTGTCGGAGCTGGAAACGGATACGGTCATTAAGATCCTGAAATACCTCCCCGCCGATATCACCGGGGAGATCATGACCTATCTCGATCCCGACCTGGCGCCGGAAATCCTCAGCGCCCTCGGCGAGGTCAAAGGCTCGGCGATTCTCGATTCGATGAATCTTGACGATGTCGCGGATATTCTCGGAGAACTGGAACCCACCGAACAGAACGCCCTCCTCGACATGATGGAGGACGAAGACGCCGAAGACGTCCGGGAACTGATGGTCTACCCGGAAGATACCGCCGGTTCCATCATGACCACGGAATTTGTGGCGCTGAACGAAAACGTCACCGCCGAGGAGGCCATCAACATCCTGCGTGAGAACGCGCCGTCGGCGGAAACGGTCTACTATGTGTACGTCGTCGATGACGACGGCGTCCTCGTCGGCGTGCTGTCGCTGAGAGACCTCATCGTCACACCGCCGAACTGGACCATTGAGCACATCATGCACACCCGGGTGAAGTTCGTCACCGACTATACCGACCAGGAAGAAGTCGCTTCCCTGGTCTCGCGCTACGACATCATGGCGATCCCCGTCACCGACAAGGATCACCGCCTCGTCGGCATCATCACCGTCGACGACATCCTGGACGTCATCGAAGAAGAAACCACCGAGGACGTCCTGCGTATGGCCGGTTCCAGCGAGGATGAGCTCGACGAGGACGATCACTTTGGCGAAAAGATCGTCAAGGCTGTCCGGGCGCGGCTGCCCTGGCTGCTGGTGACGCTGTTCGGCGGCTTCGTCTCGGGGCTCATCATGAACAACATTGAGGCGGACCTCGAGGCCGTCGTCGCTTTGGCCTATTTCATCCCGCTGCTGCTGGGGCTCGGCGGCAACGTCGGTACTCAGAGCTCCACCGTGACGGTGCGCGGGATCTCCACGGGCCAGGTCGATTCCTCCCGCATCTTCATCAATGTTCTGAGAGAATCCTGCGTCGGCCTTATCGCCGGCGTCTGCTGCGCCGTCGTTCTCTGCGTCGTGGCCTATGTCTGGCTCAAAAGCCCGGCGCTGAGCCTCCTCGTCGGCGTGACGCTGCTCTGCAATATGTTCCTTTCGGCCTTCATCGGCACCTTTGTGCCGCTGACGCTGAAACGCGTCGGCATCGATCCGGCGGTGGCCTCGGCGCCCTTCATCAGCACCGGCATCGACATCATCGGCCTGCTGATCTATTCCGTTCTGGCCTCGGCCTTTATGCCCCTGCTGCTGAACCTTATCTGAGGAGCGTGACGCCATGGAGAAACATCTGTCCGCCGACGCCATCCTGCTCCGCGCCGTCAGCTACGGCGAGGGGAACCGCATCTTTACCTGCTTTGGCCGGGAAGAGGGGAAGTTCTCCGCCGTGGCCCGGGGGGTGCGGAAGCCGAAGAGCAAACTCAAGGGCCACCTGCAGCTCGGCAACAGGTGCGACCTGCAGCTGGTGCGCGGCCGGGGGCTGCCCACCATCGCTTCGGCCCAGGCGAAGGAGACGTATCCCGCCAACCGGGAAAACGCCGACCGCTACTTTTATATGTCCTATTTTCTGGAGCTGCTCAACGACTTCGTTCCCGAGGATCAGCCCGATCCGACGCTCTTTGACCTCCTGGACGGCGCTTTAAAGGAGCTTTCGGCGACGGAACCGGCGCTTTTGGCGCGGTTCTTTGAACTCCGCCTGCTGACGCTTTCGGGCTACGCGCCGGATTTCGGCACCTGCGCGCTCTGCGGCGCGCCGCTGCGGAACGGCTTTTTCGGCCCCCGGGCCGCCGGGCTGACCTGCGGCCGCTGCGGCGGCGGTTTTGAGGTCCCTCCCAAGGCGCTGTTCGCCCTGAAATACCTCGTCTCCGCCGAGATCGGTCTCGTCCGCCGCTTAAAGGTGGATGAGGCGACGCTGGAGCTCCTTGCCGCCGTGACGCGGCGGCTCATTGAGACGAGCCTTGAGAAAAAGGTGAAGTCCCTGGATATTTTGAAACAGCTGCGGCCCTGACGGCCGCCGTTCCGCCGCGGGAAAACAACAGGTTGGACTTGACATCGGCGCGGCGATTTGATACATTATATAGGTACACGAAAACGAAACGCGATGAAGGGAACAAGTATCTTTCCGAAACAAGCGAGCCGCGGCGGTGAGAGGCGGCGTGGAGAGAGAAGGCGCCCCGGAGCAGCGGTCTCATCACCGCCGGCCTGCCGCCGTTATACGGCTCATGAGAGGACTTTTCTGTCAAAAAGGGTGGAACCGCGGCTTTGGCCGTCCCTTGCGGCGGGGGAGTTTTTTTATTTCGTCCGATCACAGATAAAGTTAAAAACCGAAGGAGTGAAAAAATGAATTTTCAAGACCTCATCCTGACCCTCAATGAGTTCTGGGGGAAACAGGGCTGCATCATCCAGCAGCCCTACGATATGGAAAAAGGCGCCGGGACGATGAACCCGGCTACGGCGCTCCGCGCTTTGGGCCCGGAACCGTGGAACGTGGCCTATGTGGAACCGTCCCGCCGTCCCACCGACGGCCGCTACGGCGAGAACCCCAACCGGCTCCAGCATTACTATCAGTATCAGGTCATCTTAAAGCCGTCGCCGGAAAACATCGTGGAACTCTACATGGACAGCCTCAAGGCCATCGGCATTGACCCCGACGAACACGATATCCGCCTTGTGGAGGACAACTGGGAAAGCGCCAACCTCGGCGCCTGGGGCCTCGGCTGGGAAGTCTGGCTCGACGGCATGGAAGTGACCCAGTTCACCTACTTCCAGCAGTTCGGCGGCATCGACTGTAAACCCGTCTCCGGGGAGATCACCTACGGCATCGAGCGGCTGGCCATGTTCATTCAGAAGGTGGACAGCGTCTACGACATCGAATGGGTCGACGGCATCACCTACGGCGACGTCCATCATCAGGGCGAGGTGGAACACAGCCACTATAACTTTGAGGAAGCCGATATCGACATGCTCTTCAAGCTCTACGATATGTACGAAAAGGAAGCCACCCGCGTCCTCGATAAGGGACTGGTGCTCCCGGGGTATGATTATATCCTCAAATGCTCCCACACCTTTAATCTCCTCGACGCCAGGAACGCCATTTCCGTGGCGGAACGGCAGAACTACATTTTCCGCGTCCGCAATCTGGCCCGGATCGCCGCCGAAGCCTACTGCGCCCAGCGCGAACGGCTCGGTTATCCGCTGATCAAAGACGAGGCGAAACGCGCGGCGATGGGACTTTCCCCGCTGAAAGGAGGAAAATAAGATGGCAAGAGATCTTTTATTTGAAATCGGCGTGGAAGAGATTCCCGCCCGTTTTATGGCCGGGAGCATCAGCGGCCTCGTCGAAGCGGCGAAAAAAGCGCTGACCGAAGCGCGCCTTGATTTTGAAAACGTCCGCGGCATGGGTACGCCCCGCCGCCTGACCCTCTTCGTCGACGGTCTCGCCGAACAGCAGAAGGATTTGAAAGAGGAGATCAAAGGGCCGGCCCGGAAAGCCGCCTTTGACGCCGAGGGCAGCCCCACCAGAGCGTTGGAAGGGTTTTTGCGCTCCAAGGGGCTCAGCGCCGAGGACATCACCATCCGGGCGCTGAAAGGCGGCGAATACGTCTTTGCCGTCAAAGAGGAAAAAGGCGAAAGCGCCATGGCGATTCTGCCGGAGCTCCTCGCGAAAACGGTGCTCAGCCTCAAATTCCCGAAACCGATGCGCTGGAGCGACCACGACCTGCGTTTTATCCGTCCCATTCACTGGATCGTCGCCCTCTTCGGCGAAGAGATTGTTCCCGTCCGCATCGTCGATGTGGAGAGCGGCCGCGTCTCCCGGAGCCACCGCTTCTACGGCAGCGGCGACGTCGTCATTGAAAATCCCGGCACCTACGTGGATCAGCTGCGGGAGAACTACGTGATGGTGGATCCCGAGGAACGCCGCGCCGTCATCAAAGAGCAGATCGCCGCCATCGAGCGGGAGCATCATGTCCTCGTTGAGAAGGACGAGGAGCTCCTCGACGAAGTCGTCTTCCTTTTGGAATATCCCACGGCGCTGATGGGCTCCTTTGAGGAAAAATACCTGCGCATCCCGAAGGAAGCCGTCATCACGCCGATGAAGGAGCACCAGCGTTATTTCCCCGTGACCGATGAGAACGGCAATCTGCTCCCGCACTTTGTCACCGTCCGCAACGGTCTGCCCCGTCACATCGATATCGTTACCGCCGGCAACGAAAAGGTGCTCCGCGCCCGTCTCGCCGACGCCGAGTTCTTTTATGACGAGGATCTCAAGATTGACCTCGGCTCCAACGTGGAACGGCTGAAGCCCATCGTCTTCCACATCACCATGGGCACCCTCTACGAAAAGGTGGAACGCATGGTGGATCTCGCCGGGTATCTGGCGAAGAACCTCGGCGCCGATGAGGAAAAGGCCCGCCGCGGCGCGTATCTGGCCAAGGCCGACCTTGTCTCCAACATGGTCTATGAATTCCCCGAGCTCCAGGGGATCATGGGCGAGTATTACAGCGTCGCCCAGGGCGAAGACGTCGAAGTGGGGCGGAGCATCCGCGAAAGCTATATGCCCCGGTTCGCCGGTGACGACCTCCCCGAAAGCCTTTTGGGGATGATCGTCTCCATCGCCGACAAGATCGACAGTGTCGTCGGTTTCTTTTCGATGGATCTGGAACCTACCGGTTCCCAGGACCCCTACGCCCTGCGCCGTCAGGCCATGGGCATCACCCAGATTATCTTAAACGGCGGCCTCACGCTGGATTTCGGCGCCCTCGTCGACGTGGCCTACGCGCAGATCGCCGCCGGCTATGAAACGAAAAAGTCGAAAGAGGAAACGAAAGAACGGGTCTACGCCTTTATGGCCCAGCGGCTCAACAACGTCCTCAGCGACGAGGGACTGAGCTATGACACCGTCAACGCCGTGATGAGCGATACGCCCGACGATTTTTGCCTCATCCGCCGCAAGGGCGAGGCGCTGGAAGCCTTCCGCGGCGACGCTGATTTCGAGCCGCTGATGGCGGGCTTCACCCGCGTCAACAATCTGGCGAAGAACGCCGAAAGCGCCGTCTTTGACGAAAGTCTGCTGACGGAAGACGCCGAACGGCAGCTGGTCGCCGCCGGGAAGCGCTTTAAGGAAGAGCTTTCCGCCTCCTTGGCGAAGGACGATTTCAAAGCGGCCTTTTCCGCCATTGCCGCTCTCCGCGCCCCCATCGACGCTTTCCTCACCGACATCATGGTGATGTGCGACGACGAAGCGCTGAAAGCGAGCCGCCTCGGCCTGCTTAGAGCCATCAGCGACGATATGCTGAAAGCCGCCGATTTCACGCAGATCGTTATGGCGAAATAAAGACGTGTCAAACCAAAAACCCCCGCGAATGAAATCGCGGGGGTCCGGGGTTCCTGTTGTTATTTCGGAGAAGAAGTAAAACAACAAAATATATATAAATAACCCACTAACAGAATAACCCGATTTGCCGCAAAAAGCCATAGACGTTCGGTGGAACATTTTTAAAACTTTCGTGACCCGTTTTGCCGCGTCGGTAAAAAAAGGTTCCCCGTGCCGTTCGGCGCGGGGAACTTTTATGAAAGGGAAAAAAGAAAGGAGAAGGAAAGGAACAGTGCGTTTACTTTCCCGGTTATCTGTATCATACCATATGCCGCCGATTTGTTCCATAAAAGAACAATGAAAAAAATCTTATAAATCGATTAACAAAAATGCGGTAATTCTTCATTTATTTTCAGAAAAAAGACAAAAAAACTCCGTCAATTTCGCGGAAATCCCTTGACATGGGATTTTTATCGTATACAATAAATGTGTACGGGGAAAGCGGTCTATTGAAACTGAAATTCGGTAAAAAATCTTCGTCTCCGGCGCGGGTCCGCGCCGGCGCGGAAGTTTTACCGTCTTTTTTCTTTTGGAGAGAGCCGCCGCCGCGTTTTGACGTGAATGAGGTGCATATGGCTGATCACTACGTATACATTGTTTCCGACTCCATCGGCGAGACGGCGGAAGTCGTCGCCAAGGCAGCGCTGTCGCAGTTCAGCGACGGCGCCCTGGAAACGCGCCGCTTTCATCGGGTCGACGACGCCGCCCGGATCGGCGAGATCGTCGCCGAGGCCGCCGCGGAAAAAGCCGTGATTTTCTATACCCTGGTCACGCCGGATCTGAAGAGCGTGATGTGGGCGGAGACCGCGGCAAGGGACGTCACCGCCGTGGATGTGCTCTCGCCCTGCATCGACGCCATCGCCACCGGCTTTCGCCTGGCTCCCGGCTATGAGGTGGGCAAACTCCGTCAGCTCGACGAGGATTACTTCCACCGCGTTTCCGCCGTGGAATTCGCCGTTCAGTACGACGACGGCAAAGACCCCCGCGGCTTTCGCGGGGCGGATCTGGTGATTTTGGGCGTCTCCCGGACGTCGAAAACGCCGGTCTCGATGTATCTGGCCAACCGGGGTCTCCGCGTGGCCAATCTGCCTCTCGTCCCCGAGGTCCCTTTGCCTCAGGTTGTTGCGGAGCTTCCCCGCCGAAAACTCATCGGCCTGACGATCCGTCCCGGCGTTTTGAACGAGATCCGCAGCGAACGGCTGAGGATCATGGGCGCCGCCGCCTGCGGCACCAATTACGCCGACCCCAACCGGCTTTTGGAAGAGCTGGACTACGCCAACAAGGTTTACCGCCGTCTCGGCTGCCGCGTGCTGGATGTCACCAACAAAGCGGTGGAGGAAACGGCAGGAAATATATTAGAAATCTATAAGGAGGCACTTCATGAGTAAGAAGTATGTTTACCTTTTTAACGAAGGTAACAGCGAGATGAGAGAACTTTTAGGGGGGAAGGGCGCCAACCTTGCCGAAATGACCAACATCGGCCTGCCGGTACCTCCCGGTTTGACCATTACGACCGAAGCCTGCAATGAATACTACGTTCAGAACGAGCAGCTTCCCGCCGGCCTTGAGGAGGAACTGAAGGAAAAACTCAAAGTCGTGGAAGAAACCATCGGCAAAAAATTGGGCGACAGAGAAAACCCGCTTCTTGTCTCCGTCCGTTCCGGCGCGAAGATCTCGATGCCCGGGATGATGGACACCATCTTGAATCTCGGTCTCAATGACGATACGGTGGAAGGCATGGCCGCCGCCACCGATAACCGCCGCTTCGCTTTGGACTGCTACCGCCGCTTTATCCAGATGTTCGGCGACGTGGCCATGGGCGTGGACGCCGCCCTCTTTGAAAACGCTCTCGCCAAACTGAGAGACGCCGAAGGCGTTCAGCACGACCATCAGCTCTCCGCCGAAGCTCTGGCCGGCCTCATCGACACCTACAAAGCCATCTATAAAGAAGGCACCGGCGACGAATTCCCCCAGGAACCGGAAAAACAGCTTCTCTTAGCCGTTATGGCCGTGTTCCGCTCCTGGAATTCCGACCGCGCCATCTATTACCGCAAAGCCAACAAGATCCCCGATGACCTCGGCACCGCCGTCAACGTCCAGTGCATGGTCTTTGGGAACATGGGCAACGACTGCGGCACCGGCGTGGCCTTTACCCGCAATCCCGCCACCGGCGAAAAGGGCCTCTTTGGCGAATACCTCATCAACGCCCAGGGCGAAGACGTCGTCGCCGGGATCCGCACTCCCCAGCCCATCGCCAGCCTGGAACAGGATATGCCCGAAGTCTACGGGCAGTTCCTGAACATCGCCTCCACCCTGGAAAAACATTACCGCGATATGCAGGATATGGAATTCACCGTTGAACGCGGCAAGCTCTTTATGCTCCAGACGAGAAACGGCAAGCGCACCGCTGCCGCCGCTGTCCGCGCCGCCGTTGAAATGGTGGAAGAAGGCCTCATCGATAAGGAAGAAGCGCTGATGCGCCTCGATCCCCTCCAGATCAACCAGCTGCTCCACCCCGGCATCGACCCGAAAGCGAAGATCGAAGCCGTCGCCGGCGGTCTCCCCGCCTCCCCCGGCGCCGCCTGCGGCAAATGCGTCTTTGACGCCGACACCGCCGAGGAAATGGGCAAAGCCGGTGAAAAAGTCATCCTGATCCGCACCGAAACCACCCCCGAGGACATTCACGGCATGGTGCAGGCTCAGGGGATCCTGACGAGCCACGGCGGTATGACCTCCCACGCGGCGGTCCTGGCCCGGGGCATGGGCGTTCCCGCCGTCTGCGGCGCCGAAGCCCTGAACATCGACGCCGAAGGGAAGAAAGTCACCATCGGCGGCGAAACCCTCACCGAAAACGACATCGTCTCCATCGACGGCGCCACCGGCCGCATCTTCATCGGTGAAGTGCCGATGACCTCCTCCGCCATGGACGACAATTTTGAAAAATACCTCGGCTGGGCCGACGACGTCCGTACCCTCGGCGTCCGCGCCAACGCCGACAATCCGCCCGACGCCCAGAAAGCCCGCGATTTCGGCGCCCAGGGCATTGGCCTCACCAGAACGGAGCATATGTTCATGGAAGTGGACCGTCTCCCCGCCGTTCAGGAAATGATCATGGCCGACGACGTGGAAGGCCGCAAAGCCGCTCTGGCGAAGCTCCTGCCGATGCAGAAAGGTGATTTCTACGGTATCCTCAAAGTCATGGCCGGTTTCCCCGTTACCATCCGCTTCCTGGATCCGCCGCTCCATGAGTTCCTCCCCAACAAGGAAGACCTCCTGGTGGAAATCACGACGCTGAAATGCACCAACGGCGACCCCGCCGTCATCGCCGAAAAGGAAGAGCTGATGAAGAAAGTCGTCGCCCTCTCCGAATTCAACCCGATGCTCGGTCACCGCGGCTGCCGCCTCGGCATCACCTATCCGGAAATCTACGAAATGCAGGCCAGAGCCGTCTTTGAAGCCTGCGCCGACCTGACGAAGGAAGGCGTGGAAGTCGTTCCCGAAGTGGAAATTCCCCTCGTCGTGCATATCAATGAGTTCCATCGTCTCCGCGCCATCGTCGACGAAGTCGCCAAAGAAATCATGGCGAGAGAAAACGTCAAGTTCTCCTATACCGTCGGCACCATGGTCGAAGTGCCCCGGGCCGCTCTCACCACCGATGAGCTCGCCGTGGAAGCCGATTTCTTCTCCTTCGGCACCAACGACCTGACCCAGACGACTTTCGGCTTCTCCCGCGACGACGCCGAAGGGAAGTTCCTCCACTCCTATGTGGAACAGAAAGTCCTGCCCATCAGCCCCTTCGTCTCCCTGGATGAAAAGGGCGTCGGCAAACTGATGAACATCGCCATTGAAGGCGCCAGAGAAGTCAAGCCCGACTTCCTCATCGGCATCTGCGGCGAACACGGCGGCGACCCCGATTCCATCGATCTCTGCCACCGCCTCGGCCTCGACTTTGTCAGCTGCTCGCCTTACCGGGTGCCCATCGCCCGTCTGGCCGCCGCCCAGGCCGCCATTCGCGAAAAACGCGGCGAATAAGAAACGGTTTTCTGCGGGACGGTTCCTTTTTGGAACCGTCCCCTTTTTTTGAAGTGTCCAAAAGGTGAAGTCTTTCGGAAAGAAGCGATCGCCGCTTTTCTTTTCGGCTTCCCTGTGCTAAACTGAGAGGAGAAAAAGGAGGTGCTGACCGTGAAAAAAGCGCTTTTGACCGGCGCCGCCGCCGGCGGGATCGCCGCCGCGTGGGTCTACCGTTATTTTTTTGAAATGGCTGTCTGCCGGGAACCGCCGCGGATCCCCGGACCGATCCGGCGGCTCCTCGCGAAGGAACAGGGCGACGACGTTTACGGCCCCGTCGTCACCGCGCTGGAACGGGAAATCGACGACCTTCCCCGGCGGCGGCGGACGCTCCGCAGCGGCGACGGCCTGCTGCTCCGGGCGGAGCTGTTCGTTCCCCGGGAGCCGAAACGGGTTGTCGTTCTGATGCACGGCTGGCGCTCCTCCTGGATGAAGGACTTCGCCGTGCTGGTGAAGCCGCTGCTTGAAATGGGCTGCGCGCTGCTGTTTGCCGACGAGCGCGCCCACGGCAAGAGCGGCGGCGACTATATCACCTACGGTATTAAAGAGGCGGAGGACTGCGCCCTTTGGGCGGCTTCCGCGGCGGCGGAGTTCCCCGGCCTGCCGCTGTACCTTTGGGGACTTTCGATGGGGAGCACGACGGTGCTTCGGGCGGCTTCCGTGGAGGAACTCCCCGCTTCCCTGCGTGGTATTATCGCCGACTGCGGCTTTACCGGGGCCCGGGAGGAAATGGAGCACCTCATCAAAAAGCGGCTCCGCTTTGGCGAAAAGACCGTCGCCGCGGTGTATCGGGAGCACATCCGCCGCCGCTGCGGCTTCGATATCGACGCTCCCACCACCGAGGCGCTGCTGCCGAAGAACCGTTATCCCGTTCTGTTCTTTCACGGTCTCGACGATGATTTTGTCCCCACGGCGATGACCCGGCGGAACTACGCCGCCAGCGGCGGCGAAAAGGAGCTGGTCTTTGTCGGCGGCGCCGCCCACGGCAAGTGCTTCTATACCGATCCCGATCTCTGCTTCGGGGAAACGGTGTCGTTCTTCGCGAAGCATGACGCCGCGGCTCCCGTTCGGGGCGAAGGTCTTCGCTGACGCCGCGCCGGGGCTTTCGCGGTGGAAACCGCCCCGCGGGATCCGTTTTGTTTTTTTTATTAAATATTGATAAAATCAATTGTAAAAACGTGCCGTTTTTTATATAATGGTAAGAAGGGCTATCCCTATTTCGCGGCGGGAACGCCGCGCCGCCGCAAGGAGTCGCTATGTCGGAACGAGATTATCTGTATGACAACGTAAAAGGCCTGCTGATCATTACCGTCGTCCTCTGTCACCTGCTGGGCTGCTGTATCGCGAAACAGGATCTCATCCCCCGGTCCCTTGTAGTGTTCATCTACTATTTCCATATGCCGCTGTTCATCTTTATTTCCGGCTTTTTCTCAAAGAATGTCGAAAAGTGCCGGGAAACGGCGTTTCGGAACCTGTTTCTCGTCTACGTCGTCGCCCAGGTCTTCTGGGTGATCTTCAAATATCTCACCAACGGCAGCGTCCACTACATCCGCCATTTTCTCGACCCCGGCTACGCCATCTGGTACATCGTGGCGCTGTTTTTCTGGCGGCTGTTCCTGAAAGACCTGATCCGGATCCCGCATATTCTGCTGATCTCCTTTCTCGTCTCGCCGCTGATCATGTTTCTGAGCGACGCTGAGCTGGTGCTGGCGATCAATAAGACCGTCGGTTTCCTCTTCTTCTTTCTGCTGGGCTACTGCGCGGGACCGGAGCACGTCGCCAAAGTACGGCGTCTGCCGCGGCCTCTGGCAATCGCGCTCCTCGCGGCGATCTACGCTGCCACGGTCATGCTGATGAAAGCGGGGATCCTCTCCTACGGCGGCGCGAAGAGCCTTTTGCTGCACACCATGAACATGGCGTCCTTCGACAGCGTCTGGCTGGGCCTCGGTCTCTATTACGGCGCCCTTGCCATGGCGGTGCTCACCGGCGGCCTCGTTCTTGCCGCCATGCCGGCGAAAAAGAACTTCCTCGCCTATATCGGCGGCGATACGCTGCCGCTCTACCTTTCGCACACCTATTTCCTGATCCTCTGCGACATGCTCTTTGCCGCTGTCTCCCTGCCCCACGGCGCGGAATACGCCGTTGTTCTTTCCCTCTGCGTCCTCCTGGTCGCCGTGTTCTCCACGCCGCTCTACCGCCGTGCCTTCCACGGGGTCTACGGCTTCCTCATCGGGCTGATCTGCCCGAAATCTGCACAGAAAAAGAGTCCGGTATCATGAAAAGAAAAATCGTCGCGATCCTGTCCGTGATCGCTGTTTCGCTGATGATATACGCCCTGCCCGTTCTCGGCGCCGGGGAAGGAGGCACCTCCTTCGCCGATACCGTCGCCGCGGGCAAGGAAAACGCCGCCGCCAAGGCGCAGGAGCTGAAGGCCGCCGGGGAGACCTCCTCGGTGAAAATCAAAGGCGGCCTCATGGCCCTGACCTTTGACGACGGGCCCAGCGCCAATACGGAAAAGCTTTTGGACGAACTGAAAGCCCGAAACATCAAAGCCACGTTCTTCGTTGTCGGTGAGCGGATTGAAGAATTCAGCGATCTGATCAAAAGGGAATACGATGAAGGCCACGAAATCGCCAACCACACGTATACCCATTTCACCCTCACCGGCGGTGACGCCGCCACGATCAACGACCAGGTCAACCGCACCAACGAGGCCATCTCCAACGTTATCGGCACCGACATCGGCAAAACGCTGCTGCGTCCCCCCGGGGGCAGCGCCAACGAAGCCGTCTGCGCCGCCGTGGACGTGCCGCTGATCCTCTGGTCCGTGGATACGCTGGACTGGAAATCGCGCAACGCCGACGCCGTGGCCTCGCGGATCCGCGCCCAGGCCGCCGACGGCGCCATCATCCTGATGCACGATCTCTACGACACCTCCGTCGACGGCTGTGTCGCCACCCTCGATGAGCTGATGGACGAGGGCTATACCTTTGTCACCGTCAGCGAGCTCTTCCGCCGTAAGGGCGAAACGCTGGAAGCCGGCAAGATTTATATGAACGCCGAGTATAACGGTGTGGATCTCGGCCCGCTGAGCGCGGAAGAACAGGCGGCGATGAAGAACGGCGCCGCCGCTCCCGCCGCGGACAGCGCCGATACGGAGGAAACGAAGGATCAGACGAAGACGGAGGAAACGGCGAAAGACAGCGCCAAAACGGGGGAAAACGATGAGGAAGAAGGTTTTCCCTGGGCTTATCTGATTTTCTGCGGCTGTGTGATCATCGTCTCCGCCGTGGGGATTGTCCGTCACCTCGGCAGGAACGGCACGGCTGCCGCCGCCCGGACCGCCGGGAACCGAAACCGCTCAAGATTTGATGTCCGCGCCGGAAAGGAACGTTCAAATGAAAAAAACACTGCTCATAATCGTACTCGCGGCCGCGCTGGCTCTAACCGGAACCGCCGCAGCGCCGCGCAGCGTCGCCGCCGCTGAGAAGCTCATCGCCATCACCTACGATGACGGCCCCGGCGCCTATACCAACGAACTCCTGGACGCTTTAGCGGTCCGCAACGTCAAAGCCACGTTCTTCCTCGTCGGCACCTGCGTCCAGAAATATCCCGCCGTGGTGAAGCGGGAATACGAAGAAGGCCACCAGCTTGCCAACCACACCTGGAACCACCCAAAACTCACCACCCTGGGGCAGAGCGCTTTCTTCAATCAGCTGGAATCCACGGAAAACGCCATTGACAGCGCCGTCGGTGAGGATGTCGGCAAACTGATGCTCCGCCCGCCTTACGGCAGTATCTCCGCCTCTCAGAAGAGCATGGCCGGGCGCAAGATCATCCTTTGGTCCGTGGATCCACTGGACTGGAAATACCGCGATGCCGCCACCGTGAAGCGGAACATCGTCAGCGCCGCCAGGGAAGGCTCCATCATTCTCGTCCACGATATCCACCCCACGTCGGTGAAGGGCTCCGTCGCCGCCATCGACGAGCTGCAAAGCCAGGGCTATACCTTTGTCACCGTCAGCGAGCTCTTCCGCCGCAAGGGCATTGAAATGGCGGACGGACGCACCTATACGAACGCTCCCGCCGACGGCGTCGACCTCGGTCCGCCGGAACCGGTGGATCCCTACGCCTACGACGAAACGAAGCTTTCGGAGCACTGGGCCTATGAATACATCTGCTACGTCAAGGAAAACGGTCTGATGCTGGGGTTCAGCGAGGATAAATTCGGCCCCGAATACCCGATGACCCGGGCGATGTTCGCCACGGTGCTCTGCCGTATGTCCGGGGAGAGCATCCCCGCGGCGAAGGAAACGCCCTTTGACGACGTCGCTTTGGGCAAATATTACAGCGACGCCGTGGCCTGGGCCGCCGAGAACGGCATCGTTTCCGGCTACGGCGGCGGCAGGTTCGGCCCCGATGATTACGTTACCAGGGAACAGGCGGCGGTGATGATCGTCAACTACATGAAATTCATCGGTTTCCACGTCGGCGACCAGCCCCAGGTCAGCTACACCGACGAAGCCGATATCCACCACTGGGCGAAGGGAGCCGTGGCCTCGGTGACGGAAAAAGGCGTGATGAACGGCACCGGCGGCGGCGCTTTTTCGCCGCTGGACAACGCCACCCGCGCCCAGGCCGCCACGATCCTCACCAGGCTCCATCAGATGCAGCAGCTCCGCGTCCAAAATCAGGAGCTGCTGGAACTGATGACCCGGAACGGGGACGAAAACGAATAGAAGAAAAAAGGAATAAAACGATATGACCAAAGAAGAAATGGAACGAAACACGTCGGCGATGAGCCGTCTGCTCACGGTGATGGAGAAGCTCCGCTCGGAGAACGGCTGCCCCTGGGATAAGGAGCAGGATCATGTCTCCCTGAGAAAATACCTCATCGAGGAATCCTATGAGGTCATCGACGCCATCGACCGCGAGGATGACGACGATCTCGCCGAGGAATTAGGCGACTTGCTGCTCCAGGTCGTTTTCCACGCCGAAATCGGCCGGGAACGGGGCGTGTTTAATTTTGCCGACGTTGCCGACGGCATCAGCGAGAAGATGGTGCGCCGCCATCCCCACGTTTTCGGCGACATCCACTGCGACACCTCCGACGAGGTGCTTGTCAACTGGGCCGCCATCAAGGAGGAGGAAAAAAAGGACAAGGGCAAAGTGAGCCGCCGCCTCGACATCCCCGCCACGTTTCCGGCGCTCTACCGCGCCGAAAAGGTACAGAAAAAAGCCGCCGACGTCGGCTTTGACTGGGACGAGAGCGACGAGGTAAAGGAAAAAGTGCTGGAAGAGATCGGCGAGGTCCGCGAGGCCGCCGCCAAAGGCGACAAAGCCGCGGTCCAGGATGAAATCGGCGATCTGCTCTTTGCCGTTGTGAACTGGAGCCGCTTTTTCCGGGTCGACGCCGAAGAGGCGCTCCGGGAGAGCACCGAAAAATTCCGCCGCCGCTTTTACGCCATGGAGGACCGCATTGCCGCCGACGGCAAAGACCTCTCCGCCATGAGTTTAGCGGAAATGGACCGCTATTGGGAAGAAATCAAGGCGGAAGAAGAATAAGACCATACATAAGAACAGCCTCCGCAGGGCAGACTTTGTAAGGAAGCTAAAAAAGGAGGCTGTTTTTTTATGACGAAACAGGAAGTCATCGCCGACGTCGCGAAGCGGCGCGGCGCGACCAAAAAAGATACGGAGCTGTTCCTCATCGCCCTGGGCGAAACGCTGACCTCAGCGCTGGCCGCCGGGGAAACGGTGCGGTTCATCGGTTTTGGCGCTTTTGAGCCCCGGTCAAGGGCGGCGCGCCGGGGCCGAGACCCCCGCACCGGCGAGGCGCTGACGATCCCCGCCGGGAAGACCGTGGTCTTTCGCTGCGGGAAGAATCTGAAAGAGGCGCTCCGCTGAGGAAGACCCCGTGAGGAAGAGGGAAGACCGATGCGACTGGATAAGTTTTTGAAGGTGAGCCGCGTCATCAAGCGGCGCACCGTGGCAAAAGAGATCTGCGAGGCGGGAAAGATCCTCGTCAACGACCTCCCGGCCAAAGCCGGGAAGGAGCTGAAGGTAGGGGACACCGTCACCGTGTCCATGGGCAGCCGCCGGCTGAAGATCCGCGTGGCGGAGCTGCGGGAGACTGTCCGCGCCGCCGAGGCCGATACTTTGTATGAGGTCCTGGAGGACAGGCGCGTCAAAGAAGAAGAAATACAGTTATAAGAAAAGAAAATCGGGCCGCGGCCCGATTTTCTTTTGAAACCGTTTTCGTTTTGTGGTACAATGGAATCATCAAAAGACGGGAGGCGCGATCATGGAAATGATGTCCAAATCCAAAATCATCACCATCGGCAGAGAATTCTGCAGCGGCGGCGCCGATATCGGTCATATGGTCGCCGATCATTTCGGGATTCCCTGCTATAACAAGACGATCCTCGATAAAACCGCGGAAAAGCTCCACGTTGATAAAGAATTGGTGGAAAAATATGATGAGCGTTCCAACAGCATGTGGCGGAATTTCTCCGGCTATCAGTACGGCTACGGCTGGTATACTTATGATCCCGCCCTCGTGCAGCCGCTCCACGATTCCATCGCCGAAGCGCAGTTCGCCGAGATCCGCCGCTTCGCCGAGGAAGGGCCCTGCGTCCTCATCGGCCGCTGCGCCGATTACGTCCTGAGCGACCGCGATGACGTGCTCTCCGTTTTCATCCGGGCGGATATGGAAAAGCGGATGGCCCGGGCCGAGCGGCTCTACGATATTTCGCCGTCGGAGGCGAAAAAGCTGATCCGGCGCACCGACAAGATCCGCGCCGCCTACTACGAAGCCCACACCGACCGTACCTGGGGGAGCGCCGGCAGCTTCGATCTGATCCTCGATTCGGGGCGGCTGGGACTGAGGCCCACGGCGGATCTGATCATCGAGGCCGTGAACTACTTCGCGGCGAATGACCGCGCGGAATTTGAGTAAAATAACCGCTGAACAGAAAAAAAGGGCGTCCCGCCGGGTCTTGGCACAGACCGTTGGGGCGTCCTTTTTTTATCTTTTTTTACAGTTTCAAGTCCTTCAGCGCTTCCTTCTGGGCGGCGAGAAAACCGCGGTGCTGCTCGTTGTTGTCGGTGATGAACTCAAAGGTCAGGTATTCCGGGGCGATCCGCTCAATGAGCCGATCCACGCCGGGGCAGGTGAAGGGGCGGTGCCCATCCACGGCAAAGGCGTGGGTGAACATTTGGATGTAGCGCTCCTCAAAGGTCTTGCCCATGGTCGGCGGGTTCGCGATGGTCTTTTGGCAGTATTCCCCGGTGAGGGATTGGTTCAGGTGGATGCCGCGGATGTTTTTGATCAGATCGCCGTGGCGGTCCAGCATTTCGTTGATGTAGGCCACGCCCTGTTCCTCGGTGCGGAGCTCCAGATTGGTGTGGAGCAGATGCCCGGTATCCAGCATGATCCCTTTGTTTTCGTAATCCACGGCGTCCAGCAGGAGCTTTGTCATGGCGGGGTCCGTCATCGTCAGCCCCGGCTGCCATAGGTTCTCCATCAGCAGGGCGACGGAACCGTCCTCGTCCCGAAAGACCTCGTTGAGGATTTCCGCCGTGGCTTCCAGCACTTCGGCGGAGCCGTGCCGGTAGTTCCAGGTAAAGGACTCCTCGATGGTGGCGTCGGAGACGTGGAACACGGCGTATTCCGCGCCGTAGCGGTGGGCGTTTGCCATTTCCTTTTTAAAGCGGCGGATGATGGCGTCTTTGTCCTCGCCGCCGTAGTAGCGGACGTAATTTTCCTTGGTGTCGAATTCCTTCAGCACGGCTTCCGTATCGCCCCGCCAAAAATCGAACCAATAGGGGTAATAGCTCATGTGGTAGCCGATGATGCGCTCATGGGGGATGATCTCCCGCTCATCCTCGCCGAAGTACATCAGCTCCACGCCGTCAAAACCTTCGATGAGATTCAGCATATCTTCGCGCTTTTCAAAGCGGTCGAGGTCATCGCAGCTGGTCGTCATGTTCACCATTCTCTTCATCGGGTCACTCTCCTTTTTCCTTTGTGTTTTTAACATACCTCATGGCTGTGAAAAAGTCAAGGGTTTGGGGCGAAGTCCGCAAAAACGGAAAAGTACAGCGCCCCAAAGGAAAAACCGCGCCTTCGGCGGGCGCGGTTGGGCGGCGCGGCGGCCGGTCAGACCCAGTAGTTCAGTACTTCTTCCACTTCATCCCCACCGACGGCGATGGTCAGTGTCCGCAGGACATGGCCAAGGGCGTAGAACATCGTCTCAAAGCGGAGGAAATCCTTGGTGTTGCGGTCCCAGAGAAAGCGCATCGCCGGGGGGATTCCTTCTTCCCCCTCCCAAAGCTGGATCGCCACGGGCAGGAAGTCAAAGAGATCGAAGAGAAAGCCGACGTCGCAGCGGCCGTAGGGCTTGGCTCCCAGCTCGGCGCAGACTTCCTGAAAGCGCTGCTGATGATCGAGGAAGAACTGGCAGTAGCGGATGTGGCTCTTGTTCATGTTGAAATTGACGTTGTTGAAGTAGCCGATGTCCACCAGATCGCCGCTGAGGCAGCGGAAGGGCGGCGGTTCGCAGATGGCGTCCAAAATCGACATGCCCTCGTTGAAGGTGGCGTGGCGGCAGGAGCCGTCGGCCTCTATGGCCTCTACACGGCCGGTCTTCCGGTCGACGCGGTAGGGGGCGTAGAAAAAGGTCACGTAGACGTAGTCGTCGTCGGCCCGGAGGTTTGAGGCGGCGATGATCTCATCCTGATCGAAGGCGGTAAATTCCTTTTCGGCCCGAAGCAGGGTCTTTTCGTAATTGTTCTGTTTGGCGTTTTCGCTCACGTTGTGGTCAGCTCCTTTTTTCGGATCAATGTTCCTCTGGGAAAATTTTACCATAGGCGGCACGCGATTTCAATCGCTTCTTTTCGCGCGGAGGTCTGCTGACGTTTTATCGCCGGGGTTCCTCCCGTCCCCCTTCCGAATATGGAACCTTTTAGTCTCTCGGGAGGAAAACGGATGAAAGAGGACGCGGCGCCTTATTGAATAAAACGGAAGGGTCGTTTTGATCCGCCGAGGGGAGCCCTTTCCTTTGGCGGTATGTGAAAGACCCCCGGGAACACGCGTCCCGGAAAGAAATATGTTGAAAAGAAAAATGTTCTTTGATAAAAAGGTAAGCGCAAAGGGAGCAAAAAACGGCTGCCTCACCTTTCTGTTGCCCTGTCGTTCTTTAACGTCATCAGCAAAAATCCGTGTCAATATACGGATAAACAAGGTTCCGGAACACCACGCTGATGCGCTTTTTGACAGTAGGGGTCATCGGTCGGTTTTTTCGGCCCTGACCAAAAAATCGGATTTTGCGGACTTTTCGCTCAAAAACCTTTGACACGGCTCCGTTTCAATGGTACAATAAATGATACACACAATCTAAACCGCTGAAGCGGAGAAAAGCGCGTAAGCGCCGCTGAGCGAGGGGAGGACGGTGGAAGCTCCCCGGCAGGCTGCGCGTGGAATATGGACCGCTGAGGGGCGGGGACAAATCCCTTTGGGAGAGTATCCCCGGACGTATGCCGGCGTTAACGGCGGCGGCGCTTATGCGCCGCGGTGAGAGGGGCCGCCTTCGCGGTCAATCAAGGTGGCACCGCAGAATTATGCTGTTTTGTCCTTGCGTTCGCGGGGGCTTTTTTTATTTTGGAGGAGAGAGAGTTATGCTTGAATTGCTCATGGGGAACGAGGCCGTGGCGCTGGGCGCCATCGCCGCCGGTGTGCGGGTCGTCTCCGGCTATCCGGGAACGCCCTCCACCGAGGTGCTGGAGACCATTGCCAAACGGAACCCCGGTTTTGTTCACGTGGAGTGGTCGGTCAACGAAAAGGCCGGTCTGGAAGTGGCCGCCGGCGCCGCCTACGCCGGGGCGCGGAGCCTCGTCACGATGAAACAGGTGGGGCTGAACGTCGCTTCGGACCCGCTGATGTGCGTCAACTACATCGGCGTGAAAGGCGGCATGGTGGTCTATGTCGCCGACGATCCCGGGCCGATCTCCTCCCAGACGGAGCAGGATACCCGCCATTTCGGCCGCTACGCGCGGATCCCCGTTTTCGACTGTTCCTCGCCGGAAGAGGCCTTCGCTATGACCATGGAAGCTTTTGATTTCTCCGAAAAAGAGGGCGTGCCGGTGATCCTGCGTTCCACCACCCGGGTGTGCCACTCCTGCGCCTCGGTGGACGTGCCGGAACCGAAAGCGCCGGAGCGTGCTCCCGGCTTTGAGAAGGATCCCCGCTGGGTGATCTTCCCCCGGCTTTCCTTCGAGAGCAAAAAGCGGCTCTTCGCCGCGGAAAAGACTTATGCCGAAACGTTTTCCGGATACGGCCGCAACGAGATCATCGGCGGCGGCAGAATCGGCATCGCCTGCGGCGGTGTCAGCTTTGCCTATGTCATGGACGCCATCCGCGGCCATGAAGAGGATTACACTGTTTTCAAAGTCGCCACGCCCTATCCCTTCCCGGCGGAAAAGGCCGCGTCATTTTTGGCCGGTGTTGAGAAAGTCTATGTCTTTGAGGAGCTCGATCCCGTCATTGAGGACGCCCTGACCATGCTCCGCCCCGCCGTTCCCCTTTTTGGGAAACGGGACGGCACCGTCCCCGCCGCCGGGGAGCTCAGCGCCGACATCGTCGGGAGCATTCTCGGTACCGCCAAGGCGGCGCCGCCCTTCAATGAAGACGCGCCGTTCCTGCCGCCGCGGCCGCCGGTGCTCTGCGCCGGATGCCCCCACCGTGCCTCCTTCTACGCCGTGAAACAGGCGATGAAGGGGAAAAAGGCGATCTTCTGCGGCGACATCGGCTGTTACACCTTAGGCAACGCCGCGCCCCTCGATATGGTGGATACCTGCCTCTGCATGGGCGCCGGGATCACCGTGGCACAGGGGCTGTATCACGCCGGGGAAGAGGGGCAGACCTTTGCCTTTGTCGGCGATTCCACCTTCTTTGCCTCGGGGATCACCGGCGTCATCAACGCCGTCTACAACAAGGCCGATCTGATCCTTGTCGTTCTCGACAACCACACCACGGCGATGACGGGGCACCAGCCCCATCCCGGTCTCGGTATTACCGTGATGAACGAGCCGACCCAGGTCATCGACATCGCGTCGGTGCTGAAAGGCTGCGGCGTCGCCTCGGTGCGGACGGCGGATCCCTTTGACCGGGCCGCCGCGGAAGATGCCGTGAAGGCCGCCGCCGCGGAAGAGGGCGTCCGCGCCATCATCTTCCGCTCTCCCTGCGTCGCGCTGGAAAAAGGCGGAACCCCCCTTGCGGTGGACGCGGAGACCTGCGTCGGCTGCGGCAAGTGCATCCGTCAGCTGGGCTGTCCCGCTCTGCGGAAGAATGGGGAAAAGACCGCCATCGACCCGGCGCTTTGCGTCGGCTGCGGCCTCTGTCAAAGCGTCTGTCCCAAGGGCTGCATCGGGAAGGAGGAACAGTGAGATGAAGAGTTGTCTGCTTTGCGGCGTCGGCGGTCAGGGCACCGTTCTCGCTTCCCGGATCATTGCCGCCGCCGCCATGGGAAAGGGGCTGTTTGCCCGCACCGCCGAAACCATCGGCATGGCCCAGCGGGGCGGTTCCGTCGTCAGCCACGTTCGCGTCGGCGCGTCGGTGCCCTCGCCGCTGATCCCCAACGGCGGCGCCGATGTGCTCCTCGGTTTTGAGCCCGGCGAGGTGCTCCGCAATCTTCGTTACTTAAAGGAAGGCGGCACGGTGATCACCTGTCCCGAGACCGTCGCTCCGGTCACCGCCTCCCTCGGCGGCACCGCCTATGACGGCGGGGCGATCCTGGCCTATCTGCGGGAGCACCTGGAAAAAGCCGCCGTCCTCGATACCGCTGCCATTGTCGCCGTCTGCGGGTCCCCCCGCGTGGTCAACATGGCGCTCCTCGGCGCCCTCGCCGAAAGCGGTGAAATGGGGCTGACCCTCAGTGAAATCGAAACCGCCATGGCCAAAAAAATCAGGCCGCGGTTTCTCGATATGAACAAAAAAGCGCTGGAACTCGGCGCGAAGACCCTATCAGAAAAGAGATAAGAGATCATGGAATTATCCCAGACACAGTTAGAAAAAATCAAAAAACAGCTCCGCCGCGTCAAAGCGGCCGGGAGCTTCTACGCTCAGAAATTGGAGGGCTTCGACATCGAGGCCATCGGCGGCAAAGAGGATTTTGAGCAACTGCCCTTTTCGGAAAAGGCCGACCTCCGGGACGCCTATCCCTTAGGGCTCTCCGCCGTGACGGATTCGGAGATCGTCCGTATCCATTCTTCCAGCGGCACCACCGGGACGCCGGTCATCATCCCTTATACCCAAAAGGATGTCGACGACTGGGCGATCCTCTTCAAGCGCTGTTACGAAATCGCCGGCATCACCCGGGAAGACCGCATCCAGATCACGCCGGGATACGGTCTGTGGACCGCCGGCATCGGCTTTCAGCTTGGCGCGGAGCTCCTCGGCGCTATGGCGGTGCCGATGGGCCCCGGCAACACCGAAAAGCAGATCCAGTTCATGCGGGATCTCGGCTCCACCGTGCTCTGCTCCACTTCGTCCTACGCTCTGCTGCTGGCGGAGGAAATCGAGAAGCGCGGCATCCGGGAGCATATCAAACTGAAAAAGGGCGTCATCGGTTCCGAACGCTGGGGCGAGAAGATGCGCCGCCGCATCGCCGACGAGCTGGGCATCGAGCTCTACGATATCTACGGCCTGACGGAAATCTACGGCCCCGGCATCGCCGTGAACTGTGAATATGAGACCGGCATGCACTATTTTGACGATTATCTCTATTTTGAGATCATCGACCCGAAGACCGGCGCGGTGCTCCCCGACGGGGAACTCGGCGAGCTGGTCATCACTACCCTGGAAAAGGAAGGCGCGCCGCTGATCCGCTACCGCACCCACGACCTCACCCGGATCATCCCCGCCGACGAGCCCTGTCCCTGCGGCCGCGACTATCCCCGCATCGACACGATCCTCGGCCGCACCGACGACATGGTCAAGGTCAAGGGCGTCAACATCTTCCCCGGTCAGATCGAGGATATTTTAAAGGAACTGGACGACGCCTCCAGTGAGTATCAGGTCCTCATCGACCACCTGGAGGGCAAGGATCACATGAAGGTGCGGGTGGAAACGTCCCTCCCCGCCGGTGAAAGCCGCAAATCGCTGGAAGCCAAGCTGAAAACGTTGTTTAAAACGAGGATCAACATCACCGTGGAGACGGAAGCCGTCGCCCTCGGCGAACTGCCCCGGAGCGAAAAGAAATCGAAGCGCGTCTTTGACCGCCGCTTCGTCTGAAATAAAGAACGAAGGCAAGAACGCCGCCGGAGGAATGCTCCCGGCGGCGTTCTTTGTGGGAGTATTGTGCTCCCATCCGCTTTCGCGGTTATTTCAGGGACTGCTCCGCTTTGTGCATGGCCCGGCCGACGGGGCCGTCGCAGCCCATGATCTTGGTGGAACTGAAATCGCGGTTCTGGAACATCACCGCGCAGTCCTCGCAGAGCTCTTTCCCCTTGTAGGTGTAGACGTCCTCTTTGTTTCGGACGGTCCTGCCGCAGTGCTCACATCGTGACATGATCGTTCCTCCCTTCCGGCCGTTTCCCCGGGAAGGAGAGCGGTAGATACGAACGGACTCCCTCGGCGCAGCGGTGACAGTAGAACCCGTCGCTGGACAGGTAGATCCTGCCCGGGACGATGACGCTGCCGCAGTTCTTGCAGTGTAACATAAAAAAGGCCTCCTTACGCTGAACTTTAATTATAGTTTTCGCGAAAGGAGGCTTGTTTATTCTTTTTTTTGTTGAAGGCCGGCGCGGCGCTACATATAGAGGACGTCGCGGACGGCGTAGGTGACGGTGCCGCCGTCGATCACGTTCTCCGGCAGCCGCAGCGCTGTTTTGGCGGCGCGCTCCGGCGCGTCGGGATAGCCGCTGTCCTTCAGCTTTTGGCCCAGGTCGGTCAGGGCCGCCAACCATTGGGGGTTCGCCGCGGCGATGCTCCCCGCCGAGCGCTCAAAGACCGGCCGCGCCGCTTCGGCGGCGGCGAGGACTTTATCGCTGAGGCGGTTGACGTGGTCGAGGAGCCCGAGGTAGGCTTTGGGTTTATAGTAGACCATTTCCTCTTCGGAAACGCCGAAGACGTGGAGGATCTCGTGGGTCAGGCGGCAGGAGACGCCGGCCTTTGTCATTTCGTCCAGGGAGTAGAAATCCAGGGCGATTTTCCCCAGAGAGCCGATCTGCAGGCCGTCGGTGATGAGCCGCGTTTTCGTCTCGTAGTCGTAGCAGCGCCCCGTATAGGCCAGGCGGATCACCGGCGGCTCCGCCGGGGCGGTAAAGCCTTTGACGCCGTAATCGCCAAAGAGGCGGTAGAGCTCCTCGGGGATGGGGATCGTTGGCTCCGCGGCGCAGAACACCAGTTCCAGTACGGAACGGATCGTGCCGTTGAAATCGGAAAGCACCCGCACCGGCACGGGGCGGATGTTCTCGGCCCGAAAGGCCGCGAAAAGCCCTTCCTCGATTTCCTGATAGCTTTCCCACAGCGCCGGGCTGCGGCTGACGCCGTTTTCGTCCGGGGCGACGGTATACAGGCGCATCATCATGCGGCACAGAAACAGGGGATCGTTCATCATGGCCGGGTCTTCCTCCTCGTTTTTCGGAACGGATTCCACTCAAATTATAGATGATTTTCGCCGCCGTGTCAAACGAAAAAGGCCGCTCCCGCCGGGGCGGGCATGGCCTTTCTGCTCGTTTCTGCGCTTGTTTTTCAGCGGTCGTTTTCGGTGTCGCTGTCCACGGCGTCGTCCACCATGTCTTTTTCGTCCTCAACGGCGTTCTTCACACCGTCGCCGACGTCCTTGGCGGCGTCTTCGGCTTCGTCGGCGACGTCCTTGCCGGCGTCGACGGTGTCGTCCACAACGTCTTTGCCGGTATCGGTGACGTCTTCCACGATGTCCCCGGCGTCGTCTCCGGCGTCGGCGGCGCTGCCGCTGTTGTCGCCGCAGGCGGCAAAGGAAAGGCACAGACAGAGGATCAGCAGGATCGCTGTGATCTTTTTCATGGTTCGTTCTCCTTTGGTGTTTTTCGCCGCCGCCGTTCCGCGGCGGCCTTCTTTTTCCTTAGGATGACCGTTTTTGCCGCCGTTATGCAGGAATTTTTTACCGGTGTTGCGCCTTTTTCGGCGAAGGGGTATAATAGAAAAAAACTTTGGGGAGGGATTCGCCATGGAGAAGGGAAAAACGCTGTCGGCGTCGGCGCTGACGTCGCTGTTCATCGCCGTTCTGTTCAGCGTCTATCTGCTGGCGGTGGGAAAGGGCGGCTATACGTCGATCACGTCCTTTAAATACGGGCTCTTCCTGGCGATCTGCGGCGCTTACGCTTTCGGTCTGACGGCGCTTTTCTGCCGCCGCCGCACGCGGCCGAAAGTCGGCCGGGGCGTCGCCGCCGTCCTCGCGCTGATGGGGCTGTTTCTGCTCTTCACCGCCGTCAGCGCCTGCCTTTCGCCGTATTTTCCCCAAACGCTCCTCGGCTTCCACCGCCGTGAGGGGCTGCTCACCGTTGCCTGCTACGGACTGTGCTTTTTCGGCGCGGCGCTTTTCGGTCGTCCTTCCCGCCGTCTCATCGCTGTTTTCGCCGTTTCCGTCGTTCTCTTCTGCCTGGTCTGCTTCAGTCAGCTCCTGGGCGGGAACCCCTTTCATTTCTATCCCGAGGGGCTCACTTACTACGACGGCAACGACGCGTACCGCTACGAGTTCATCGGCACCGCCGGCAACGCCGGTCTCACCGGGGCGGTGCTTTCCGCGGCCGGGCCGCTGCTGACCGCCGCTCTCCTGCGGGGGCAGGGGAAAAGCCGCTTTCTTTTGCTGATCCCCGTCGTCATGGTCTGGGCGGTGACGCTTAAGATCCGCGTCGCCGCCGCCGTCGCCGCCGTTTTCGGCGGCACGCTGCTGCTCCTGCCGTCGGTGATCCTGAGAAATCCGGCCCACCGCCGCCGCTTCGCTCTTGTCCTGCTCCTCGTGGTGCTCCTCGCCATCGCCGGGATTTACTGTTTCGACATCGGCGGCGGCACCCTCCATGAGCTCCACGCCCTGTCCCGGGGCGAGTGGGACGACGGTTTCGGCACCGGGCGCCTCTTCATCTGGCGCAGCGTCGCCGCCCTCGTGCCGGAGCGCCCGCTCTTTGGCGGCGGCTGCGACACTCTGGGTCAGCGGATGACGGCGGAGTTCCGGCGCTACGACGCGGCGAAGGACGTCACCTACACCGCCGCCATCGACGCCGCCCACAACGAGTATCTGAACATCCTCGTCAGCGAGGGGCTGCTGGCCTTTTCGGCCTATGCTGCCGCCCTCGTTCTTTCGTTGGCGCTGGTCGTGAGACATCGGCAAAACAATGCTGCCGTCATCTGGGGCAGCGGCGCCTTCGGCTATGGTGTCCAGGCCTTTTTCGGTCTGCGTGTCTGCATCGCCGCCCCGTTCCTCTTCCTCTGCTGGGGGCTGGCGTTGGCGGCGCTGCGGGAAGAGTGACGAAGTTTTTACAAAAGCAAAGCCCGGAACGGTGTGTTCCGGGCTTTCCCGCGTTTCAGCGTTTTATCTTATCTTTTTTTCAAAGTAGCTCTGGCCGTAGCTGCAGATGGGGCAGACCTTCGGCGCGGCGGCGGCTTTTACCTCATAGCCGCAGTTCCGGCAGATCCAGGTGACTTCCGCTTCCTCTTCAAAAACGGTTTCCCCTTCCACCTTGGCCAGGAGCTTCTTATAGCGGGCTTCGTGGCCCTTCTCGATGGCGCCGACCCGCTCAAAGAGAGCGGCGATGTCGTCGAAGCCCTCTTTTCTGGCTTCCTCGGCCATCCGGGGATACATATCGGTCCATTCGCCGTTTTCCCCGGCGGCGGCGGCGCGGAGGTTCTCGGCGGTATCGGGAACGCGGTTCTGATGGAGGAGCCGGAACCAGATCTTGGCGTGCTCCCGTTCGTTCAGCGCCGTTTCCTCAAAGATGGCGGCGATTTCCTCAAAGCCGTCGGTTCTGGCCCGCTCGGCGAAATATGTGTATTTATTCCTCGCCTGGGATTCCCCGGCAAAGGCCTCCTGCAGGTTGGCTTCGGTGCGGCTGCCGGCAAAGTCGGCGGCGTCTTCCGCCGGTTCGTCCGAGGGGATCGGCTCAAAGTCGGCGGCGCCGTGTTTGCACACCGGGCAGGTAAAGTCCGCCGGGAGCTCGTCGCCTTCGTAGACGTAGCCGCAGATCCGGCAGCGCCACCCCTTTTTCTTTGTCTTTTTCGGTTTCGGCTTGACAAATTTCTGGTAAAAATCGTAGGTCAGCGACGTTTCGTCGTTGAGGACTTCGGCGGCGGTGACGTTGGCGATGAACATCGTGTGGGTGCCGAGGTCAATGCTTTGGATCACCCGGCCGGAGATGTAAGCGTTGGTGTATTGGGTGAGGTAGATCAGGCCGTTTTCGCTTCTGCCGATTTTGGTGAAATCGGCGAATTTGTCGGTTTCCCTGCCGGTTTGAAACCCGAAATGCTCAAAAACGGAGAAGGGCGTCGCCGTCGTCAGCATGGAGACGTTGAAAAGACCGGTGGAAGCGATCATGTCATGGGTATAATTTTGTTTGTTCACCGTCAGCGACACGCGGTTCGGCTCCGAGGTGACCTGGGAAAAGGTGTTGACGATGCAGCCGTTGTCCTTGCCGTCCTTGGCGGTGACGACGTAAAGGCCATAGCCGATGCGGAACATCGCGGTAGGATTCATGGTGTCCTCCTTCCTGTTCCCGCTCATTTCAGCGACGCGGCCATCGCGTCGAGGAGCGCGTCCATATCAGCGGTCTGGGCGTCTTTCATCGTGGATTTGATGGTGACCGTCGGGTCGATGACGTTGATGTTCTTCATTTCATCCAGCATGGCGCGGATCTTTTTGCCGGAGGCCGGGGCCCAGCTGCCGTTTTCCATCACCGCGGCGGTCTTGTTCTGGACGGAGAGGTGCTTCATTTCCATCAGCAGCGTTTCGATGAGGGGATGGATTTCCCCGGTGTAGGTCGGGCAGGCGATGGCGAAGTGGCTGTATTTGAAGATGTCGGCGATGAGGTAGGAAGGATGGGTCTTCGCGGCGTCGTACATCGTGATTTCGGTGACGCCTCTGTCGTTGAGGCCGGCGGCGAAGATTTCAGCCATGTTCTGGGTGCCGCCGTACATCGAGGTATAGATGATGACGATGCCCTTCTTTTCTTCCTTATAGCTGCTCCAGAGGTCGTGCTTTTCGATGAAGTAGCCGAGATCGCTCCGCCAGATCGGGCCGTGGAGGGGGCAGATGCGCTGGATGTCGATGGACGCGGCCTTTTTCAGGACGTTCTGGACCTGTTTGCCGTATTTGCCGACGATGTTGCAGTAATAGCGGCGGGCGTGATCGATGAGGTCGCGGTCAAAGTCGAACTCGTCGTTGAAGAGCTTGCCGTTGAGAGTGCCGAAGGTGCCGAAGGCGTCGGCGGAGAACAGCGTTTTGCTGGTGATGTCATAGGTCATCATGACTTCGGGCCAATGGACGAGGGGCGCCATGACAAAGGTCAGAGTGTGGTCGTTGAGGGCGAGGGTGTCGCCTTCCTTCACGGTGTGGAACCGTTCGGTAAAGTCGGTGTTGAAATATTGGCCCATCATCGTCTGGATCTTGGCGTTGCAGACGATGGTCGCTTCGGGGTAGGCGTTGGCGGTGAACTCAAAGGAAGCGGCGTGGTCCGGTTCCATGTGGTTAACGACGATATAGTCGAGTTTTCTGCCGTCGAGCACCGCGGCGACGTTTTCCAAAAACGGGCGGCAGAAAGCGAAATCAACGGTGTCGAAGAGCACGGTCTTGTCGCCGTCGATGAGGACATAGGCATTGTAGGAGACGCCTTCGGGGATGGGATAGACGCTTTCAAAGCGTTCGGTGGTGCGGTCGTTGGCGCCGACCCAGTAGAGGTTATCGGTAACTTTTTTTACGCATTTCATGGGGTATACGTTCATCCTTTCTGAATAAGAATTGGAATTATACGCACATCAAGCGGTTGCAATGGCATCGCAACCGCTGAAGTGTTTTTATGAGGTTTGAGAGTAAGCAGGAAATTCCATCGATCCGTTAAGGCCGCGCCGCTCAGGCGTAGAGCGCCTGGGAGGACACGCCCTCAAGCTGGGATATCTTTCCGGTGAAAAAGGCGATGACGTCAGAGGGGGCGTCGATGATGATGCTGATCACGCGGAGATCATCCTTGACGTGGGGCAGACCCATCCTGCCGACGATGTACTGATCGTAGCTGCTGAGAATTTCATTGAGCGCCGGTACGGCGGCAACGTCCCGAAGGATGATGCCGACGACGGCTACTTTGTTATCCATGTTGTTACTCCCTTACGGTTGAGAAGCGCTTCCCGCTCAGTCCATCGGGGCAAAGGAATCTTTGCCGGCGCCGCAGTCGGGGCAGGTCCAATCATCGGGAAGATCTTCAAAGGCGGTGCCGGGTTCGATGCCGTTATCGGGATCGCCGACGGCGGGGTCATAGATGCAGTCGCAGATTTCGCATACGTATTTTTGCATGTTTCTCAGGTTCCTTTCTGTTTCGGTGAAATATGGTTTAGTTTTTCCAAAGCTGATGTAAATTACAATAGGCGTAGGCCGTGAGCCCGTCCCCTTCGGCAACGGCAAAAACGGCTTCCGGCGCGTCCGACGGCGTCAGCTGACGAAGCAGCAGGTTCTTCCCGGTATCCAGGGCGATCCAGCTGATGTAGTGCTTTTCCGTCATCGGGTGTTCCGCTTCGCCGACCTTGACTTTCACGGTGCAGCAGTCGATCTTTTCGATGACGGGCACGTGTTTTTCCTTGGCGGCATCCACGGTGTTGGGAATCAATTCGAGCATTTCCTCTCCGCAGCAGCTGACGGTAGCTCCGGAGGCATAGGCATGGGTTATGACATTCCCGCAGTGTTTACAGATAAAAAATTTGGGATTCATAGAACACCTCCTGTTGATTTTTCTTAATTATAGTGTATAATAAGGAAAAAATCCGTTGTAATGACAACGGGAAGGAGAAAAAATGGAGCGTTTTTCCGAAAAGATCGAACCCGCGGAAATGGCCGAAGTTCAGCTCTTTGCCGGGCTGACCGCGGCCGAGATCGAAAAGGCCCTCGGCTGCCTTTCGGCCCGGGGCTATTTCTTCCCCAAGGACTGCGCCATCCTCCGCCGAAACGAGGAAAAGCGCCTCCTCGGCATCGTTTTGCGGGGGAGCGTCTTTATGGCCTGCACCGATCTGGAAGGGAACCGGTCGATCCTGACGAACGCCCGCCAAAACGAGATCTTCGGCATGGCTTTGCTGATGGACGATTTTTACGAGAATCTCAGCATCGTCGCGGCGGAGGACAGCCATGTCCTCCTCATCGACGCCGAGCGGCTCTTTTGGGGCTGCGAAACGCTGTGCGATATCCACAAGCGGATGATCTTCAACGTCATCACCATTTTTTCTCAGACGAATCTAAGCCTGATGCGGAAGTTCCGCCACATCACCCAGCACTCCCTGCGCCGGAAAATCAGCTCCTTTTTGGACGAACAGGCTCAGTATCAGGGCGGCGTTGATTTTGTGATCCCCTTCAACCGCCAGGAAATGGCGGATTACCTCGGCGCCGACCGTTCGGCGCTGTCGGCGGAGCTGTCGCGGATGAAGAGAGAAGGGCTCATCGAGTTTGAGAAGAACCACTTTATCATCAAGCGTCCCGACGAGCTGTTCAAATAAAAAAACCGCGCCGTCGGCGGGCGCGGTTTCGCGGGCAGGCGGGGAAGGCCGGAATCTTTAAAGACCTTTCGGCCCTCGCCGCCCTTTGGTGGGCCCACTTGGGATCGAACCAAGGACCAACCGGTTATGAGCCGGGGGCTCTGCCGCTGAGCTATAGGCCCGCTTTAACGCAATATTTATTATACAATGACAAACGGAGCGTTGTCAATCGAAAACGGGAAATGAGGGGAAAATAATGAGCGAAAAGAAAACATGGATCCTGCTGGCGCTGGTGATTTTCGGCGCGGTCTGCTTCGGCGGCGGCGTCCTCTGCGGTCAGCACGTCCTGAGAGCGACGGGCTTTGTCTATCAGGAGAACGCCGCGGACGGCGAAAGCGGCGCGGAGACGGAAAAGGCTGCCGTCGACCTCAACACGGCTTCGGCGGAGGAACTGGCGGCGGTGCCGGGCATCGGCGCCGTCACCGCCGAAAAGATCGTCGCCAGCCGCGAGGCGGAAGGCGCCTTCACCTCCGTCGCCGATCTCACGGCCCGGGGCGTCGTCGGCCAAGGGAAGCTAAGCGAGATCGAAGCGGCGCTGACGGTGAAATAGGATGAAAACGCCGCTGTTCGTCAGCGCCGCCGCCCTGATGGCGTCGCTGACCCTGAGTCTGCTGTTCAACCTTACGCCGCTCCTCATCGCCGTTGGCTGTCTCCCCGCCGCCGCGGCCGTGTTCTGTCTGCTCCGTTTCGGCAAAAAGCCGCTGTTCGCCTTGGCTTTGGCCGTCCTCGTCCTCGGTTTCGTCTACGGGGAGTTCCGTGAGGCCATCACGGCCGCCGATCCCTTCGCAGGCCTGGAAACGGCCTCCCTCGGCGGCCGCGTCGCCGACGATCCTTCGCCCCGCGAACGCTCCCTGCGCTTCCGCTTCCGCGTGGAAGATGTCGACGGGGAAGCGCTGATACATCCCGTGGACGTCATCGCCGTCACCGAAAAGGACGCCGACGTCGGTTACGGGGACCGCCTCGTTCTCGACGGCTCGTTCCTCTCCTCGGAAACGCTGAACCCCGGCAGTTTCGATTTTGAGACCTATCACCGCCAAAGCCGCCTTTACGGCGTCTTTTCCGCGCTGTACGGCGGCGGTGTCACCGTCGCTGAGCGGGGCGGCGGTCAGCCGCTGCTGCGGCTGGCCTACGCCCTCAAGCACCGTTTTGAGCGGAGCCTCTCCTATCTGCCGCAGGAACAGGCGGCGCTGATCCGCGGCGTCTTTTTCGGCGATACCTCCGGTCTCAGCCACGGCGTCAACAGCGTCCTCTCCCAAAGCGGCATCCGGCACTGTTTCGCCGTTTCCGGTCTGCACGTCGGTTACGCCGCGCTGTTCCTCGGCGCTCTCGGCGCCCTGCTCCGCCTCGGTTCAAAGGGCAAAACGGCGCTCACCGCCGTCTGTCTCCTGCTCTACGCCGCCATGACGGGGTTCTCCCCGTCGGTGGTGCGGGCCGCGGTGATGTGCCTGATGGTCGCCGGCGCCGTCCTCCTCGGCCGGGAGCGGAACGCCTTTAACGGCCTCGGTCTGGCGGCAATCCTGCTGCTGCTTTGGGACCCGCTGACGCTGACGCGCCCCGGCTTCCAGCTCTCTTTCCTGGCGATCTTCTCTATTTTGATTCTGGTCCCCTGGCTGAAACAGCGCGTGCCGTGGTCTTTCCCCGGTCGGGACGCGCTTTTCGTGACTTTGGCGGCGCAGATCGGCCTGATCCCCATGCTGGCTTATTACTTCCACGTCGTCAGTTTCGTCGCCGTGCTCCTCGGCTCCTTCTGCTGTATGATCGTCGGCGCCATGGTGGCGCTCTGCTTCACGGCGCTGATCCTCTGCCTGGTCGCGCCGGTCCTGGGCGCGCTGGCGCTGATCCCCTGCGGTCTGCTGGGCAGTTTCATCCTGACGGTCGCGACCCTCGGCGCCCGTCTGCCCTTCGCCTATCTGTATAAAGGCGATTTCGGTCTCGTCTGGCTCCTTGCCGTTTACGCCGCCGTCGCCCTCATCGTCTTTCTCCCCGCCGTCCGGGAGCGGCGCTTCTTTTCCCTCGCCGCCATGACGGCGGTGTTCGTCCTGTTTTCGCTGCCCCTGTCCTTTGGCGGCGGCAGCGGGCTGGAAGTGACCTTTCTGTCCGTGGGCGAGGGCGACGCCATCTATATCCGCACCCCCGACGGCTCCGACTATCTGATGGACGCCTGCGACCGCCGCGGCGGCGGCGAGACCTACTATACGCTGCGTCCCTTCCTGCTCTCCCGGGGCGTCGACGACATTGAGACGGTCTTTCTCTCCCACAACGACGACGATCACAGCGGCGCCCTGCCGTATCTTGCCGCCGATTTCGAGCTGGAAGCCCTCTGCTTCCCCGCCGCGGCGGAGGGCCGCTTCGCCGATAAGATCGCCGTCGCCGAAGGCGAAGACGCCGCCGTCGCCACCGTGAAAAGCGGCGACGTCCTCGACCTTGGCGGCGGTGTCCGCCTGGAAATCCTCTGGCCCGACGCGGACAGCGAAGGTGAGGACAACGACCTTTCCCTGGTGGCGCGGCTGACCTACGGTGATTTTTCCGTCCTCTTCACCGGCGACGTCGAGGGTTCCGGCCTCGCCGCCCTCGACGCGGGGGCAAAAGAAAACGCCGGCCTGGACGCCGACGTTCTGAAAATTCCCCATCACGGCAGTAAAAACAGTTTCGACCCCGCCTTCTACGAAGCCGTGGACGCCGAGGCCGCCGTCATCAGCGTCGGCAAAAACAACTACGGACACCCCGATGACGACGTCGTCTCCTACTGGCGGGAGCGGAAGATTCCCTGCTACCGCACGGATCTCGACGGCGCCGTCACCGTTTTCAGCGACGGCGGCGGCTATGAGATCACGACTTTCCGGCAAAGCGGCGGCTGAGGCGCGTCAAAGCGTCCCCCCGAGCCAGCGGCGTTTGTCCTCGGCGGAGTTCAGATTAAAAAAGATGTTTTCCGGCACGTCATCCCGGCGAAGTTCCTCCTTCGTCACGATGACGTGCTTTGTTTCGCGCAGCAGCTCCCGGGGAGCGTAAACGCCCCGCCGGACCATCTCCTCGATCAGCGGCAGGCACGTTCTGCCATAGAGGGCGCAGAGGGGCTCCGGCCCCCTGCCGCCGTCTGCGATGACGATCTGGGCTTCCGGCGTTCTGCGGCGAAGCAGGCACGCCGTCAGACGGCCGGAAAAGAAGGGCATATCCCCGGCGACGACCATGGCAAAGTCATGTTCCGCGGCGGCGAGGCCCGCGTGGATCCCGCCGAGGGGGCCGATGTCCGGCCAGGAGTCGATCACCTCGACGGTGTTAGCGACGCGGTATTTGGCGGCGGCGTTGGAGGCGATGATGATATCGCCGCACCAGGGCCGCAGCGCTTTAACGGCGCGTTCCACCAAGGTCTCGCCGTTGATTTTCAGCAGCGTCTTATCTTCCCCGCCCATGCGCCGGCTCTTGCCGCCGCCTAAAACGATGCCGGTCAGTTCCATCCTTTTCCCTCCTTATCCCGCGTATTCCAGCAGGGCCGTGATTTCCTCGTCGGTGAGGTCACGGTGGTAGAAGAGGGAGTAATACTGGCGGATGCGCTCGTTCAGGTCAACGGGGTACGCTTCGGGATACAGCAGCCGCGCCAGCCATTCCACGCCGATGATCCGGGCCACCGAGGGCGGACGGTTGATCCAGTCGTAGGGCCCGTAAGGGATTTCAAAGACGTCGCCCCGGGCCGCGGCGGGCACCGTGGCCCAGCCTTCGTTGGCGCGGACGTACTGATAGAGTTCGTGAGCGGTGTCGCCGTCACCGCTGAGGAGGATGACATCGGGATCCCAGGCGGCGACCTGTTCCAGGGAGACGCTGATCCGGGAAACGCCGGTCTCCGCCGTTTCCGCCACGTTGACGCCGCCGGCGGCGGCGATGGCTTCGGCGTTGAGGGAACCGGGCACTTCCGTTTCCAGGCCGTCGACGCCCTCACCGTAATAGACGGTCCGGATCTCTTCCTCGGGGACGGTCTTCACCGCTTCTTCCACGGCGGCAAGCGTTTCCGAGCAATAGGCCCCCAGCTCCTCGGCGCGCTCCTGTCGGTTCAGGATGTCGCCGAGGAAGGTGTAGGCCTTATCCAAATTCCCGAGTCCGCCGTCGACCATGACCACGGGAATCCCGCATAACGATTCGATCTCATCGGCTTCCGAGGCGTGGTCCACGGTGACGTCGCCCATGCTGATGATGATATCGGGCTCCAGGGCGATGAGATCTTCCATGCTTCCGGTGAAATTCGTGCCCTTCCAGGTGCCCAGCGCCGGCAGATCCCAATAAGCCTCGTCGATGAAGGCCTTTTCGCTGTCGCGGAGATCGCCGTTCCAGGCCGCCAGCATATCCGGAGCCAGGGTATACATGAACACGCCGCCGACGGCGCCGGTGGCGAAGACGGTCTCGACGTCTGCCGGGATATCCACTTCCCTTCCGGCCATGTCCGTGACGGTCCTCGTATCCGCGGCGGGTTCCGGTTCCTCGCCGCAGGCGCAGAAAGAAAACAAAAGGGTCAGGCAGAGAAACAAGGTGATGATTTTTTTCATGGTGAACCTCCTTTGGGGTTTTGCCGCGGCGCGGCGGAGCTTTCCGCCCGGCGGCCGCGTCATAAAAAAAGCTGGTTGGCAGTGTTTTATATAGAAAGGCTCAGTCCCGCCGCGCCGGTACGCAGACGCGGTACAGATTGCCCGCCCTGTCCCGGGCGGCGGCGACAGAGACGTCGACGCCGTAGAGCGCTTTTAGGTTCTTTTCGGTGATGACCTCCTCCGGCGCGCCGCTTTCCCGGATTTTCCCATCCTTCAAAAGCGCCGCTCTGCTGGCGTTCTGAAAGGCGTCGCCGGGGAAGTGAGAGGACATCAGGACGGCGATGCCCGTTTTGGCCAGGCGGCGGATCTGCCGCAGCACCCGGACCTGATTGCCGAAATCGAGGTTGCCGGTGGGTTCGTCCAAAATGAGGATCTTCGCCTGCTGGGCCAGGGCTCTGGCGATGAGCACCAGCTGCCGTTCGCCGCCGCTGATGCGGATGTAGTTCTTTTCCGCCAGGCTCTCGATGCCCATGTCCTCAAGGGCGCCGCGGGCGATGTCGTAATCCCTCTGTTTCGGGGCGCGGCCGTTCTCCAGGTGGGCGTTGCGGCCCATCACGACCATGTCCAAAACGCTGTAGGGAAAGGCGGGGATGTGGTTCTGCGGTACGTAGCCGAGGATCTTCCCCAGTTCCCGCCGGGGATAGGCGGTGACGTCCCTGCCGTTCAGCGTCACCCGGCCGCCGGAAGGGGGCATCAGCCCCAAAATCAGCTTGAACAGCGTCGTCTTGCCGCTGCCGTTGGGTCCGAGGAGACAGAGGATTTCGCCGTCGCTCAGCGTCAGGTCGATGCCGTTCAGCACCTCGTTCCCCGTTTCGTAGCGATAGATGACGTTTTCCAGCGTCAGATTCATTACCAGGCCTCCTTCATGCGCCGCAGAAGATAAACAAAGAAGGGCGCGCCGATGAGCGCGGTGAGAATGCCCAAGGGAATCTCCATCGTCAGAACGGTGCGGGCGACGGTGTCGATGACCAGCAGATAGAGGCCGCCCAAAAAGAGGGACATCGGGATCAGATCCCGGTAGTCCGGCCCCGTCAGCGACCGGACCAGATGGGGAATGACCAGACCGATCCAGCCGATGATGCCGCTGACGCTCACCGCCGCGGCGGTCACCAGCGTGGCGCAGACGACGGCGACGGTCCGCACCAGCGCCGGGCGGAGCCCCAGCGCGAGGGATTCCTCCTCGCCGAGGGTGAGCAGGTTCAGCTTCCAGCGCAGCAGGAGCAGGGGGAGCGCGCCGACGATGATCGGCGGCGCGATAAGGCTCAATTGGGCGGAGGTGAGAGAGGATAAGCCGCCCATGAGCCAATAGGTAATCGCCGGCAGCTTGTTAAAGGGATCCGCCACCGTTTTAATAAAGGCGATCAGCGCCTGAAACACCGTGGAGACCAATATCCCGGCGAGTACCATCACGAGGGTTCCTTCTTTCAGGCCGCCGCTGAGGCGGGCGCTGATGAAATAGCTGGCGGCGACGGCGCCGAGGCCGCAAAAGAAGGAGACAAAGTGGACGGTGATCATGTTGGCCGAGGCCAAAATCGCCATGGCCGCGCCGAATCCCGCCCCGGCGGAGACTCCCAAGAGGTCGGAGGAGACCAATGGATTCCTGAAAACACCCTGATACGCCGCGCCGGAAACGGCCAGCGCCGCGCCGATGAGCAGCGCCCCGGCGACCCGCGGGAGCCGAACGGCAAAGATGATGCCGGAGAGCGCGGCGTATTCCCCGGGGTCCGCGCCGGTGAGGCGGAGCCGCATCACCGTGAAGACGTCGGCGGCGTCGGCGGGATAACGGCCCAGCGTCAGACTGACGGCGGCGGCGGCCAACGTCAGCGCCGCCAGCAAAAGGTATTTCCGGCGGCGGAGGAACCCCGCCGTTTCATTTCCCGGTCTCATAAGCCACCTCTTCCCCAAAACCTCAAAAAAACCGCGTTCCCCCCAAAAAAGGACGCGATACATACGATCATTCAGCCGAAGACGGCACGTCAAAAAAACCGCTCCTTTGCGAAATGGCAGGCGCGAACGTTTCCCTTCGCGCCCCGTGGGCCCGGACTCCCGGCGGGAACCGCGCCCAGGTCGGATTTCCACTTTCTTCAAGACAGGAAAAACGACTCGGAGAGTGTAAATATTTGCCCTCAGTTGAAATTTTCCACATTATACCACGGGGATTTTCAAAAGGCAAATACGGATTTCGGTTTGTTGCTTTTTTCCGTCCTTTGTGGCATACTGAAAGCGAGAACGGAACCGGTTTTAAAAAATACCAGCTCAAGAACGATTTTATGGAGGTGGGACGATGATTGCGGAACGGATTCTGAACGAGGCGGCGGCAAAATCGGGGCGGCGATTGACCGTAAAACAGCATTATTTCAGCCGCCGCGGCGACGTGTACCGCGTCGCCGGCGGTGATGAGACCTATATTTTGAAGATCTTCCCCGACGGCGGCGAGAAAACGGAATTTTCCGTCCTGGAGCGCTGTCGGGAGCTGGGCCTTCCCGCTCCCGCCGCCGTCGTCCTCGGGGACGGCTGGCTCCTGCGGCGGTATCTCCCGGGGACGCTGCTGACCTCTCTCGTTGAATCGGACGGACCCTGGCCGCTGCCGCTGGCAAAGGGTGTTTCCCGCCTCGCCGCGGCGGGGAGCGGGCCGACGACGTTGTTTTCTCCTCCCGACGTGAACGCCAGGAACCTCCTGGTTCATGGGGAAGAGCTCTTCTTCCTCGACTGGGACGGCATCATGGAGGAACCGGCCGAGGTGACGCTGGGGCGGATCTTCGCGGCGGTTTCCCTTCTCGATGTCGGGGATTTTCCCCGGCCGGAACGGCGTTTCCCCGAGGTCATCGCGTCGTTCCGCCGTTTTTCCGGCTGCGTTCCCGACGAGGGCAAAATCGATGCCGTCCGGGAAGAGGAACGGGCGCGGCTCCTGCTGCGCCGCCGCCGTTACCGGGGCCGCTGAAACGGCGTCGAACCGATCTTGAACAGGGATTTTATTTGATGAGACAGATTTGTCCCGGCTTCCGGCAAATGAGACATTTTTGTTCCGCGCCGCCGCCCGGTGGGACATCCCGCCGAGGCTTCGGCCGGGGGAACGGGGGCGCGGCGGCCGGTGATAAGAAAAACGCATGATAAAAAAACGGCTCTTTGGCAAAGGGAAGCCCGGCGGGCTTCCTCTTTTTTTGCGCCCCGGCATCGTTTTGGTATCGTTTTTGCATATTCCAAAGGCAAACAGCGCGGGGGCGGTCGTTTCGGGCGCTCCCCGGCAACGGCTGATCCGCGCTTTGGCGGGGCCGGGGGAGGAAGGTGAGGCCTTGTGAAAAAACTGATGATCGAGCGATCCAAGTGCGGCGGCTGCGGCGTCTGTCAGGCGCTGTGCTCCCTGAAACGCGCCGGGGAGGTGCGCCCCGGCGAAAGCGCCATCCGTGTGGAGCGTTATGCCGGCGCCGACGGTCTGAACGTCGTCTACTGCCAGCACTGCGCCGATCCCGTCTGTGTGACCGCCTGCTTAAAAGGGGTCGTCGACCGCGGCGCCGACGGCGCCGTGACGCGCCGGGAGGAGGGCTGCTTCGCCTGCGGCGCCTGTGAGGTCATGTGCCCCTTCGGCGCGCCGGTGTACGACAGCGTCCGTGACGTTTACGTCACCTGCGATCTGTGCGGGGGCGACCCGCTCTGCGTGAAAGTCTGCCCGACGGGAGCGTTGGCCTATCTTGAGGAAGCCGAAATCAGCCGCCGTTTCCGGGAAGGTCATGCCCGGGAGCGGTTCGGCGGGAACCGCTGACATCAAAGGAGGGGATGGCGCGTGCGCGACGTATCGAAATGCCTGTTTGTTGATCTGAATACCGAAAGCGCCGAGACGCTGAGTCTCGGCGGCGAGGAAAACGGGTTCCCCCGAAGCGGCTGGGGCTTTCTGCCGCCGCTCTTCCTGTGCCTGCTGGAAAAGGGGCGTCCCTTTGTTTCCGTCTCCGCCGGCAAAGTCACCGGCACCGGCGCGCCGGGTTCCGCCGGCATGACCTGGTGCGGCGCGTCCGGCGGCGTGTTCGCCGCGGCCGCGGCCGAGGGGCGTTTCGGGGCCTATCTGCGGCACAGCGGTTTTGAGCATCTCTGCGTCACGGGAAAAGCCGCGAAAAAAGCGGCGCTTTTGATCCGGGACGGGGAAGTCTCCGTCGTGCCGCTGCGGAAGAGAAGGGAAGAGGACTTTTTGCGGGAGCTTCGCTCCTTTACCGCCGACGGTGAGCGCGTCATCGTCACCGAAGCCGACGGCGCGTTGTCGGAAGACGGCGATTTCCCTTTGGGCGACGCTTTTTTCGCCGGTCTCTTCCGGGAAAAGAACCTCTCCGCCGTCGTCGTGTCGGGCCACGGCGGCATCCCCGTCGCCGATCCCGAACGGTTCCTCCGCCTCTGCGCCGAATTCCGCGGGGACTGTCCCGCAGGGGAAACGACGGCGCGTCCCGCCCGTTATCTCTCCCCGGGCGGTGAGCGGAACCTCGGCGCCGGGCGTCTTCTGTCCTTCGCGGATTCCCGGGAGGAACTGGAAAAAACGGCCCTTTCCCTCCTCGGCCTCGCCTGGGAGAACTATGATTTTATCGATGATAAGCTCAGGAAAGCCCTGGCTTTGTATAACGCCGTGACCGGCGCGAACTGCCGGGAAACGGAACTGACCGAATCCGCCCGCAAGGCGGCGCGCCAAGGCCGCGAACTGCTTGGGAAAGGAAGGTGAGACCATGGCAAAACCGAATCGCGAAACGGATCTGCTGATCATCGGCAACGGCGTCGCCGGTATCCGCGCCGCCGCCGCGGCCCGCCGGGAAGACCCTGCGCTGCGGATCCTCATCGTCAGCGGCGAGTCCTGTCCCGCCTACGCCGCCGGGGCCCTGCCGGATTATCTCGCCGGGCATATCCCCCGGGAGGAGATCTTCATCCGCCGCGCCGAGGATTACGAAAAAGACGGCGTCGGCGTCCTTTTCGGGGAAGAGGTGCTGGAGATCCGCCACGGGGAGAAAAAAGCCGTGACGGAAAAACACGTCATCGCTTATGACCGGCTGATCTACGCCGCCGGCAGCTTTCCCATTCTGCCCCGGAGGATCGAGGGCATCGGCCTGCCGGGGAACCGGGTGATGAAGACCGTCGCCGACGTTGACGGCCTGCTGGCGCAGAAGGCCTCTTCCGCCGTGGTCGTCGGCTCCGGCGCCATCGGCCTCGAGGGCGCCCTGGCGCTGAAGGAAAGCGGCTGCGAACGGGTGACGTTGGTGGAGCTGATGGATCGGGTCATCCCGAAATCCCTCGACCGGGATACCGCGGCGCTGGTCGCCGCCGAGGTGGAAAAACGCGGAATCCGCGTCCTCACCGGCGAGAGCGTCAACGCCGTGAAGGGCGAAGGCAAAGTCGCCTTCGCGGAGACAAATCACGAAAAGATCCCCTGTGACCTGGTGCTTTGGGCCGTGGGGGTCCGTCCCCGGGTCGAGTTGGCCGCAGACGCCGGCGTCGCTTTGGGCGAGACCGGCGGCATCCTCGTCGATGACTGCATGGCCACGAACCTCCCCGATTTCTACGCCGCCGGGGACTGTACCGAATCGACGGACCGGCTTACCCAAAAGCCGGTGCTGAACCTGCTGTGGGAAGCCGCCGCCCGTCAGGGCGAGACCGCCGGTCTCGCCGCGGCGGGACGGCGTAAGCCCTTTCCCGGTTCTTTGGCGGTGCTGCTGACCTACGTCGGCGAAACGCCGGTGCTGGCCTTTGGCGCGACGGAAGACGATCTGGAAGGGCGGCGGTATCGTGTGGCGGAACGGTCTGCCGGCGGCGGCTATACCCGTCTGCTGCTGCGGCGGAACCGCCTTGTCGGCGCGCAGATGGTGGGAACGCTGGAATTCGCCGGGCCGCTGCTGGCGCTGATGGAAAAAGGCGCGGCGCTGCCCGCTGCCGCCGGCGATATCGGCGATATCCGCCGAAACATCGTCATTCCCCATCAGCTATCATCGTATCTGCGGGAGTTCCGCCCGCCCGGGAGAAAGAGAAAGGAGACCCTATGACAGCGGAAAATTTTGATCTCTTAAAGGAAAAACTGAACGGCCGCGTCACCGACGATCCCTTTGAAACGTCGTTTTATACCCGGGATATGGCCTCGTTCCCCGGTTTTCTGGTGAAACTGATGTTCCGGGTCGGCGCCGAGCTGGCGGCCCGCCCCCAAAGCGAGGAGGATGTCCGTCAGCTGGTCGCCTACGCCCGGGACAATCACATGGCCATCACGCCCCGGGCCGGGGGCACTTCGGCCTATATGAACGCGGTGCCGGTCAGCGGCGGCATGGTGATGGATCTCACCGGCCTCAGCGGCCTGATCCGCCTCGATAAGGAACGGGGCGTCGCCGAAGTCTGGTGCGGCACCGCCTGGAGCGCGCTGGAAAAAGACCTGAACCGGGAGGGGTTCACCCTCTGCTCCTATCCCAGCAGCGCCGTTTCCTCCACGGTGGGCGGCTGGTTCAGTATGGAGGGGCAGGGCATCGGCAGCATGGCCTGGGGCTGTTTCCACGACCTGGTGGAATCCGCCCACGTGATTTTGGCCTCCGGTGAGGAATTTGACGCCGACGCCGCCGGCCCGCGGCCCCTCTCCCTCTTCGCGGGCAAGGAGGGCACCCTCGCCATTGTGACCCGCCTCACCTTTAAGGTGGTGCCCCTGGCGGAAGCGGCGTATCACGTTTCCTTCGCGGCCCCCTCGGCCATCGTCGCGGCAAAGATCATGGACATGGCGGAAAAAGGCCCGGTCAAGCCGTTCAACGGTCATTTTGCCGACCGCACCTGCCTCGATTTTCAAAAGCGGATGGGGTATGAAGTCCCCGAGGTCAGCGGCTTTTTGGTGACGCTCTCCTACCGCGGCGCCGCGGCGGATATGGCCGCCTGCCGCGCCTACGCCGAGACGATCCGCCTGAAGACCGGCGTCCGCCTCTGCTCCGACGAAACGGCGGCGGAAGAATGGGAAGAGCGTCTCTATTCCCTGCGGATCAAGCGAAACGGCCCGACGCTGCTGGCGGCGGAAGTGATCCTGCCGATGGCGCGGCTGAACGACTTTTACGGCCGGGTGAAAAAGCTCCGTCAGCGCGTGTCCGTCTACGGTCACATGATGAGCGGTCAGCAGGCCAACGTGATGGCGCAGTATTACGCCGACGAATCGCAGACGCTGCGCTACCTGTTTTACCTGGCGAAAACGAAAAAAATCAACGACGCCGCCATCGCCTGCGGCGGACGGCCCTACGGCACCGGCGTCTGGAACACCGTTTATCTGAAACGCTCCCGGGATCCGGCGTCCCTCGCCGAGGCCCGGGAAGCGAAGGAACGGCTGGATCCGGAGAACCGGATGAACCCGGGGAAATTCTATCGGCCGCCAAAGCTGATGCCGCCGGCCCTCTTTGGCCTGGCCTGTTTCGCGGCGAACCTCGGCAGCCGCGTGCTGCGGATCGGAAGGAGGCGTTGACATGCGCGGGAAACCGATATTTGAAAATCTGAAAAAGGAGGCCCTCGTCTGCGCCCGCTGCGGCTACTGCCGCGTGGACTGCCCCGTTTACGAAGGCCTCGGCTGGGAATCCGCCTCCCCCCGGGCAAAAATGGAAATCACGCGCAAGCTGGCCTTTCACGGTAAGCTGACGGAAAAGGACATCGCGCGGCTATTCCAGTGTACCCTCTGCGGTCAGTGCCGTGAGACCTGTTCCGCCCGGATCGACACGGTGTCGGTCTGGCTGGAAATGCGCCGACGGATTGCCGCCGGGGAAAAGGGCCCCGAAAACATGCGGCGCCTGGCCGCCGCCATCGACGAGACCGGCAACACCGCCGGGGACGCCCCGGAGAACCGCCGCCTGTGGCTGGAGGCCATGGACGACGAAGCGGTTTTAAAGCGGGTGGGGCAAAAGGCGGAGCTCCTCTATTTCACCGGCTGCTCCGGCGCACTCTATCCCCAGATTTACGGCATCCCCCAGGCCTTTACCCGGATCCTGACGCGGTCCGGCGCGGATTTCACCGTGTTGGGTGAAAACGAGTCCTGCTGCGGTTTTCCCCTGGCCGCCGCCGGGGAACCGGAGCGGATCAGAAAACAGGCGGAACACAATGTCGCCGCCGCGAAGGAGCTGGGCGTCAGGACCGTCGTCACGACCTGTCCTTCCTGCTTCCACGCCTGGCGCGACTTTTACCCGGAAATTCTCGGCGGGGAAACGCCCTTTGAGGTGCTCCACGCCAGTCAGTGGCTGGCCCGGGAAATCGCTGCGGACCGCCTGCGGCTGGGTCCCGTGGAAGAGCGCGTGACGTATCACGACCCCTGCGACCTCGGGCGCAACAGCGGCGTTTTTGAGGAGCCCCGCTACGTGCTGAACCAGATCCCCGGTCTGGAACTGGTGGAAATGGAATGTTCCGGCAGTGACGCCGCCTGCTGCGGCGGCGGCGGGAACTTAGAGGCGGTGGACCCCGCCCTGACCGAGGTCATTGCCGAGGCGCGGCTGCGGGAGGCCGAGGCGACGGCGGCGAAGACCGTCGTTTCCGGGTGCCAGCAGTGCAAGCGCACGCTCCAGGGGAACGCCCGCCGGAAAAAGATCCGTCTGCGCTTCGCGGACATCACGGAACTGGTGGATCGCTCCATGGCGGCTTACGAGGCAAATCAGTAAAGAAAAAACAGAGGAGGCGCGGTTATGCGGTTTGAGGATTACAATTATCCCGACGAGTTGTACTATGACAAACATCATTTTTGGGGCAGAGTCGAAGGCGACGTGGTGACGATGGGCTTTACCAGCTTCGCCGTGGATTCCGCCGGGGAGATCGTCTATGTGGAATCGCCGAATCCCGGCAAAAAGATCATCCGGGAAAAGCCCTTCATGTCGGTGGAATCCGGCAAATGGGTGGGGCGGGTCTACGCCCTCGTCAGCGGCGAGATATTGGAAGTCAACGAGGAACTGGAGTTTGAGCCCAATCTCATCAACGACGACTGTTACGGCGCGGGCTGGATGGTAAAAATCAAAATGACCGATCCCGCCGATCTGGAGCAGCTGCTCCGCGGCGAAGCGTATATGAGCTGGCTGGAAAAGGAAATCGCCCGTCAGCGGAAGCTGGCGGAGCTCGGCGGCTGAACATTTGAGATTTATCAGGAAGGTGGTGGCGAAAGATGGGATTCCCCCGCGAGGTTCTGTTATATCCCGGCTGTCTCGTCGCGTACCGCTTTCCGGAGTACGAAAAGAGCGCCGTCTTCGTCCTGGGCCGTCTCGGCGTCAGCGCCGCCCCTTTAAAGGAGGCGGTCTGCTGCGGCTCCTATCTGAGAGGCGCCGGCATCGGCGAGGACCGGCTGGCCGCCTATAACCTGGCGCTGGCGGCGAGAGAGGGGAAACCTCTGGTCACGCTCTGCGGCGGCTGCTATAACGCCTTTGCCCGGGTGAAGGCGCGGCTGGCGGAGGACGGAGCCTATCGCCGGGAGATCAACGCTTTTTTGGCTCCCTTGGGCCTGGGCTGTGGCGGCGGGGAAGCGGCGGAGCACATCGTTCCCTTTCTGGCCGGGGAAGCCGCGGCGGTGAGAAACGCCGTGGCCCGTCCCGTCCCCTGGCGGGTCGGGGTGGTGCATCCCTGCTCCGCCTTTCGTCCCCGCCGTCTCTTCGGGGAGGAAGCCCCTGCCCGGCTCAAAGCGTGGCGCGGCCTCTGCGAGCTCTGCGGCGCGGCGCCGCTTTCCTACGAAACGGAGTACGAATGCTGCGGCGCCGGGCTGTACGAGTCCGCTCCCGAAGTCGGCGCGGCCCTGGGAAAACGGCGCTTTAACGAGCTCCGCGTCGCCGGCGCCGACTGCCTCGTCACCTCCTGCGGCAACTGTCAGCTGTTCCTCGACCGTCAGCGCCGCCGCTACGACCAGGGGCCGCCGCTCCCCGGCGTTTTCATTACGCAGTTGCTGGCGCTGGCCATGGGCGCGGACGATGAGGATTTGGGCGTCGGCCACCCGAAAGTGAAAAGGATGGTGAGACAATGGCGGGAAAATGCGACCGCTGCGGAAAATGCGTAAAGCGCTGTGTTTTATCACGAATGGGCTTTCTTTCCTTCGCCGAGGCGCGTTTAAAGGGGCGCCTCAGGGGGGGAAAGTGGTACTGCAGCGGCTGCGGCGTCTGCGCCGACGTCTGCCCGCAGTCCCTTCCCCTTCTGGAGCTCAGATATCGCCGCGGGTTCCGCCCCGAAGCAAAGCGCGGCGGCATCCGCCTTCTTTTGGAAAACGGCTATTGCTTCCCCTTAAAGGAAGGGCGGATCAATGAGCATCGGGAAGCGCTGGGCCTGCCGCCGCTCGTTTTCGCGCCGGAAGCGGCGCTGAAAACGCTGCTGGCCGAAGCCGCCGCCATGGCGGAGAGGGAAGAACGGTGATGAGATGGATCTTTATGCGCTCTATAAGCGAAGCTGGTGGGAAACGCAGTGCTTTTATCACGCCCTCGCCGCCCTGGG
>CADBQN010000036.1 GCA_902796855.1 uncultured Bacillota bacterium | reverse complement strand
TCCACCGCCGACCGCATGATGATCCAGGTGCCGATGTTCCACTGCTTCGGCATGGTGCTGGCGATGACGGCGTCGATGACCCACGGCACGACGCTCTCGCCGATCCCCTATTTCTCGGCAAAAGCTTCCTTAGCCTGCATCAATCAGGAAAAAATCACCTGTTTCCACGGGGTGCCGACGATGTTCATCGCCATGTTCAACCACCCCGATTACCGCAAGACCGATTTTTCCCACATGCGCACCGGCATCATGGCCGGCAGCGGCTGCCCGCCGGAACTGATGCGCCGGGCGGCGGATCCCAACGAAATGAACATGACGGGAATCGTCAGCGTTTACGGCCAGACCGAGTCCTCCCCGGGGAGCACGATGTCGACCTGGACCGACAGTCTGGAACTGCGTTCCGAAACCGTCGGCTACGCCTTCCCCCACGTGGAATGCAAAGTCATCGACCCGGACACCGGTGAGGAAGTCCCCAACGGTGTCAACGGCGAATTCTGCTCCCGCGGCTACAACACAATGAAAGGCTACTACAAAATGCCGGCGGAAACGAGAGAAGCCGTCGACAGCGAGGGCTGGCTCCACTCCGGCGACCTGGCCTGCCGCGCCGACGACGGTACCTTCAAAATCACCGGCCGCCTGAAGGACATGATCATCCGCGGCGGCGAGAACATCTATCCCAAGGAAATCGAGGAATTCATCTACACCCACGAAAAAGTCAGGGACGTCCAGGTCATCGGCGTTCCCGACAAGAGATACGGGGAAGAGGCCATGGCCTGCATCATCCTGAAAGAGGGCGAGACCATGACCGAAGAGGAAATGCACGACTACATCATGGCGAGCATGGCCCGGCACAAAGTGCCCCGCTACATCCGCTTTGTCGACAGCTTCCCGATGAACGCCGCCGGCAAGATCCAAAAATTCAAAATGCGGGAAGCCGCCGCCAAAGAACTGGGACTGGAAGAATGATCCCCCTTACGCGGAAGACCCACGCGCCGTCAGCGCGTGGGTCTTGTGTTCATTGCCGCCGGAGCCCCTCGTTTTTCTCATCAAAAAAACCTTGACTTAAAGCGCACTTTATCTTATATAATGAGAATACATCATAAAAAAGAACATCCGCCGCGGGCGGAAAGGAGAAAAACATGTACTACAACGAATTTCAAGGAAAACAAATATCGGCGCTGGGCTTCGGCGCCATGCGCCTGCCCACCGTCGGCGAAGACGACAGCCGCATCGACGCGGACACCGCCGCGGAAATGGTGGATTACGCCATCGCCCACGGCGTCAATTACTTCGACACCGCCTGGGGATATCACGGCGGCAATTCCGAAACCGTCATGGGGGATATCCTGAAAAAATACGACCGGGAAAGCTTTTTCCTGGCAACCAAGTTCCCGGGCTACGACCTCTCCAACATGGACAAAGTTGAGGAGATTTTTGAACGCCAGTTGGAAAAATGTGGCGTCGATTATTTCGATTTCTATCTCTTCCACAACGTCTGCGAGATCAACATCGACGATTATCTCGATGAGCGCCACGGCATCGCCGCGTATCTCCGTGAGCAGAAAAAGAACGGACGCATCCGTCACCTGGGCTTTTCCGCCCACGGCAACCTCGACACTCTCCGCCGCTTCCTCGACGCTTACGGTGATGATATGGAATTCTGCCAGCTTCAGGTCAATTACATCGACTGGGAATTTCAGCAGGCCAAAGAAAAAGTGGCGCTGATGAAGGAGCACGGCATTCCCGTATGGGTCATGGAACCTTTAAGAGGCGGCAAAGCCGTGCGGATCCCCGACGAATACATGACAAAGCTCCAATCTCTCCGCCCCGACGAAACAGCGGTGAGCTGGGCGTTCCGTTTTCTTCAGGGGATTCCGGAAATCACCGTCACCCTTTCGGGCATGTCCGATATGGCGCAGCTGAAGGACAACATCGCTATCTACGGGGAAAAGAAGGCGACGACGGAAAAAGAAAACGAAGTCCTGATGGAAATCGGCGAAAAGCTGATGAAGGGCGTGCCCTGTACCGGCTGCCGTTACTGCGTCAGCCACTGCCCTCAGGAACTGAATATCCCGGAACTCCTCGATCTCTACAACGAGCACACCTTCACCAAAGGCGGTTTCCTGGCGCCCTTCGCCATCCAGGCGATGCCCGAGGACAAGCGCCCCGACGCCTGCGTGGCCTGTGAAAGCTGCGTGGAAGTCTGCCCGCAGAACATTCAGATCCCCGATATCCTCGCCGATTTCGTTGAAAAACTGAAATAACAAAAGACAACGCCCTGTCTCCCGGCCGCCGGCCGGGAGATTTTTTTACGCGCCGGCGCGCCCCCGACACCTGTTCCACGGCCGAACAAACCGTTTTTTCCGCCCAAAATGACGGTTCGGAAGACACGCGCCGTGATAAAATGGAAAAAGGTAAAGTATACCCAAAACACGTATGGACGAAACGTTTTTTCCGATTGAAAAAAAAGCGCTACATATGATATAATAATATGATTGTTAGTATGCCGTTCGTTTTTGGCGGCGGCAAAACGCGTCCCATGCAAAAAAACAGACTTTATTAACGTTTCCCCGCTCAGAGCAAACGATGACCGGATAAACAAAAAGGAGAGTGTTCCAATGCCGAATCACAAACTCTTAAAAACAAAGACGGACCCGGACATCAACCGGGACCGGCGCGGAGGCATTACGGCGCTGTTCGCCGTGATTCTCGTTTTCGCCGCGATTTCCCGGCTGACGCTGCCGGCTCTGGCCGAAACCGCAGAGACGTACTGCGGCCTGGAGGAACACCGCCACACCGAACAGTGCTACGAAGCCGTTTTGATCTGCGGCGAGGAAAGCTCGGCGACGCACACCCACACCGGCGACTGCTACGAAACAAAGCGGGTCTGCGGCAAAACGGCGCACCAGCACAGCCTCGCCTGTTTTTCCGATCCCGACGCCGACGTGGAAACGGAAAGCGAATGGGAAAGCACCCTGCCGGAAGACCTTTCCGGTCCCGAGGCCAAACGCCTCATTGAAGTCGCCGAAAGCCAGGTGGGCTACGCCGAAAGCAACAAAAACTATCAGGTCGAAGATGATGGCAGAACCACCCGCGGCTGGAACCGCTACGGCGCCCGGGAAGGCGACGCTTATAAGAACTGGAGCGCTTCTTTTGTATCCTTCTGCCTCCACTACGCGAAATCCGATCTAAAAGCCGCCTCCAAAACGGAAAGCGCCGACGACTGGCGGGAACGGCTGCGGGACGAAGAGCTGCTCAAAAGCCGCTCCTACGAGGCCGAAGCCGGCGATATCGTCTTCCTTGAAAGCAGCGGGAGCGCCGCGTATCCCGTCGATCACGCGGGCATCGTCTTCAAAACCGAAAAAGACAAGATCTTCGTCATCGAAGGCGACCGGAACAACGCCGTACGGAAGACCTTTTATTATAAGACCAGCGACAAGATCTTAGGCTATTACGCCCTCGCCGACGACGCCCCGGCGGGAACGGCGAAAGAGGCGAAAGCGCCCTCGTCCGCGGCGGAACCGGACGAAGAAGAAGCCGAAACCGAAGACGGGGATGACATATCGGCTTCCGGCGCGCCGGGCCGCTTCATCACGGAAATGATCGTGGCGGAAAGCATGAGTGACGACGACACGATGGAAATGGCGACGCTGGAACCGCCGGACGAAGCGGAAGACATCGCCGAGGAAGCGGCGGAAGAAGCGGAAACCGACGCCCTCCGGGAGGCCGCCGCCGATTCCGTGCTCTTCAAACGCCAGTGCCGCTTTGAGGGGCCGGATTACACCGTTACGGCCTACTGTGACGAACGGGCGAACCTGCCCGCCGACGCGGAACTCACCGTCAAAGAAATCGAGAGCGGCAAGGCCTACGCGGACTGCCTCGCCCAGACCAAAGCGGCCCTCGGCGAGGAAAGCACCGTTCAGTCCGCCCGTTTTTTCGACATCACCTTCACCTCTCAGGGCCGGGAAATCGAGCCTGACGCCACGGTCAGCGTGCGCATCACCTATAAAGACATGAGCGGCGGCAATGACGCGGCGCTGAACATCGTCCATCTGCCGGAGGAAAGCGCCGCCGAAATCCTCAGCCCCCGGGCGGAGACGGCGGATTCTGTCTATTTTAAGGCGGATCATTTCTCCATTTACGGCATCATCGAGACCACCATCGAAAAGAACGTACTGACCGGCGACGGGAAGAATTATAAAATCTCCGTAACATACGGAGAAAACGCGGAAATCCCGGAAGGGGCGGAACTGGAAGCGGAAGAGATCGTTCCGGACGCAAACACGGCGGACGGTTCCTCCGAATATGAAACGTATCTGGAAAAAACCAGGGAAGCCCTGGGCCTGGATTCCAGCGCCTTCGCCTACGCCCGTTTCTTCGATATCAAAATCATCGACAAAAACGGCAGAAAAGTTGAGATCGCCGCGCCGGTGAACGTCAAGATCGAACTGGCGGATAAGGAAGACAGCGCGGAAGCGGCGGCGAACACCCAGGTGGTGCACTTCGCCGACGAGACAGCCGCCGGCGACGTCATCGGCGGCGCCGAAGTCGGCGGCGGCACCGTTCGTTTCGAAGCGGACGGGTTCTCCGCCTACGCCATCGTCGAGGGGCCGGAAGCGCTTCCGGTCGGGTGGCATAAGATCTCCTCTTTCGAAGAGCTGATCGCCAAAGGGAGCGAAGGGCTGTATATCGGTCACCCCGACGGCTACTACTACATGAACACCACCACCGGTGACAGCAGCAGAAAGGGAATCACCAAAACGAAGCCCGCCCGGGAGTATCCCGGGGACAACGCGTCCCTCTACTATTTTGAGCCGGTGAACGGAACGGAAAATCAGGTTTACGCCTATTGTTACGCCGCCGACGGCACGACCAAACAATACGTCTACAACGGCGGGAACAACAGCCTTTCCTTTACCGATGAGACAAACAGGACCGCCTTTACCGTTACGCGAAACAGCAACGGCACGTTCAAGCTGAATAACGGCAGCTGGTATTGGAACATGCAGGGCGGCGCCGACGGAACCAGATTTTGCTCTTACAACGCGGCCAATGACGCAAACAACAACGTGAATTTCTGGTATCATGTCGCCGTGGAAAGCGATCCCTACGGTCTGGACGGTTTCTCCTGCGGGCTGATGAACTGGAGCGGCGGTGCCGCGGGCAAAGCGCTGATGACGAGCGCCGCGGCGGCAAACACGCTGGACGCCAAATCACTGACGGTCATGAGCACCTCCGACAACGCCGGCCGGCTGTTCGTCCCCAACGACAGCGATATTCCCATGTGGACGTTCCACTGGCTCCACGACGATCAGTATTATCTGACAACGGTCGCCGACGGCAGCACCAAATATCTCAAAATAGAGGAGAGCGGCATTTCCCTGGTCAGCGCCGAGGAAGAAGCGTCGCAGATCCAGGTCACGCCGGGAAGCGGCATTCACGCCGGCGAAATCTGCCTGAAATCCGGCGGGACCGCGCTGACCTACAGCGGAACCGTCAAAGGCGGCTTTTCCGTCGGCGGGGACGTGGGCAGCGAGTGGCTGAACCTGGTGGAATTATCGGAACTGACCACGGATTATTTTCTGACCTATTCCGCAAGCAAAGTCAGTGTTTCCGATGAGGGCATCACGAACGGCTCCCGCGTCATCGTATATACCCGCAGCTGGAACGAAAAAACGCTGAAATACGACTACTACGCGATCAGCTCCGACGGCAGCCTCGTGCCGGTCTATGAGAGCGGCGACTCCATCGAGTGGGTCAGCGGCCAGATCAATACCCTGCTCTGGAATTTTGTGGAATACTACTGGGAAGGGACCACCGACCCGAACTTCTATTACGAGCTCTACAGCCAGTATTCAGAAAAATATATCGCGCCGCAGGTCACGGGGGGGCAGATCCTTTCGGACGAGACCATCGGCATCAACCTGAACGGCAGGCGCGACGGACAGTACTATTCCCCGATCCTGGCCTGGGACGAAGAGAATTATTCCTACACGGGGCTCAAAGTGGAGAACGGACAGATCGTCACCTGTCCGAAAGCGGAGGCCATGGACTTCTACTTCGCCGTGATGCAGGATCTGAACGTGGATGATACCCTAACCACGGTCAAAACGGTCGATCACACACAGTACGGCATCACGATGAAACTGATCGATTTTAAGACCCGGAAGGAAATGAGCGACTTCCTCGGCAATGACGTGGGCGGCGCGGGCACCACGCTCCAGCAGGGGCTGCTTTCCACCGACCTGAAGAACGGATATCCCACGGCGGCCGGCGGTTCTTTGGGCAAGCTGTACGCGGAAGCTCAGGAAGTGAACCATCTGTTCATCCAGAGCACCTACGGCGAGACCGGCTATTTTGAATATGACAGCACGCAAAACTTCGCGACGCTGAAAGGCGCCAAAGGCGGGGACTTCACGGTCTACAAAGAGCTCGGCACCTACGATTCCGGCGGCAACAAACCGACGCTGAAACACGGTCAGTTCTTCCCCTTTAACGACCTGAAACCGGGCACTTTCGCCGCTTCGAACGGAAAGAACCTCTATTCCGCCACCGCCGTGCAGCTACCGGACAGCGACCCGCGCAAATACGAGCGGCTCTATTCCATCGAATATGACGGCGTAAAGGCGGACTGCTACTTTGGCGCGGAGCTGGAAGCCAGCTTTACCCAGACGCCGAACGGCCTGGACGCCTGGGGTCACGACATCATCTTTGAATTCACCGGCGACGATGACTTCTGGCTCTACGTCGACGGCGAACTCATCATCGATCTGGGCGGCATCCACAGCGCGGCACCGGGCAGCGTCAACTTCCGCACCGGCGATGTCTACGTCAACGGCAATCACACCACTTTAAGGGAGCTGTTTGAGAGCAACTACCGCGGCCGCAATCCCAAAGCGACGGACGAAGAGGTCGCCGCCTACCTCGGCCGGTTCTTCGACGAAGGCGGCACGGTCTTCAAAGACGACACCACCCACACCATGAACATCTTCTACATGGAGCGCGGCGCCGGCGCCTCCAACCTGCATATGCGCTTTAACCTGGCCGCCGTCAAAGAAGGCACTGTACAGCTTTCCAAGACCCTTTCGGGCGTGGACGAGAGCGGCATCATGGCGGAATTCCCCTATCAGATCCTCTATAAAAGGAGCGAGGAGGAAGGGGCGCAGGAATATTACCTGACGAACGCCGCCGCGGACATCCCCACTCAAAACGACAACTATGTGTTCTACAAGGACACGATCAATCCGGTGGAATATGAGCCTTCCGTCACCATCGACGGTACGACGTATCAGGACGTTTTTTTCCTGAAACCCGGCGAGACGGCCGACATCAGCTTCCCCGAAGGCGTGACCTCCTATAAAATCGTGGAATGCGGGGTCAATACGGAGATCTACAACAGTGTCGCGGTCAATGGGCAGACGCTCACGGGGAGCGCTGTTCCGGGCAGCGACAGCCGCAGGGATTACGGCATTGACTACACCACGACCCATATCCGGCCCAAAGTCAAATATAATAATACGGTGAATCCCGACGCGCTGCGCACGCTGACCATTAAGAAACAGCTCTATAACGAGGACGGAACGACGGAGATCCTTTATCCCGAAAACGATACGGAATTCTCCTTCCGCCTGTACCTGGCCTCGGAATTCGACGCGCTGGACGTCGCCAATATGCACACCTACCATGTGAAGGATCCGGACGGCTTCTACTGCAGATGGGACGCGGCCAATCAAAAATTCGTGAAGATCGGGGAGGGGATCTCCGACTATTCTTCCCTGAGCGAGGACCAGAAGAAATCCGCCAGTTTCACGACCTCGATCTACGGTTCCATCACCAAAATCCCCACCGGTTTTACCGCGGAGGTCCGAAACGTCCTGGCGGGAACGCAATACCGCGTGGAAGAACGCCCCGAGGAAGTCCCGGACGGCTATTCCTTCCAAAAATACGAAGGATATGACGCGGTGAACGCCGCCGTGAGCGAAAGGGATGACTCCGGCGTTCCGGGCGTAAAAGGCACCGTTGTTTCGGGGAAGGACGCGCCGGTCATCGTGCGCAACCTGAAAGGCTGGGGCCTGCGCGTCAACAAAGTATGGCGGGACGCGGACTATATGTCCGAACGCGACCCGGTCTATTTCGCCCTGTTCACAAAGGCGGCGGACGGTTCCCTGACCCCGGTGGAAGGAAGCGTGCGCCAGCTGGCTTCCACGGCGAACCCGCCGACACTGTACTGGTATTACGATCATCTGCCCGTCGCGGGAACGACCGGCGTGGAGGATTATCTGATTCGCGAGGTGACCCTCTCCGCGGCGAATCCCGCGATCGGCGACGACGGCACCGTCACGGATCCCGGCACCGTCACGCCCCTGGCCGCCGACAGCGAACTGACACTAAACGGCACACAGAAGGGCGAGGACACGCGTTCGAGCTTTGTCTATACCGTACAATATAAAGAGGGAAAAATCAGCAGCGATTCCAACGTCCGCGTGGACACCGTCACCAACGACCGTCCCGGGATCATTCTGAAAAAACAGGATTGGGACGGCAATGCCCAGCAGGGAGCGGTCTTTGCCCTGGCGGATGAAAAAGGCAATGTTCTGGGGACCTTTACCTCCGATGAGGAAGGCCTCATCACAACCGCCTTTCTCAGCAACGACAAGGAATACACCCTGACGGAAACGAAAACACCCCAGGGCTATCACGGACCGGAAACGGCCATGAAGATCACGCTGCAAAACGGCGAGGTCACCGTCACCGGTCCCGATGAGGAATACTACACGCTGGCCCAGGCGAACGGGACCACGCTGGCGACCATGGTCATCAAAAACCGCCCCTATACCTTCCGGGCGGTCAAACAGAACGGAGACACGGAGGAACCCCTGAAAGGCGTAAAATTCGCCCTTCACCGCCAGGTGACGGTGGACAGCGTCACGGCGATCGACCTGAACCCGATGCCGGGCTATGAAAACCTGATCACCGATGAGGATGGGCTGATTCCTTCCCTGGACAACACGCTGCCCCCGGGAACGTATGAACTGAGGGAAAAAGAAACGCTGACCGGTTACGAAACGCTTCCCGCCTATATTCAGTTTACCGTGAGCCCCATCGGCGCCGTCACCCTCGGCACGCATCCCGACGGCGTGACCCTCACGGGAGAACCGGATGCCGACGGTACGCTGGAATATGTCCTGACCATCTTAAATTCACAGCGAAAGAAGGTCAGCTTTAAGAAGGTGGATATCGCCGACGTATCGGATTCCGCCCTCGCCGGCGCCGTCTTCGATCTGTACCGGGTGAGCGCGGAAGGGGGAAATGAAACCCCGGCTCTGTACACCGGCCTGACCTCCGATGAGAACGGCCTTCTGAAAGACGGCTCCGGTAACGCCGTGTTCGATCTTCCCCCCGGGACGTATCATCTGCTGGAAACGGAAGCGCCGAAGGGATATCTCCCGAAAACGGAACCGGTGACGATCACGGTGACGGCAGCCGACGTCACCTACAATGAAGGGACCACGCTTTCAAACAACGGCCGAGGGAAAACCTATGATCCCGAAACGAAAGTCTATACGCTGAAGATATCCAACAACAAAGGCTATGAGCTCCCCTCCTCCGGCGGCATCGGCACCACGATCTTCACGATCCTCGGCTCCGCCATGATCCTCGGCGGCGGCCTGCTCCTGATCAGAAAGAGAGCGCTTTAAAGATGCAAAAAGCGCCGAATCATCCGGCGCTGCCCGAAACCGCAAAAAAAATCGCCGCGACACAGCCGATACGGCAGTGTCCGGCGATTTTTTCATCGCGGTTTCAGCGGCGGCCGAAGAGCCCTCGTTTCTTTTCCGGCTGGGGCCGGGCGGCGGCCTGTTTCAGCACATTCAGCCGGTTGACGGCGCTTTCGTGGCCCTGGGCCGCGGCCTTTTCATACCAGACCATGGCGGCTTCCCGGTCTTTCTCAACACCGTCGCCTTTGTCCAGCATATAGCCGAGGGTGTATTGGGCGGTAACGTCGCCCTCTTCCGCGGCGGCGGCGTAGAGCTCCGCCGCTTTTTCCTTATCCTGGGGAACGCCGTCGCCGCGGTAGCAGCGGTCGGCCTGAGCCAGCAGGCTGTTGTCGGCGGCGCCTCCCTTCCCGGCGGCGGCGAGGAAGCGGCCGCAGATCATCCGCGCGGCGTCGCCGTCGATCCAATACTCCGTTTTCATCCGCGCGATGACACCTTCGGCGCGGTCTTCCCCTTCCGCGGCCAGGAGACCGCCGCCGCAGTGAGCGAAAGCGGCAACGAGACGAAGCTCGATTTCCAGCTCGGGCGCGGCCTTCTGAAAGGCGGCGATGAGAGATTCGGGATCTTCCGCCGCGGCGGCGGCCGCGGCCAGCGCCGCGTCCATATCGGCGGCGGGAACTTCCTTCATTTCGGGGCTGTCGGCAATGATGGTTTCATCCATAATCATTCTTCCTTCCTTTTTTCCGGCGGAACACGTTATTTTTTCCGCGTCAGCAGCACAATGAGCAGGATGGCGGCGAAGGCCACGACGAGAATTGCAAGACCGATCAAAAAGGGGATCAGCGGGAAATCCCGTTCCGGCTCTTCCGCGATGACGATATCCGCGGCGGCATCGGTGTCCCCGTTCAGCGCCTCATCGGTTTCAGCGGGTTCGGCGGGCTCCTCCTGAACGACGGTCGGCGCTTCCTGGGTCTTCGCCGCGGCGGCGTCCGTTACCTCGCTCAGAGCGATCCAGCCCGAGGTACCGTCATAGGTGACGAATCCCCAGTTCTTTTTCGAATAAAGCGACGTCACCGTCAGCGCCGTGCCCGTGGGGATGGTGGCTCTCACCTTGGCGTAGGAAACATCGGGTCCCTCCCTGAGGTTCACGCCGTCGGAAGCGGAAACGACGACTTCCCGATGAATATCGGAAGCGGGATAGGAGGAGCTGAGCTGATTCAGCGCCACCCAGCCCTCACTGCCGTTATAGGCGGTATAGCCCCAGCCGTTGGTGCTCTCCATGGTGATGCGCAGGCGGACGAAATCGGGAATGGTGCAGATGATCGACGCCTGGGTCGTCGGTTCCGTCCGCAGGTTCACGCCGCCGTCAACGGTAGCGACGTAGCGGTCGTAGCTGCAGTCCCGCTGAATTTCCCAGTCGTAGACGGCGGCGTCGGCGAGGACGCCGGCACTGAGGCCGAAGAGAAAGAGCAGACAGCAGCAAAAGCAAAAGATTTTTTTCATTGTCGGGTACCCCTTGTTTTCCACGGTTTATTTTAAATATTTCTTTAATAAGATCAAAGTCACGGCGAGCACCGCCCCGGCGAGGAAAAGGAAAATCAGCGCCAGCGACGCTGACGTAAACAGCGTGAAGAAGACGCGGCGGGCGTCATATTCATAGACGGCGACATCAGCGAGAACGCCGCCGCTGCAACAGAGCGTCAGCAGCGCGGCAAGAGCGAAAAGGAGCGGTGTTTTTTTCATAAAATCACCTGCTTTAAAAGGACATTGACCGCGATCCCCAGCAGAAAGGAACCGCCGTTCAGGATCAGGGAATAAAGCAGCGCCGACGTCGTCTTTCCCGTCAGCCGCCGGTAGATCGGCCCTTCGGTCAGAACGGCGGCGATCTCCAGGGCGGCCAGCAGCACGATCTCCCCCGCGCCGGAGCCGTAAAGGTGATAAAGGCGCATCACATAGACGACGGCGGGGTTGGTGACGACATTGGCGAGGGCGACGACGAGCAGTCCCCGCTCTGAGCGAAAGGCGGGAAACGCCGCCGCCAGCGGCACTTCGGCGCATTCCGTCAGGATCAGCGAAAGGAGCAGGGAAAAGAGCATCACGACACCCCTTTTCCGCCGCCTTTTCGGGCCAGCGCCACGCCGCCGCAGATCAAAACGGCGGCCAGAACCACGAGGGGAACGAGGAGGGCAGGGTCAGCGGTTTTCGGCGAAAGCGGCAGCAGCGTCGGCAGGGTGCCGAGAAACAGCGCGAAAGTCGTCAGTCCAAAAGCAAAGCCCTTGGCCTCTCCGCAGATCTCCCCGAGGGCGAAGAGGGTCAGCGGCATCGTCATATTATAACAGCAGATGGCGGCGATGCCCGCCGCCGGCGAGCCCTCGGCAAAGAGGAACAGCAGCGCCGAAAGGGCCAGCGTCGTCACGGCGCCGCCGCGAAGACCGAGCCGGTCGCCGACGAGACCGCCCAGAGCCTTGCCGGCGGCGACGCCGACGACAAAGAGAAAAGGCAGTAAAAACCCGGTTTTCCAGGGCAGCGTGACGATCAGCCCGAACCAGGAGCGCAGCACCACCGCGAAAAAGAGCAGCGCCGCCCCGGCCGCGGCAAAGCCGCCGGGCGAGAGCGACAGTCCGCCGTCCTCCCTCGGGACGAAAGCGCCTTCCCCCTCTCTTTTGCGCACGACCGCCAGAACCGCGGCGCAGACCAACAGAAGCAGGGGAAAGAGGTACGTCACGGCAAGCCCCTCCCGCGCGCAGAAGACGCCGAAAAACACGCCGAGAGCGCCGGGGGAAACAAAAATCCCCAGCGGCGAGGCGGTTTTCGGGAAGGCGCGCATCACGGCGACACCGCCGCCGATGTGAAAGAGCGCGTTGCCGAGACCGGCGGCGAGACAGCCCCCGATGGGCAGGAACGCCGTCAGCGGATAGGCCAGGGCCACCAGAACGCAGCCGCAGACCGCGGGGAACAACGGCGCGGAGCGCCGGTCGCAGACCACGCCCAGAGGCAGCTGGAGCGCGAAGGCGCAGAAATTATACAAAACGACGTAAAACAGCCAGTTCTCCGCCGGAAAGGACGACGTCACCAAAAAGATACAGGCGAGATCGACAAAGAAATGAATCGCCGAAACGGCGGTGAGCGTTGTCCCGCCCCGGGCCGCGGCGGTCATCAGACGTTAAAGCGGAACAGGGTGATATCGCCGTCGGCCATGACGTAATCTTTCCCTTCCAGGCGGACGAGGCCTTTTTCCTTGGCGGCGGCGACGCTGCCGCAGGCTCTGAAATCTTTGTAATTGACGACCTCAGCGCGAATGAAGCCGCGCTCAAAGTCGGTGTGGATCTTGCCGGCGGCCTGAGGGGCTTTCGTGCCCCGGGTGATGGTCCAGGCGCGGCACTCATCCTCACCGGCGGTGAGGAAGCTGATGAGCCCCAGCAGATGGTAACTGGCGGCGATAAGACGGTCAAGACCGGATTCGGTGAGGCCGAGATCAGCGAGGAACATTGCCTTTTCTTCCTCGTCAAAATCGCAGATCTCCTGTTCGATTTCGGCGCAGACGACAAAGACCTCGCTGTTTTCGTCCTTCACCAGTTCACGGACGGCGTCGACATAGCGGTTGCCGTCTTTAGCGTCCTTTTCGGCGACATTGGCGGCGTAGATCACCGGCTTCGACGTCAGCAGGTTATATTCGGCGAGATACGCTTCTTCCTCTTCGTTCAGTTCCAGCGTCTTGGCGAGGTTCATATCCTGAAGGTGGGCCATGAGCCGTTCGCAGAAAGCGTATTCCCTGGCCACGGTCTTGTCGCTCCGGGCGGCGCGGCTCATTTTCACCATGCGCCGTTCCAGCACCTCGATATCGGAAAAGATCAGCTCCAGATTGATGGTCTCGATGTCCCGGGCCGGATCGATGCTGCCGTCGACGTGGACGATGTTTTCATCCTCAAAGCAGCGGACGACGTGAACGATGGCGTCGACCTCACGGATATTGGCGAGGAACTGATTGCCGAGGCCCTCCCCTTTGGAGGCGCCTTTGACGAGACCGGCGATATCCACGAACTCAATGGTGGCATGGGTCACTTTTTTCGTTTTATAAAATTCTCCCAAAAAATCGACTCGCTCATCGGGGACGGTCACGATGCCCACATTCGGGTCAATGGTGCAGAAGGGATAGTTGGCCGATTCGGCTCCGGCCTTGGTCAGCGAGTTAAAGAGGGTGCTTTTCCCCACATTGGGGAGACCTATAATACCTAATTTCATTCTGATTCAATCTCCTTTGACGAAGGGCTTTTCCACCCTTCGCGCTACTTATAGTATAGCGAAAAACAAAAGAGAAAACAAGAGCGGAAAAGGAAAACGGCGTAAAGAAAACCGCTCCCGTTCCCGAGCCGCCGGGAAAAGGCGGCGCGGGACCGGGAGCGGTCCGTTTTCATTTGACGCTCACTGTTTCAGCAGTTCCTGATACTTTTCGTAATCATCGAGGATCTCTTTTCCGGGAGCGGGGGTGATGAGGGAGACGACGACGATGAACACGCAGGCCACGATGAAGGAGGGCAGCAGTTCATAGATACCCCAGATACCGCCCATGGGGCTGATGAGGTATTCCCAGATGAAGACCATGGCGCCGCCGGAGACCATGCCGGCGATGGCGCCGGCGAGGTTGACGCGCTTCCAGAACAGGGAGAAGAGCATCACGGGGCCGAAGGCCGCGCCGAAGCCGGCCCAGGCGAAGGAAACGATGCCGAAAACGGAGCTGTCGGGGTTCTTTGCCAGGAACACGCCGATGACGGCGATGACGATGACGGTGACGCGGGCGATGACCATCGTGCTCCTATCGGAGACTTTCAGGCCGATGGTGCCCTTTAAAATGTTTTCCGAAACGGAGCTGGAAGCCGCCAGCAGCTGAGAGTCGGCGGTGGACATCGTCGAAGCGAGGATCCCGGCGAGGATGACGCCGCCGATGAGGGCGAAGAAGAAGCCGTGGGAGGCGATGCGCTGGGCAATGTAGACGATGATGCGTTCGGAGTCGTCGAGGAAGGGCAGCGCCCCTTCGGCGCTCATGGCGTAGCCGACGATGCCGATGGCGACGGCGACAGCCATGGAGATGATGACCCAGATCGTGGCGACGCGGCGGGAAAGCGCCAGCTTGTCCTTATCTTCCGTAGCCATAAAGCGCAGCAGGATGTGGGGCATGCCGAAATAGCCGAGGCCCCAGGCCATGGTGGAAATAACGGTGATAAAGCCATAGGGGGCGGATTCGCCGGTGGCCGTGTTGTAGGTAGCGCTCAGCGACAGGTACCCCGGCAGACTGCCGATGTTGTCGGAGATGGTGCCGAAACCGCCGGCGACGTTGACGCCGTAGCAGACGACGATGATCAGGGCGACGCTCATGATGATGCTCTGAATAAAGTCGGTGGTGCTGGCGGCGAGAAAACCGCCGAGGGCCGTATAGAGCACGATGACGGCGGCGGCCAGCAGCACGGCGGTAAAGTAATCCATGCCGAAGAGACTGTTGAAGAGCTTGCCGCAGGCGGCGAAGCCCGACGCCGTGTAAGGGATGAAGAAGATGATGATGACGAGGGCGGCCACGCACATCAGGATCTTGCGGCGGTCCTTAAAGCGGTTGGAAAAAAATTCCGGGATCGTGATGGCCTCGATCTGCTGAGAATAGCAGCGGATGCGCTTGGAGACGATGAGCCAGTTCAGATACGTCCCGGCGGCGAGACCGATGACGGTCCAGCCGACGTCGGCGGTGCCGGTGAGATAGGCGAGGCCCGGCAGGCCCATCAGCAGGTAACTGCTCATATCCGAGGCTTCGGCGCTCATGGCGGTAACGAAAGGCCCCAGTTTGCGGCCGCCGAGATAGAAATCACCGGCGGTTTTGTTGCGTTTGGACAAGACGGCACCGATGGTAACGACCATCCCCAGATAGAGAATGATGGCGACGAGGATGCCGGCGGTAGATGACTGCATGGAAGTGTTCCCCCTTCTTTTTTTCTGTTGCGTTCCGTTATTATACCACACAACGGACAAGAATAAAATACAGAACGTATTCCATATAAATCAAGGGAAAATACCCGTTTTTTAACTGATTTCACCTGTTAAATATCTTTTTTAAAACAAGAACAAACAAAAGACAATATAAAAGAAAAATAAAAAGAAGATGATTTTTCGCGAAAAAACGCGGTCATCTTCTTCCGTTCTTCCTTTTTTCACGTTCCGCCGCGGCGTTCAGCGGCCTTCGCTTTCCTCCGCCGGCTTGCGGATCTGCTCCATCATCCGGGGAAAGACCTTGGCGGCGTAGTCGCTGAGGGAATAATCGCCGTTGCAGAGGCACCAATCGTAGATCAGGGCCCGTTCCTCCAGGGCGTAGAGCTTGACGATCTCGTTGACGGTCCAGTCCGAGCGGAGAACGCCCCGTTCCTGGCCGCGGCCGACGATGGCCCGGAGGAGCTTGAAATAGACGCGGTTGTGATCCTGCAGATGGCGCTGGCCCTTCGTCACCAGCTGGGTGGAATAGAGACGGCTCATCAGGTCGAGGGAAACGCGGTTCTCGATCATCTGAAACAGGCGGCGGTTCAGGAACATCAGCGTCTCAAAGGGGTCGTCCTCCTCGCCGATCTCCTCCCGCAGCGCTTCGTATTCCTCGTCAAAGAGGAAGGAAAGGGAGCTCAAAAGGGCGTCCTTGCCGTCGAAATAGTGATAGAACGATCCCCGGGACGTTCCCGATTCCTCGATGATCTCCTCCACCGTCGTGGCCTCGTAGCCCTGTTCGTAAAAGAGCTTCCAGGCGGCGGAAACGATCTTCGCCTTGGTGTTTCGCGTTTTCTTTTTCGACATGGCGGACTCCTTTTCTCTGACCGGCGGTCAGTTCCCGGGGACATCGTGGGGATGGATGCGGTTATCCTCGTGATAGACAACGGCTTCATCCTGCAGCAGCTCGATCATCGTCTTCGCCGTGCCGAGGATCCAGACGGTATCGTCGGCGCGGAGGATGAAATTGGGGCTCAGCTCCGTTATGGGCAGCAGATCCCGCTCCACGCCGATGACGAAGCAGCTGCGGTCCTTGCGGAGGCCGGAGTCGCGGATGCTCTTGCCGGTGAAGGGGGAATCCTTATGAATCAGCGTGCCGTAGCAGTAGAGCTGATAGCGCTCGCTGATGCGGTCCTGCTGGCCGACGATGTAGCGGTGGAGGGTGCAGTCCTCGCCGTTGAGGCGGAGCGCGGCTTTCTCACCGTAGATCAGGCGGAAGTTCTCCACGGCGCGGCGCGTCCCGTAGAGGGAAATGACGTCGCCGGCCTGGAGCGAAACGCTGCCCGACGGCAGATTGTCGATTTTTTTGCCGCGGATCAAACGGATGACGTTGAGGCGCATCGTCTGCCCCCAGCGCAGGTCTTTCAGGGAGCTGCCCAGCAAATCGCTGTCCTCGGGGACACGGTAGGTGTCGACGAGAAGATCCTCGTCTTCCCAGAGGAGCGTGTCCTTTTTGCTGGCCTCGTGGAGCTGGCGTTCGTTCAGGTTGGCGATGAATTTGGCGGCGATCGTCAGATAGCTCCCCCTCAGCCGCTTGGAACGGGAGGCGATGAAGGCCACGGGGATCATCAGCAGCAGCAGCCAATAGTGGAAATGGTCGTAAAAAGCGATGGGCACCATCATCAGCAGGCCGATGCCGACGGCGCAGCGAATGCCCATGATCACCGTCAGCGGCAGCCTGTTAAAGCGGCTGTCCACCCAAAGGGCGGTAAAATCCGGATCGTGGCTGACCATCAGCTGAGGCATAAAGGGCAGCATCGCCAAAAGCAGCGTCACCATGACAACAGCCTTCGTGGCGCCGTAGGGGAAGTAATTCAGCGCCAGGGGAAGCAGCGCCCGGTGGCCGAGGACGATGATGCCGGCGCAGATCAGCGTATAGAGCGCCACCCGGAGGGCACAGCGCTTCAGGAAACGCCGCCAGACCGCCGCGGTCTCCGGCGCGTCGGGAGCGGATTCCTCTTCCTCGCCGCGGCTCCGTTCCCTGATGGCCGTCACGGCCTTGGCCGGGAGCTTTTTCTCAAGGAAGGAAGTGGCCGCCGGCGCCGTCCGCAGCAAGAACGGCGTGGTGAACGTCGTCATCAGCGCCACGGCGACGATGACGGGATAGAGAAAATCGGCGGTGACGCCGAGGGAAAGACCGAGAGAGGCAATGACGAAGGAGAACTCGCCGACCTGGGTCTGGGAAAGGGCGCAGTGGAGCGACGTGGAGAGGTCCTGCCGCGTCAGCAGATAGCTGGCGCCGAGGAGCAGGATCTTGCCGAGGATCGTCACGACGATGAGGATGAGGATCGGGACGATGTGTTCCACCAGCGTCGAAGGCACAACGAGGAAACCGACGGAAACGAAGAACACGGCGACGAACAGATCCTTGCAGGGCGTGATCAGCTCCTCTGTTTTTTCGGCGATGCCGGTGCCGGCCAGCAGAGAACCGGCCATGAACGCCCCCAGCGCCGTGGAGAAGCCGATGGCGTCGGCAATCAGCACCATGACAAAACAGAGGGCCAGCGCGACGATGAGCAGCGTCTCGCCGTTGAGCAGCCCCTGGATCTTCCGGATCACCGTCGGCACGATGAAAATGCCGAAAAGGAGCCAGAAAGCGAGATAAAAGAGGAGCTTGCCGATGGTCAGCACGATGCCGGCGCTGCCCCCCTGGGAAACGGAGACCGTCGAGAGGATCAGCATCAGGAAGATGGCGGCGATGTCCTCGATGATCAGCGTGCCGATGGCCAGATTGGCGAATTTCCGCTCCCGCATGCCGCAGTCCTCAATGGCCTTGACGGTGATGATCGTCGAGGACATCGACAGCATGCCGCCGAGGAAGAGGCTGTCCGTGGCGGACCAGCCCATGGCGAGGCCGACGACGTAGCCAAGGAGCACCATGCCGACGATCTGGATCGCCGCCGCCAGCGTCCCGGAAACGCCGACCTGCGCCATTTTATGCAGGTTGAACTCAAGACCGAGGCCGAACATCAGAAAGATCACGCCGATCTCGGCGAGGATCTCGATTTCTTCCGTATCGCCGACGGCCATGGGGAAAAAGCCCACCACCGGGCTGAGCAGGAACCCGGCGAGGACGTAACCGATGATTACCGGCTGTTTCAGTTTTTTGCAGATCAGTGTCGTGACACCGGCGATGATCAGGATCAGCGCCATATCCGTAATGAGTACCGGCAGCTGAGACAAACGGAAACCTCCTTTAAACGACGGACAGTATCAACAGCTTAACGGTTGCCGCCGGCGGAGCAGCACAGATTGCTTCCGCCGCAGCAGCACAGATTGCACAAAAGCGTCATCAGACAGGAATCGAGGCAGAAATTGTTGCAGCTGAACCCGGCGGAGCGATAGGGGCCGCTCTGCGTCTGATACCAGCCGCTGCCGTTGGCGGTCTGACGGTAGAGATTCTGATAGAGGAAATTATCGGGCTCCATGCGGTAGGCGCGCTCGGCGTGATCCCTGGCGGTGACGTTGTTGCCGAGGCCGCGGTGGGCCAGGGCACTGTAATAGTACCAGGCGGCGGTGCGCTCGCTGACGCCCTCCAAGGCGTTGAGGGCCTCTTTATAATAGCCGCTGCGGATGTAGTTGGCGGCGGCCCGCAGTTCCGGCGGCATTTCCTCACCGCCGCCGAAGTTCCCGAAATCGCCGAAGCCGCCAAAACCGCCAAAATTGCCGTAGCCGCCGTAGGAAGAACCGCCGCTGCCGGCGGAAGACGACGACGCGCCGCCATAGGAGCCGAAACCGCTGAAGGGATCGGTATCCTTTTTCATGATGGCCTCATAGGCCCGCTGGACTTCTTTGAACTTCTCCTCGGCCTCGGCCTTGTTGGGGTTGTTGATGTTGGCGTCGGGGTGGTATTTCATGCAGAGTTTTCGGTACGATTTTTTGATCTCTTCCTCGCTGGCGTCACGGGAAACGCCCAGCACCTGATAGGGGTCTTTATTCATGGATTTTTCGTTCTTCCTCTTTTCCGGCCCGGAACTTTGTCCAGACGCCGGCGTAAATAATATTGCGCAGGATATCAGCGTGGTCGATGATGGGCAGCATCTCAAAGGCGTAGGCGGCCTCGGCCATCATCATTTCGAGGATCCCGCCGATCCACGTTTCAAAATCGGGTTCTTTCGCCGCGTCCCGCAGCGGGTTGAAGCAGCTTTTCTTCTCGTCGGCGGCGAGATCGTCATAGGCGTCGAGGAGATAGATGAACTTGCCCAGAAAGAACCCGAAACGGCGCAGATCCTTCTCCCACAGAGACGCGTCGGCGGCGAAGATCTCCTCCATGATCCGGCCGAAGCAGCCGGAAAGGACGTCAAGATCGGTCTCACCCCGCTGTTCTGCCGCGCAGAGGGCGGCGAGATTCTCCTCGATGGCCGCCGTCTGACGCGGCCACCGCTCCCGGACCTTCGCCGCCTTTCGCTTCAGCGCGGCGGCGGCCAGCCGGGAGGTGAGTTTCCCCTCGTCCCTGACATCGTCAGCGGCCTTTTCATAGGCGAGAAAAACGTTCATATCGGCGGCGTAGTCGCTGAAACGGTTCGTTTTGGCGACGTGCTTCCCCGAAGGGTGGACAACGCAGCGGAAGCGCTTTTCCTCGGTCTCCGGTTCGTAAAGACCGGTGAGGAGCAGCACCGCCATGGTCATATCGTAATTCAATGTCAGACGGCCGAAGAAACCGTGGCGCTTTTTCAGGGCCACGCAGAGGCCGCAGTAAAAGGACTGATACGTCTCAAGATCTTTGACTTTTAATTCCGGTTTGTGGATGACGACATATCCGAACATAACTCAACTCTTTTTCACAAAGCGCTCGCCGCATTTCGGGCAGGTGATGCTGATTTTTCCCTTGCCCCGGGGCACGCGGACTTCCTGGCGGCATTTGGGGCAGCGGAAAAAGCGATAGGTCTGCCGCTGATCGAAGCGGTATTTCCTTTTGCGGAAGAACCGCCGCGGTTTCCCGGTCATTTCAAGGAACAGCCGGTTTTCCCGATAACGGGCGGGGATGTTCCGGGAGAGGAAGCGAAAATAGCCGATGACCAGCAGGATCAGAACGGCCAGTTCCAAAAAGCGGTTGGGGAAGAACCACAGCAGAACCAACAGGATCAGCGTGACGATAAAAATGGCTTTGTTCAGCGCGTCCATGCCGTAGCGTCCGGCGAGGAAGCGGCGGAATTTTTCTCCGAAATTCATGGCGATACGACCTTCTTTGTCTTTTTATTATATATAATATTCGTGCCGTTGTCTATCATTCCGGCGGAATCGGGGCGGCGATTTCGTAAAAAAGCGGCAAAAACGTCCCCCTTCGGCGGCGGAAAACAGCCCCGCCGCGAAAAGGCGAAAAAGCGCGGCCCTCCTCAGAGGTCCCCGGCGGCGACGGCCACATCCTTAAGGCGCTGAAAGAGCTTGTTTTGGAGCCGTTTCAGCTGCCGCAGGTCCTCTTTGGAAAAGGGTTCCGCGTCGGTCTCCACGGCGGCGCCGCGGCAGGCGGCGTGGACGGCGAGGAGCGTCGCTTCCCCTTCCTCGCTGAGACAGATGATATTGTTGCGTTTGTCCTCCTCATCGGAGGTCTTCACGATGAAGCCTTTCTCTTCCAGCCGGGCGACGGCCACGGTCATCGACGCCGAGGAAGCGTTGAACGTCACCGTCAGCTCCTTTTGGCCGCAGCTGCCCTCGGAGTGGAGGTACTGCATGATCATGAGCTGAGACAGGGTCAGATCGGTCTCACCGATCTTTTTTTGGGTGAACTGCCGGAAATTCTTCTCAAAAGCGAGCAGGGAAAAATAGCTTTCCTGATAATCTTTCGCGTCCATAACATCCATCATCCTTAATTCTGTTTTATTCCAGCTCCGAAGCGCCGGTATAGAGCCGATAGTACGTCTTTTTCGCGCGGATCAGATCCTCGTGGGAGCCGCGCTCGATAATACGTCCGTTTTCCAGCACCATGATCACGTCGGAATTCATGACCGTAGAGAGGCGGTGGGCGATGACAAAGACGGTGCGCCCCTTCATCAGCTGATCCATCCCCCGCTGCACGATGGATTCGGTGTGGGTGTCGATGCTGGATGTGGCCTCGTCGAGGATCATCACCGGCGGGTCGGCGACGGCGGCCCGGGCGATGGCGATGAGCTGGCGCTGGCCCTGGCTGAGTTCCTCGCCGTTGCCGCTGATGACGGTATTGTAGCCTTCGGGCAGACGGGAGATGAAGCCGTCGGCGTTGGCCAGCTTCGCCGCGGCGACGACTTCCTCATCGGTGGCGTCAAGGCGGCCGTAGCGGATGTTGTCCGCCACGGTGCCGGAGAAGAGGTTCGTCTCCTGGAGGACGATGCCGAGGGAGCGGCGGAGATCGGGCTTTCGGATCTTGTTGATGTTGATGCCGTCGTAGCGGATCTTGCCGTCCTCAATATCGTAAAAGCGGTTGATCAGGTTGGTGATCGTCGTTTTCCCGGCGCCGGTGGCGCCGACAAAGGCCACTTTCTGACCGGGATAGGCGTAAAGGGTCACGTCGTGGAGGACGGTCTTTTCCGGCGTATAGCCAAAATCGACGTCGAACATGCGGACATCACCGGCCAGCGGCGCGTAGGTCAGCGTCCCGTCGTGATGGGGGTGCTTCCAGTACCAGGCGCCGTCCTTTTCCTCCGTGAAAGTTCCGTTTTCTTCCCGGCCGCGGACGAGGGTCACGTAACCGTGATCTTCCTCGCTCTCCTCGTCCATCAGCCGGAAGACCCGCTTCGCCCCGGCCAGGGCCATCACGATGAAGCTGGCCTGATGGGAGATCTGGGCGACGGGGTTGGTGATGCTCTTGCTGAGCTGGAGGAAGGAGGCGATGATACCGAGGGTGAGGCCGCCGGCGCCCTTCAGCGCCAAAGCGCCGCCGACGACGGCCAGCAGGACGTATTGGAGATTGCCGATGTTGCCGATGATGGGCATCAGAATGTTGCCTAAAATATTGGCGGTGGTGGCGTTCTTATACAGCGTCTCGTTCTTTTCGGCGAATTCCGCCGTGGCTTCTTCCTCGTGGCAGAAGACCTTGACGACGCGCTGACCGTGGACCATTTCCTCGATGTAGCCGTTGAGGTCCGCCAGGGATCGCTGCTGACGGAAGAAGTAGCGGCCGCTGAGCCCGCCGACTTTTGCCGTGACGAGGAGCATCAGAGCGAGGATCACCACGACCACGGCGGTGAGCAGCGGCGACATATAGATCATGGCGCAGAACACCATGATGATGGTGAGGCAGGACATGAAGAGCTGCGGCAGACTCTGGGAGATGAATTGGCGCAGCGTATCGGTGTCGTTGGTGAAGTAGCTCATCATGTCGCCGTGGCTGTTGCTGTCAAAATAACGGATGGGCAGCGTCTGCATGTGCGCGAAGAGATCGTCGCGGATCTGTTGCAGGATCCCCTGGGAGATGGTGACCATCATGCGGTTGTAGATCAGCCCGGCGAGGACGCCGCCGAGGTAGACGGCGCCGACGACGCAGAGCATCCGGATCAGGCCGCTGAAATCGGGATCGGCGGCCCGGGTCAGGGGCACGATGTAATCGTCGATGAGCACGCGGATAAAGAGGGAGGAGACCACCGAGGCCACGACGGTCATGATGATGCAGATCACGACAAAACCGAGGCGCGGCCCGTAGCCGCCGGCGAAAACGTAGCGCAGCAGCCGTTTGACCGTGGCCATATCGGGTTTTTCCTTCATGGCGGCGGCGGATATGTCAGCGCGTTTCGGCGGCATCGAAGTCATCTCCTTTCTTCTGGGAAAGCGCCGTTTCCCGATACGCTTCCGAGGTCTTCATCAGCGTATCGTGGTCACCGGCGGCGACGATCTCGCCGTCTTCCAGCACGATGATGAAATCCGACTGTTCCACCGAGGCCACGCGCTGGGCGATGACGATCTTTGTCGTCTCCGGCAGGCAGCGGCGGAGCGACGCGCGGATCTTCGCGTCGGTGGCGGTGTCCACGGCGTGGGTGGAATCGTCCAGGATCAGGATCTTCGGCTTTTTCAGCAGCGCCCGGGCGATGCAGAGCCGCTGCTTCTGGCCGCCGGAGACGTTGGCGCCGCCCTGTTCGATGTGGGTGTCGTAGCCCTCGGGGAAAGAGCGGATGAACCCGTCGGCTTCCGCCAGGACGCAGGCTTCGACAAGCTCCGCGTCGGCGGCGTCCTTGTCGCCCCAGCGCAGATTCTCTTTGATGGTGCCGGAGAACAGCTCGTTGTTCTGGAGCACCATGGCGACGCTGTCGCGGAGGACTTCCATATCGTAGTCGCGGACGTCACGGCCGCCGACGAGGACGCGGCCCTCGGTGGCGTCATACAGCCGCGGGATCAGCTGCACCAGCGTGGATTTGGAACTGCCGGTGCTGCCGAGGATCCCGACGGTGCTGCCGGACGGGATCGTGAGATCGATGTTTTTCAGGCAATAGGGGTGGCCTTTGCCGGCGTAGGCAAAGCTGACGTTCTCAAAGCGGACGCTGCCGTCGGCGACGGTCTCCAGAGGGGAAGCGGGATTCGCCAGCTCGGGGACTTCCGTCAGCACTTCGCTGATGCGGATGGCCGAGGCCCGGGCCATGACGATCATCACGAAGATCATCGAGAGCATCATCAGGCTCATCAGAATCTGCATCGTGTACGTGATCATGCTCACCAGTTCCCCGGTGGTCATGGTGCCGGCGACGATGAAGCGGGCGCCGAACCAGGAGATCGCCAGCATGGAGCCGTAGACGACGAACATCATCAGCGGGTTGTTCAGCACCAGCAGTTTTTCGGCATGGGTGGCGAAATCATAGATCTCCCCGGAGGTGCCGTGGAATTTCTCCGTTTCGTGGTCCTCCCGGACGAAGGATTTGACGACCCGGATGGCCCGGAGGTTTTCCTGCACGACGGTGTTCAGATGATCGTAGGCTTTAAACAGTTTCGTGAAATAGGGGTGAGCGCCGGTCATGATGAAATAGAGGCCGACACCGAGGATGGGCAGCGCCGCCAGAAAGACGAGGGACAGCGCGCCGTTGAGGCGGACGGAACAGACGAGGGCCAGCACCAGCATGATGGGGCTGCGGACGGCGACGCGAATGATCATGGTGAAAGCCTGCTGGACGTTGTTGACGTCCGTCGTCATCCGCGTGATCAGGCCGGGGGTGGAGAATTTGTCGATATTGGCGAAGGAAAAAGCCTGAATCTGGTCGTAGATCCGTTTGCGCAGGTTCTTGGAAAACCCGGCGGAAGCGCGGGCGGAAAAGAAGCCGGAGAGCGCGCCGAAACCGAGGGAGAGCAGGGCGCAGAGGATCAGGATCAGGCCGAGTTTTTCGATGTAGGCCATATCGCCGACGGTGATGCCGTTGTCGATGAGATCCGCCATCAAGAAGGGGATCAGCACCTCCATGACGACTTCCAGCACGACGAAGAACGGCGCCAGCAGGGAATCCAGCTTGTATTTGCCGATACAGGAGGCCAGAACGCGTATCATTTGCCGTTCCCCCCTTTCTCCGGCGCGAGGGGATCGCTCCCCAGGCTGCGCTCGATGTTTTCCCGAATGCGGGCCGTCACCCGGAAGAAGGCGGCCAGATCCTCCGAAGGGATCCCTTCGGTGAGCATCTCTTCCAACTGGCGGAGCTCCCGCTCGGCGCCGTTGGCGAGGCAGAGGGATTTTTCCGTCAGCACCACCTTTTTCAGACGGGCGTCATAGGGGACCGATTCCCTGACGACGAGCTGTTTCGCCTCCATCTCCTGAATCAAAATGGAGACCGAGGGGCGGCGCATCGAAAAAGCCTGCTCAATATTTTTTTGAAAAATGTCCTCACAGCGATGATCGTAAAGGAACCCGATGATACGCGTCTGCATATCCGTGAGCCGGGTGGCCCGGCGGTAGCGGCAGAAACGGGATTTTTCACCGCGGCGCTTCATCAGGTTGCCAAGGGAATGGAGCTCGGCGCTGACGGTCTGAGTCTCGTTCATGGGGAATACCTCCGCGAAAAAAAAATTAGCATCCTAACAATAACATTAGTATGCTAACATTTTTAATTGTATGACAAAGGAACGTCATATGTACATCACGTGAATTTTTAAGAAAGGGCGTTACACCCAGTTTTCCAGCGTTTTTTCGGCTTTTTCGCCGCCGATGGCCTTTGTCAGCGACCGCAGAATGTGTCCGTTTGCGTACATCATGGTTTCGAAACGAAGGAAATCTCTGGCGTTGCGGTCCCAGAGGAAGCGGATGGCCGGCGGAATCCCCTCTTCCCCCTCCCACAGCTGGATCACCATGGGCAGAAAGGGAAAGACATCGAACTCATAACCGATATCGCAGCGGCCGTAGGGCCTTGCTCCCAGCGCATCGCAGACTTCCTTATAACGCTCCTGTTCCTCCAGGAAAAACGCGGCGTAGCGCTGCTGACTCAGATTGACGCCGCCGGAACCCATTTTGGCGAAATAGCCGATATCGACATAGTCGCCGCTGAGGGAGCGGAACGGCGTCGGCTCGCAGATCGCGTCGAAAATGGACATCCCCTCGCTGAATTCGGCGTGGCGGACACTGCCGTCGGCCGCGATGGCCTCCACCCGCCCGGTCCGACGGTCAACGCGGTAGGGCGCGTAGAAAAAAGTCACGTAAATAAAGTCCTCATCGGCGCGAAGGCCGGAAGCTTTGATGATCTCCTCCTGATCGAAGCGGAGAAATTCCGTTTCGGCGCGGAGCAGCGTTTTTTCGTAATTGTTCAGTTCTCTCGTTTCATCCATTTCATTGCCTCCCATAAACATGATACAGCGCGGCCGGAACCTCTCCGCCGCGGGGAAAACGATTCAGACGTGTTTCCGGGCGAAAGCCGCGGCGTTTTTCAGCTGAGCTTCATCGGGCCTGCCCCTGCCTTTGATATGAAATACCTCATCCGCCACGGGAATCCCCCGCTCCGTCAGTTCCTTTCTCATCAGGTCAAGACCGTGTTTTGAGTACCAGGAAACGGAGAACAGAACGGCTCTGCCCGCGTCCCTTTGGGACAGCGTTTTCAAATAACGCTTTAAACGAGCGTCAAGCCCGTGGGCGTAGACCGCGCCGCCGATGAAGAGCACATCCACGGGTTCCGCGATGGCCGCGTCCGCATCGTCGACGGAAACCGCCTCCGCCCCGACGGCGTTGGCGATGGCTTCCGCCGCCGCCTTGGTATTTCCCGACCGGGAGCAGAACCTCACGGCTGTTTTCATAACAATTCCTCCTTAAAACTTGTTTCATCTTATTATAAAACATGTTATAATGACAGTAAATCCCAAATCGTTTCACCCGCGTATCATTCCGCGCCGCTTCGGCGCGAATGAGACGCCGCCCCGGGAAACGGCGGGACGCGCACTTTGACAGAAGGAAAGGAAACGTTCATGGAAAAGAAGAAAGGATCCAAAGACCTCCTGCGGGAATCCGTCATTGAGCTCGTCGGCAAAGCCCCGGTCAAAAAAGTGACCGTCAGACAGATCTGCGAAAACTGCGGCATAAGCCAGCGCACCTTCTATCATTATTTCACGGATAAGCACGATTTAATCTCCTGGGTGCTCGTCGATACGCTTTCCGACAGCTGGCACGACAAAGAAGCGACCATCCACAAACAGCTCGTCGCCATTGTCGACAACATCTGCGCCCACGACTCCTTTTACATCAACGCCATGCGCTATACCGAGCAAAACAACTTCCGGGAGAGCATTTTCCCGCCTTTCCGCGCCCATATGTGCCATTTGATCACGGAGATTCATCACGACATTCTGACGAAAGAAATCAGCGACGCCATCAATTTCTTCTTATACGGCTGCATCGGTTTTATGGAGCATTGCCTGCTGACCGGCGAGATCGTCCCCACCGAGATTACCGTGCCGATGTTCGAGAGGACCATTCCCCCCATTCTGAAGAAATACATAGAACCGTTTCGCGCCGATCTCCCGTAAAAGCGCGTGGACGGCGGCGAAAACAGCCCGGTCAGGGAGCGAAATCAAAGAGATCCATCGTCTCTTCGGGGGCCTTTACGACGAACTGCTCATCCCAAACGCCGCCGACCAGTTTTTCCAGCAAATGATTGCTGCCCTCGACAAAATTCAGATCGGCGAAGATCAGGTCGGCGCTTTCCTGGGCGTAGGTCACGAATTCCTCATCATAACAGTCATACAGCCCGGTATCAATGATATCGAGATCGTGGTACAGGCCGAACCACGACTTAAAGATCATATCGCCGTTATATTCCCCGTGCTCGGCAAAGACCTTGCGTCGGATCGCCGGAATGGAGAAGTTGTCATCATCGGAAGTCTTGTCACAGATATACATGTGACCGGCTTCTTTTTTATTGGGACAGCGTTCGTCACCGGTGTGAAGGAGCAGGGTAACGCAGTCATCGACGCAGGGGATGACCAGCTTCTGACGATGGAGGACTTTCTCCCAGCTGCCGCCGCAGTAGCCCATGGCGACGAGGACGGTATCGACGTCTTCCGGCAGTTCCCGCAGTGTCTGTTCAAGCCGGGCATTCATTTTCTCCGGCTCGGCCTCGGCGTGAAGGCTGTTATCCACATAGACCACGGGGAAATCGGTTCTCATTTTTGATTGGGCGGCTTCCACGTAGCGCCGCAGCGAACCGCAGGCCAAAATCACGGTACTCATTGTTTCTCTCCTTTGCGATAAAACGGGTTCGGGCGCTCCCCAAAAAAAGCGCTCCCCTTTGCCCGCCGAAAGGCCTTTTCACCGGCTTCGCGCGCCGTTTCGGCGGCCCCTCGGTCCTCTATATCATAACCCCCGCCGCGGCAAAATAAAATTCCGAACCGGCGCCCCTTCACGAATTTTTTCGCGAAACGGAGAAAACACGAAACAAATTCCGCACGCAAAAAAGCAGCCGCCGAACCGTATCGGCGCGCTGCTTTTTGACACAAGCATAAATCTTTCCGGGTTTTCCCCGGCGAATCTTCGCGTTATGGCGCAGTGACGGTGATCGCGTCGCCGGTGACCGTTTCCCCATCCGCGTCGGTGACGACACAGCGGTAAACGCCGGCTTCCTCAGCGGTGAGCTCCGCTTCTTCCGCGCCGCTCACCGCCTGCCATGTTTCACCGTCCTGCTTCTGCCACTGATAAACATAGGGCTCCGCGCCGCCGGCGGCGGTGACGGAGAGAACGGCGGTACCGTCCCCGCCGAGGGTCGCTTCAACGGCGGCGGCGGTGACCGTCAGGGGGGCCGCTTCCTTCACGGTGACGACGGCGGCGTCGCTGATTTCCGCGTCATCTTTGGCGTCGGTAACGACACAGCGGTACGAACCGGCTTCGGTCACGTTCAGGGTCGCTTCCTCGGCGCCGCTCACCGATCTCCAGGTCTCCCCGTTCTTCTTCTGCCACTGATAGGCGTAGGGTTCTTTGCCGCCGCTGACTTCTATGGTCAGTTCGGCGGCGCCGCCTTCGTCGATTTCGGCGTCTTTCGGCTGAGTGACAACGGTCAGCGGTTCTATGACGTTCACGGTGACGGCGGCGGCCTCACTGACCGCCTCATTGTCCTTGGCGTCGGTGACGACACAGCGGTACGATCCGGCCTCGGTCACGTTGAGCGCCGCTTCTTCCGCACCGCTCAACGCCTGCCACGTTTCGCCGTCCTGTTTCTGCCACTGATAAACGTAGGGTTCTTTGCCGCCGCTGACTTCTATGGTCAGTTCAACCGTGTCGCCTTCGTCGATTGCGGCGTCTTTCGGCTGAGTGATGACGGTCAGCGGTTCTATGACGTTCACGGTGACGGCGGCGGCCTCACTGACCGCCTCATTGTCCTTATCGTCGGTGACGACACAGCGGTACGATCCGGCCTCGGTCACGGTGAGCGTCGCTTCTTCCGCGCCGCTCAACGCCTGCCACGTTTCGCCGTCCTGTTTCTGCCATTGATAAACGTAGGGTTCTTTGCCGCCGCTGACTTCCACGGTCAGTTCGGCGGTGTCGCCTTCGTCGATTGCGGCGTCTTTCGGCTGAGTGACGACGGTCAGCGGTTCCGGAGCGTTCACGGTGACGGAAGCCGCGGTACAGGTCACCGCCGCGCCCTCTGCGTCGGAGATGAGGCAGCGGTACTCACCGGCTTCGCTCACGTTCAAAGTCGCTTCCTCGGCGCCGCTCACCGATTTCCAGGTCTCCCCGTCTTTCTTCTGCCACTGATACGTATACGGCGCCGTGCCGCCGCTGACGGCGACGGTCAGCACGGCGGTTTCCTCCTCATTGATTTCAGCGTCTTTCGGCTGAGTGACGACGGTCAGCGGTTCCCTGACGCGCACGGTGACGGCAGCCGCGGCGGCGACCACGGAATCACCGGCGTGATCGGTGACGCGGCAGCGGTATTCGCCGGCTTCGCTCACGCTCAGAGCCGCTTCCTCGGCGCCGCTCAGCGATTTCCAGCTGTCCCCCTCCTTCTTCTGCCACTGATAGGCGTAGGGTTCTTTGCCGCCGCTGACTTCCGCCGTCAGCTCAACGGTCTCGCCCTCGTCGATTTCGGCGTCCTGGGGACGGATCAAGGCGGCCAGCGGCGCGACTTCCTTATAATAGACGCGGTAGAGGAAGGTGACGATCTGCGCTCTTGAGCATTCTTTGAACGGTTCAAAGGTCGTCGCCGACGTGCCGTAGGTCACGCCGTTTTCCACGGCCCAGAGCACCGGCTGATAGAAATAGTTGGCGGAGGAAACGTCCGTAAAGGGATTGGCGCCGCCGCTGATTTCCGGCGCGCCCTGGGCGCGGTGGATCAGCGCCACCGCCTGCCCTCTCGTGCAGGGATCGTTGGGGCTGAACGTCGTCGCGGTCGTTCCCTGGGTCACGCCTTCCTCAACGGCCCAGAGCATGGCCCGATAGTAAAAAGCGCTGTCCTTGACGTCGATAAAGGAATGGGCGTCGGATTTCGGCGCGGGGCAGCCGTTGGCCCGCCAAAGGAAGGTGACGATCTGCGCCCGGGTGCAGTTCTGATCGGGGCTGAACTTCGTTTCGGACGTTCCTTGGGTCACGCCTTCCTGGGCGGCCCAGAGCACCGGTTCGTAATAATAGGCCTTTTCCGACACGTCCGTAAAGGAATTCTCCGCCGCCACGGCGGACGCCGCGCCGAGCAGCATCACGGCGGCCAGCAGCAAACTGAACATTCTGTTTCTTCTCATCAGCCTGACTCCTCTCACTTTTTCATTTCACAATTCCGATTTTTCAGCTGATTGCCTTTGGAAAAATTTTATCATATTTATGCGGTTTTTTCAATGCTCCGACGGGTTTTTTTGTCGTTTCCCGCCGAAAAAACCGACGGCAAAAAATTTCCGCCGCCAAAAACGGAAAAATGAGCAGAAAAGACTTTTCAATTCCGTTGTTTACTGATATAATAGAAGAAATGCAGACGACGAAAGGAACGTCCCTGAATCCTATGAAATTTCGCTTCTCCATCGTGAAAGAGAATAACGAACGCTTTGTCCCGACCGACGCCGCTCCGGCGGCCGCCGCAGAGACACCGCTTTTTCCTTGACCGCCGCCGGCCTTTCGAAAGGGACACGCCCCTTTCGGAAGACCGGTTTTTTCAAAGAAAGATCAGAATAATATGCGAATTTTTTCATAAATCATGTTATTTTATAGACAAATCCGCGTTTTTCGCTTATAATATACAGAATAAACAGAGAAAGAAAGGAACACAGAAATGAGCAAAGAGATCTATCTTCTGCTGGCCGACGGAACGGCCTACAAGGGAAAGAGCTTCGGCGCCGACGGCGAAGCCCTCGGGGAAGTTGTTTTCACCACCGGCATGGTGGGCTACCTGGAAACGCTGACGGACCCCAGCTACTACGGGCAGATCGTCCTGCAGACCTTCCCGCTCATCGGCAACTACGGCGTCATCCCCGCCGATTTTGAAAGCGATCATCCCCGGGTCCGGGGCTACATCGTCAGGGAATGGTGCGACGTTCCCTCCAACTTCCGCAGCGAAGGCGACATCGATACCTTCCTCAAAGAAAAGAACATCGTCGGCCTTTACGATATCGACACCCGCGCCCTCACCCGCCGCCTCCGCACCGCCGGGGTGATGAACGGCATGATCACCGCCTCCCTCGACGACAAAGAGGAAAAACTGGCGAAGATCCGCGCTTACCGCGTGGAAGGCGGCGTGGAAGCCACCACGGCGAAAGAAAACATCGTCGAAGCCCCCGAAGAGATCCGCTATCGGGTGGCCCTTTGGGACCTGGGCGTAAAACACAACATCGTCACCGAGCTGAAAAAGCGCGGCTGCGAAGTGATCTCCGTTCCCGCGGGCACCACCGCCGATGAAATCGCCGCCCTGAACGTGGACGGTCTGGTCCTCTCCAACGGCCCCGGCGACCCCGCCGACAACGGGGCGGTCATTGAGGAGATCCGCCGCTGGACGGAAAAGAAGATCCCCACCTGCGGCATCTGCCTCGGCCACCAGCTGCTGGCCCTTTCCCAAGGCGCGAAAACGACAAAGCTGAAATACGGTCACCGCGGCGGCAACCAGCCCGTCCGCGACCTGGAAACGGGGAAGATCTTCATCACCAGCCAGAACCACGGCTACGCCGTGGACCTCGCCTCCCTGCCGGAAAACGCCGCGCTGAACTACGAGAACGTCAACGACGGCACCTGCGAGGGGCTGCGCTATAAAGACCTGCCGGCGTTCTCCGTCCAGTTCCACCCGGAAGCCGCTTCCGGCCCCCACGATCCGGGATTTCTCTTTGACCGTTTCATCGACATGATCATCGCCGCGAAAGGGGGAAACGAACATGCCGCAGAATAAGAACATCAAAAAAGTCCTCGTCATCGGTTCCGGCCCCATCGTCATCGGTCAGGCCGCCGAATTCGACTACGCCGGCACCCAGGCCTGCCGGGCACTGAAAGAAAAAGGCCTTGAAGTCGTCCTCATCAATCCCAACCCGGCGACGATCATGACCGACAGCGTCATCGCCGACAAGATCTACATCGAGCCTCTCACCACCGACGTGGTGAAGCGCATCATCCGCAAGGAAAAGCCCCAGGGGTTCCTCTCGGCCCTCGGCGGCCAGATGGGCCTGACCCTCGGCATGCAGCTGGCGAAAGAGGGCTTCTTTGAGGAAGAGAACGTCACGATGCTCGGCGCCGACCTCGACACCATCGACAAGGCCGAAGACCGCCAGAGTTTTAAAGACTGCATGGAATCGATCGGCCAGCCCATCATTCCCTCCCTCGTCGTCAACGACGTCAGCGCCGCGCTCCGCTTCGCCGGGGAGATCGGCTATCCCGTCATCGTCCGTCCCGCCTTTACCCTCGGCGGCAGCGGCGGCGGCATGGCCCACGACGCGGAAGAACTGAAAGAAATCGCCGAGAACGGCCTGCGCACCTCCCCCATCCATCAGGTGCTCATTGAGCGTTCCGTCGCCGGCTGGAAGGAAATTGAGTTCGAGGTGATGCGCGACGAAGCCGACAACGTCGTCACCATCAGCTCCATGGAAAACATCGACCCCGTCGGCGTCCACACCGGCGACTCCATCGTCATCGCCCCGGCGGTGACCCTCTCGGACAAGGAGTATCAGATGCTCCGCAGCGCCTCGATGAAGATTGTCTCCGCCCTCGGCGTCAACGGCGGCTGCAACTGCCAGTTCGCGCTGGAGCCCAATTCCTTTGAATACGCCGTCATCGAAGTCAACCCCAGGGTCTCCCGGTCCTCGGCGCTGGCCTCCAAGGCCACGGGCTATCCCATCGCCCGCACCGCCGCTCTGGTGGCCATCGGCTATCACCTCGACGAGATCCGCAACGAGATCACCGGCCAGACCTTCGCTTCCTTTGAACCGACCATCGACTATACCGTCGTGAAAATGCCCCGCTGGCCCTTTGATAAATTCGTTTACGCCAAGCGCACCCTCGGCACCCAGATGAAGGCCACCGGGGAAGTCATGGCCATCGCCCCCACCTTTGAGCAGGCGCTGATGAAGTCGATCCGCGGCGCGGAAATCGGCCTCAAGACCCTCTCCATGGAGAAAATGGCCGCTTACGACGACGCGGCGCTGAAGGAAGCCGCCGCCGAAGCCACCGACGAACGGCTCTTCGCCATCTACGAAGCGCTGAAACGCGGTGTTTCCCCCGAGGAAATCAACAGCTGGAACCAGATGGACGTCTGGTTTCTGACGAAGATCAAAAAACTCGCCGATATGGAACGGGATCTGACCCAAGGGGAGCTTACTCCCGAGCGCTACCTCGCCGCCAAAAAAGCCGGTTTCCTCGACGAGACCATTGAATCGCTTTCCGGGCAGAAGATCAGCGCCCCGGCCCACGCCGTCTATAAGATGGTGGACACCTGCGCCGGGGAATTCGCCGCGGAGACCCCCTATTTCTACAGCACCTTCGACACGGAAAACGAAGCGGAAGAGTTCATCGCCGAACACTCCACCGGCAAAAAGAAGATCGTCGTCTTCGGTTCCGGGCCGATCCGCATCGGTCAGGGGATCGAGTTCGACTACGCCTCGGTCCACTGCGTCTGGACGCTGAAAGAAGCCGGGTTCGAGGTCGTCCTCGTCAACAACAACCCGGAAACGGTCTCCACCGACTTCAACACCGCCGACCGCCTCTATTTTGAGGCCCTCACCCCCGAGGACGTCGGCCACATCCTCGATACGGAAAAACCCTGGGGCGTCGGCGTCGCCTTCGGCGGCCAGACCGCCATCAAGCTCACGAAATATCTGGACGAACGGGGCGAGAACATCCTCGGCACCCAGGCGGACAGCATCGACATCGCCGAGGACCGGGAACGGTTCGACGCCATCCTCGAGGAACACGGCATCAAACGCCCCAAAGGCGAAACGGTGATGACCGCCGAGGAAGCCCTCGCCGCCGCGGAACGCCTCGGTTATCCGGTGCTGCTGCGCCCCTCCTACGTGCTGGGCGGTCAGAACATGATCATCGCCTTCAACGACGAGGACGTCACCGAGTATATGGGCATCATTTTGGCGCAGGGCATCGAAAACCCCGTCCTCATCGACGCCTATCTGATGGGCGTAGAAGTGGAAGTGGACATCATCTCCGACGGCGAGGATATCCTCGTTCCCGGCATCATGGAACATATTGAGCGCGCCGGGGTCCACTCCGGCGACTCCATCGCCGCCTATCCGGCCTTCAACCTCACCGGGGCGCTGACGGAGCAGCTCATCGCCGCCTCGGAAAAGATCGCCAAGAGCCTCCATACCATGGGGCTCCTCAACATCCAATACGTCATCTACGGCAACGAGATCTACGTCATCGAGGCCAACCCCCGTTCCTCCCGGACGGTGCCGTACATCTCCAAAGTTACCGGCCTGCCCGTCGTCGACATCGCCACCAGGGCGATGCTCGGCGAAAAGATCAAAGACATGGGTTACGGCACCGGTCTTTTCCGCTCCGTTCCCTACTTTGCCGTCAAAGTGCCGGTCTTTTCCTTTGAAAAGCTCTCCGGTCTCGACACCCAGCTGGGGCCGGAAATGAAATCCACCGGGGAGGTCCTGGGCATCGGCCGCACCCTGACGGAAGCGCTGTACAAGGGCCTTGTGGCCGCCAACTACCGTATGGATAAAGGCGGCGGCGTCTTCATCACCGTGAAGAACAGCGACAAAGGCGAAATGGTGGATGTCGCCCGGAAGTTCTACGAAAGCGGCTTCTCCCTCTACGCCACCAAGGGCACGGCCCGGGCGCTGTTCAACGCCGGCATGGACGTTACCACCGTGCCGAAGATCAGCGAGGGCGAAGGATTGATGGAACTGCTGGAAAGCGGCAAAATCCAATACGTGATCTCCACCTCCAAAAAGGGCCGCCTGCCGGCCAGGGACAGCGTGAAGATCCGCCGCAAAGCCGTGGAACGGGCCATTCCCTGCCTGACCTCGATGGACACCGCCGACGCCCTCATCGACAGCCTCAACAGCCGCTATTCCCAGCAGACGATGGAGCTGGTCAACATCAATGAGCTCCGCCGGGAACGGACGAAAGTGCCCTTCCTTAAAATGCGGGCCTGCAACAACGACTACCTCTACTTCGACTGCTTCGACAGAGAAATCACGGCGCCGGAATCGGTGGCGGTGGCTTTGTCCAACCGCCGGACCGGCATCGGCAGCGACGGTCTGATCCTGATCTCCGTTTCCGACAGCTGCGACGCCAAAATGACCCAGTACAACACCGACGGCACCGAAGGGATGATCTGCGGCAACGCCCTGCGCTGCGTCGCGAAATATCTCTACGAAAGCGGCGTCGTCAGAAAGCGGGACATGGTCATTGAAACGGCCAGCGGCCCCCGGAACGTCCGCCTCTACCCCAGAGACGGCGAAGTGGACAGCGCCACCGTGGACATGGGCAAAGCCGTTTTTGACCCCATCGCCGTGCCGGTGCTCCTGAAACCGGAAAAAGGAAACGGCGTCATCGGCCAGAGCGCCGTGATCGACGGCAAAAAATACGACATCACCTGCGTCTCCATGGGGAACCCCCACTGCGTCGTCTTCCTCGACGACATCCACAGCCTCGACCTGAGGCGGATTGGCCCCGGCTTTGAGCACGCCCCGATCTTCCCGGAACGGGTCAATACCGAATTCGTCTCCGTCCTCGGCAAAAACAAGCTGAGAATGCGCGTTTGGGAACGGGGGAGCGGCGAGACCCTCTCCTGCGGCAGCGGCGCCTGCGCCGCGGCGGTGGCCGCCGTCGCCAACGGCTACTGCGAAAAGAACGCCGACATCACCGTTAAACTCAAAGGCGGCGACCTCGTGATCCGCTACACCGACGACGGCGTCTTCATGACCGGCGACGCCAAAAAGGATTACGAAGGCATCATCGAACTGTAAAGAGGGGTGTTTTCGTTCCATGGCTGTAAAACGTGAGGAAATGATGGCGGCCATCCGCGGCCGTCACTCGGTGCGGAGCTACAGCGACCGCCCCATCGGGGAGAACGTCGCCGCGTCGCTCCGCCGGGAAATCGAAGCCGCCAACGAGGAATGCGGCCTCCGCATGGCGCTCGTTCTCAATGAGCCGAAGGCCTTTGCCGGCCGCATGGCGAAATACGGCAAATTCCGCAACGTCAAAAACTACATCGCCGTCATCGGCAAACGGCGACCCCACCTCAACGAGGACGCCGGTTACGGCGGGGAACGGGTCGTTTTAAAGGCTCAGCTCCTCGGCCTCGGCACCTGCTGGGTCGGGCTCACCTACAGCAAGCGGAAGAGCCCCGTAAAGATAAAGCGCGGCGAAAAGCTCGTCTGCGTCATCGCCGTCGGCTACGGTGAGGAACCGGGACGTCCCCACAAGAGCAAATCCTTCAAAGACGTCACCGATATCGGCGGTGAGGTCAGCGACGCTTTCCGCGACGGCATCGAGGCGGCGCTGCTGGCGCCCACCGCCGTGAATCAGCAGAAATTCCGCTTTTTGCTGGAAGAGGACGGCACCGTCCACGTCAAAGCCACCGGCGGTTTTTTCAGCGACGTCGATCTCGGCATCGTCGCCCGCCACTTTGAGGCCGCCTCGGGGATCCCGGTCAAACGGTATTAAACAGGAGAGACACATGTCAAAAAAACACGCTGTTGTGGACATCGCCAACTGCGTCGCCTGCGGGTGCTGCAAAAAGGTGTGTCCCAAGGAAGCCATCGCCGTCGCCTTCGGCGTTTACGCCAAAGTGGACGGCGCGCGCTGCGTCGGCTGCGGCAAATGCGCCCGGGAATGCCCGGCGTCCCTGATCCGTCTGGAGGTGAGGACCGCGTGACACAGCGAAAGCATTGGTACGATTATCTGTGGATCTGCACCATCGTCTACTTTACGTTGGGCTTTTTCAACATCATGTTCGCCTGGCTGGGGCTGATCAGCTTCTTTCTGCCGCTGCTCATCGCCATCATCGGCGGCAGCAAGGCCTTCTGCAACCGCTACTGCGACCGGGGACAGTTCTTTTCCCTGCTCGGCGGCAGGTTCGGCCTTTCCCGCAAAAAGGATATGCCCCGCTGGCTGAAAGCGAAGGGATTCCGTTACGGCTTCCTCATCTTCTTTTTCATCATGTTTTTCCAGATGCTCTGGAACACCTATCTCGTCTTTGCCGGCGCCGATCTGCATCAGACGGTGAAGCTCTTCTGGACGTTCAAAGTGCCGTGGCACTGGGCGTATCACGGCGACGCCATCGCCGCCGCCTGGGTGCCGCAGTTCGCCTTCGGCTTTTACGGCATCATGCTGACTTCCACGCTGATCGGCCTCATCGTGATGGTCCTCTTTAAACCGCGCTCTTGGTGCGTCTTTTGCCCCATGGGCACGATGACCCAGCTGATCTGCAGGGGAAGGAACCGAAAAAAAATACGCGCCGAAAGGGAAGGCGCGTAACATATCCCGTCAAAAACACTGAAAAGCGGCCGACAGCTTCCCGCGTCGGCCGCTTTTTCGCGTTCACTCTTCTTTTTGATATTCCAGGATGTCACCGGGCTGAAATCGGCAAACCTCATAAATCACCGCGAACGCGGCTTTTCGTCACGGGCGTTTACTTCAGACAGCGCCAGAGGAAGGTCACGATCTGACACCGTTTGCAGGGATCCCGCGGCGAGAACGTCGCCGCCGTCGTCCCGGCGGTAATGCCGTCCCGGGCCGCCCAGGCCACGGCGGCGCTGTAATACGCGTCTTTCGGCACGTCACGGAAGGGCGTCGTCAGGGAGACCGGGGGGCTGCCCATGGCCCGCCAGAGGAACGTCACGGCCTCGGCCCGGCTCACCGTTTTGTTCGGGGAGAACGTCGTCGCCGTCGTCCCGGCGGTAATGCCGTTCCGCGCCGCCCAGGCCACCGCGGCGCTGTAATACTCGTTTTTCGGCACGTCACGGAAGGGCGTCGTCAGAGAGACCGCGGGACGGCCCATGGCCCGCCAGAGGAACGTCACCATCTGCGCCCGGGTGCAGTTCGCGTTCGGCGAAAACGATGTCGCGCCCGTCCCGGAGGTGATGCCCTTCTCCACGGCCCATTCCACCGCGGCGCCGAAGTAATCCTTTTCGCTCACGTCGGCAAAAGGCGTGCCGGGAAAATCCGCCGGGATCGTCCGGCTGTGCTTATACAGCGACCAGTACGTTCCGCCGTCCACGGTCTTTCGGCTCAGCACGGCGTAATAGGTGTCGTTATAGGAGGGATAGCCTTCAATGGCGGCGTTGTAGATGAGGTGATACTTCCCGTCCTCGATCCGGGCCAGCCGGTAGGTGAGTACATAGCCGGGGCCGCCGACGCCGCCGAGCTGGGTAAGATAGGAAGAACCGGAACGGTAGAAAAAGCCCTCGGCCTCGGCTTTGGCGGTGAGAGTCTCGATATCGCCGTCGCTGAGGTTAAAAATATTTTTGGCGATCCAGTTGACCTGGGCGACGTCGAAGGCCTCGTAGGAATTCCAATAGCCCCGGGGATCCCGCTTGTTCCAATACTCCCGCGGCATCGCGCCGGGGTAAAGCCTCACGTTGACACAGCAGCCGTGGCTGACGATCCGGGTCAGGACGTTTTCCCCCGTCAGCGGCGACGAGGCGTCGTATTCCTCCTGTCCCCACTGGTACTGCTGCAAAAAATCATCCAGCGACGACGGCAGCGCGGCGGGGCTCACCGTTTCCGCCGCCGCCAGCGGCGACGTCACCGAGATCAGGACCAGCAGTGCCGCCGCGAGAAAAAGTAATCCGCGTTTCATGGTTTTTCCCTCCTTTTGCTACGCATTATTATACCAAAAATCCCCGTTTCCCACAACAAAAAGAAACAGGCGGCCCGTTTTTCGGCGTTTTTTTGTTTTTTTCGGGGCCGTTTCGCCAAAACACGCCGCGCTTTCCGAACCGCGTCTGTCGGTCCCGGGCGGCGCGCCGGGGCGCCGCGGCGGCGGGAGCGAAATAAAAAAACAGGGCCGCGCGAAAACCGACAGCAAAACTGTGGTTTCGCGCGGCCCCGTCCTTTTCAGAAAAGACCGAAGAACTCCTCGAAGTTCCGGTGGAAGATCATATCTTCCTCCTCGGCGGAAAGAGCCAATTTTTTGAAACGCTCCATTTCTTCCTCGGGGTTCCACATCGGGAAATCGGTGCCGAAGAAGAACTTGTCGACGCCGAAATGGTCGATGATGCGGTGGGCCAGATCGTAATCGATGGTCCAGAGCGTGCTGGAGGTATCGAAACGCAGGTTTTCCGACTTCGGCAGGATAAAGGTCTCGTCCCAGGCGCGGTAGCCGCCGAAATGGGCGGCGATGACCTTCAGGTCGGGGACTTCCTCCATGACGTGTTTCAGCTGCGCCGCCGTGGTGTGCTTGCGGTGATCGTCGCCCATGTGGAAGAGCACCGGCAGTCCCCGTTTGGCGATGGCCCGGTACATATCCATTGCCCCGGCCTCGTCGATATCGTAGCGCTGAAAATCGTTGTGGAATTTAACGCCGTGGAGCCCCAGGGCAACGGCGCGGTCCAGCTCTTCCTCGATATCGGGGATCTGATAGTGCATGGCGGCGAGACCGAAGAACTGACGGTGGCGCCGGCACTGGCTGGAGATGAAATCGTTGATGGAATGGACCTGTTCGGGAATGGTCGCCGCGGAGCTGACCATAAAGAGATCGGTGCCGATCTTGGCGCCGCTTTCCAGCAGCGCCAGGGACGCCGCCGGGGAATACATCGGAATATCGTAAAAATCGCCGATGGCCTGCGACGCTTTCTGCGCGATCTTATCGGGGAAAATATGACAATGAGCGTCAATCAGTTTCATGTGCTGTCAATCCTTCTCGTTGAGTTCCGTTTCAAGCGGCGGGGCCGTTACAGACCGTATCCCAGCGCCAGCGCTTTGCGGTTCGCTTCGGCCAGGTTCTGATGGCGGGCGGAAATGACTTTTTCCAGCGCCCGGTCGATGTTTTCAAAGGGGATGATGTTCGTTTCCTTGATGACCTTGCCCACCATCACCATGTTGGCCAGCCCCTGGAGGCCGTTGTCGTCGGCGAGCTGGGTGGCGGGGACATAAATCGTGCGGATGTCGTCCCGCTTCGCTTCCCGGTGGATCAGGGAGGAATCGACAAAGGCAAAACCGTCATTGTTGACGGCGGGTTCGTATTTATCGTAGGAAGGCAGGTTCATCGCGATGAGGATATCGGGATAGGAAACGATGGGGCTGCCGATGGGGTCGTCGCTCAAAATGACGCTGCAGTTGGCGGTGCCGCCGCGCATTTCCGGGCCGTAAGACGGCAGCCAGCTGACCTGGCGGTCTTCCAAGAGGCCTTCGTAGGCCAGGAACTTCCCGGAGAACAGGATGCCCTGTCCGCCGAAACCGGCAAAGAGAATCTGTGTCGCTGCCATATCATTCACCCTCCTTCGCGTATTTATCTTTGAAAACGCCCAGGGGATAGTAGGGCTTCATGTTTTCTTCCAGCCATTTGGCGGCGTCCAGCGGCGTCATGCCCCAGTTGGTGGGGCAGGTGGAAAGGATCTCGATGAGGGAAAAGCCTTTGCCTTCCGTCTGATAGGTGAACGCCTTTTTGATGGCCTTTTTCGCCTTGCGGACGCTCTTCACGTCGTTGACGGCGACCCGTTCCAGATAGGCGGGGCCGTCCAGTTCCGACAGCATTTCGCAGACGCGGAGCGGATAGCCGACGGTCTTGACGTCGCGGCCGTAGGGGGAGGTCTGGGTGACCTGGCCCGGCAGCGTCGTCGGGGCCATCTGGCCGCCGGTCATGCCGTAAATGGCGTTGTTGACGAAAATGACGGTGATGTTTTCACCGCGGGCGGCGCTGTGCACCGTTTCGGCGGTGCCGATGGCGGCGAGATCGCCGTCGCCCTGATAGGTGAAGACGATGTTTTCGGGGTTGGCCCGTTTCACGCCGGTGGCCACGGCGGGGGCGCGGCCGTGGGCCGCCTGCACCATATCGGTGGTGAAGTAATTATACGTCAGAACGGAGCAGCCGACGGAGGCGATGCCGATGGTTTTGCCTTCGATGCCCAGCTCGTCGATGGTTTCGGCGACGAGACGATGGATGATCCCATGGGTGCAGCCGGGGCAATAGTGGAGCTCGTTATCGGTAAGAGATTTCGGTTTTTCAAATACGACTGTCATTTTTCCGGTACCTCCTTACAGTTGAACCTTTTTGATGGCTTCCAGCACTTCCTCGGGGGAGGGAATGACGCCGCCGACGCGTTTCACAAGGGAAACCGGGCGGGAGCAGCGGATGGCCAGTTCCACGTCTTCGATCATCTGACCCATGGAGAGTTCCACGGAGATGAAGTGTTTGGCGTGTTCCGCGGCGCGGGCAAGGTTCTTTTTGGGGAAGGGCCAGAGGCTGATGGGACGGATCAGGCCGACTTTCACGCCTTCCTTTCTGGCGGCAACGACGGCGTTTTTGGAAACGCGGGCGGCGATGCCGAAAGCGACGACGATGATGTCGGCGTCGTCGGTCATGAATTCCTCGGCGCGGGTCTCGTTTTCCTCAATATAAGCGTAGCGCTCATAGCGGGCGAGGTTCCATTTTTCCAGTTCCTCGGGGACGAGGGAAAGGGAATTGACGACGTTGTGTTCCCGTTCGCATTTCGTGCCCGTCACGGCCCAGGGCTTCGCCACGGTCTTCACGTCGTCCACATCGAGAACGACGGGTTCCATCATCTGGCCCATGGTGCCGTCGGCCAGGAGCATGCAGGGCATGCGGTAGGTCTCGGCCAGTTCAAAGCCTTTGACGGTCATATCGGCCATTTCCTGCACGGAACCGGGGGCCAGCACCAGCATGTGGTAATCGCCGTGGCCGCCGCCGCGGGTGGCCTGGAAATAGTCGGACTGGGAGGGCTGGATCCCGCCGAGACCGGGGCCGCCGCGCTGGACATTGACGATGAGCGCCGGCAGTTCGCAGCCGGCCATATAGGAGAGGCCTTCGCTCTTTAAGGAGATCCCCGGGCTGGAGCTGGAGGTCATGGCCCGGACGCCGGCGGCGGCGGCGCCGATGACCATATTGACGGCGGAGATTTCCGATTCCGCCTGGAGGAACGTGCCGCCGATCTTCGGCATTCTCTTCGCCATATAGGCGGCGACTTCTGTCTGGGGGGTGATGGGATAACCGAAGTAATGACGGCAGCCGGCCATGATGGCGGCTTCGGCGATGGCTTCGTTCCCTTTCATCAGGACTTTATCTTTCATAGCGGTTCACCTCACTTTTCCACGGTAATCACACAGTCAGGGCACATGGTGGCGCAGTTGGTACAGGCCACGCAGGCTTCCTCGTCGATGATTTCCGCGGGATGATGCCCTTTGGCGTTGATTTTCTCTTTCGACAGCTGCAGGAGCTCCTTTTTGCAGGCGGCGACACAGAGGCCGCACCCCTTGCAGATGTCCGTGTTAAATGTGACTTTTGCCATTCAAAAACCTCCCTTCCCCGCTCGCCGTCGAAAAAGGCATGGGACGGCCGGGGCGTTCTGTATGCTGAAACAGTGAAATAATAACGTTCCTGTTCAAAGCGGCTTCACCAAATACGGCTGCGCTGGAGCTTCAGGCCGAAAAGCGGTTCGATCTTCCCGGTCAGCGCCGGGACGAGATCCTCCCGGACCGTCGTCATCAGCAGGGGCAGCCCCGCGGCGGCGGCGGTCTTTTCCGCGTAGGACACGGAAGCCAAAACATCCTCGGCGGTGGTCTCAGCGCCGAGATTGGAATTGTTGATGACCGCGGTGAAGTTCAGGTGACCGGCTTCCTCGATCTCCCGCATGATGGTGACGGTATCCTTTTCGTCGCCGGTCAGCGGACGGTAGCCGTTGATGACGAGAATCATTTCGTAATCATCCTCTTTTTTCAGGGCTTCGGCGAAGCGCCCCAGGGCGTAAGCGCCGCGGTCGTCGCCGCCGATGTCCACGAACATCTGAGTCTTTTGGTCGTCGATGATGCGGTAGAGCTCCTGCGGGAGCGACGGCAGATCGACGTTGGAGTTGGCGAAAGGGGAGCTGATCAGCGAGATCCCGGCGGCGGCCAGTTCCGCTTCGCTGTCTTTCGCCCGGTAGTAGGGATTGACGATATCCAGGTCGGCCACGGCCACGTCGCCGCCGTCGGCACGGCGGGCGAAAGCGAGATTCACGGCGATGTTCGTCTTGCCGCTGCCGTAGTGACCGGCCAAGAGCGTCACCCGTTTCTTTCTCATCATCATCCTTCTCCTTTTTCTACGCAAAAACCCGTCTCGGGACGGCGTTCCCTGAGACGAGTTTCGGGGAGGGCGGCGACGGTCACGTCGCCGCGCCTCTGCTTGCTTCTTTTTTTCGATTGTCAGGGGAAACCTTTTTTCTTTATGTGGTTTGCGCGCCGAAGGCCCGGCTCTTAAAGCTGGTTGCGCTGGATCTTGCCGCTGATGGACTTGGGCAGTTCATCACGGAAGACGACGATGCGGGGGTATTTATAGGGCGCGGTGTGCTTTTTGACGTATTCCTGAATTTCCTTTTTCAGTTCCTCGCTGGGAACGGTGCCCTTGGTCAGCACGATGGAGGCCTTGACGACCTGACCGCGGATCTCGTCGGGAGCGGGGGACACGCCGCATTCCAGCACGTAGGGCAGTTCCATGATGACGCTCTCGATCTCAAAGGGGCCGATGCGGTAGCCGGAGGACTTGATGACGTCGTCCACGCGGCCGACGTACCAGAAGAAGTTATCCTCATCCCGCCAGGCCACGTCGCCGGTGTGGTACATATCGTCGTACCAGACGGCTTCGGTCCGCTCCGGATCTTTGAAGTAACCGTCAAAGAGGCCGCAGGGGACCCGTTTGTCGGTGCGGACGACGATCTCGCCGTTTTCCCCGACGGGAACGGAATTCCCTTCGCTGTCGACGATATCGACATCATAGAGGGGATTGGGACGGCCCATGGAGCCGATGCGGATATCTTCCCCGCGCAGGTTGGCGATGGTCAGCGTCGTTTCGGTCTGGCCAAAGCCTTCCATGATCGTGAGGCCGGTGGCCTTTTTGAACTGGCGGAAGACTTCCGGGTTCAGCGCTTCCCCGGCGGTGGTCATGTGCTTGATGGAGCTGAGGTCGAACCGGGAGAGGTCTTCCTTCACCATCATGCGGAGCATCGTCGGCGGCGCGCAGAAACTGGTGATGTTATACTGTTTGAACATCGGCAGGATGTCGTTGGCGTCGAAGCGGTCGAAGTCGTAGACGAAAACGGCGCCTTCGCCCATCCACTGGCCGTAGAGCTTGCCCCAGAGGGCTTTGCCCCAGCCCGTTTCGGAGATGGTGAGGTGGAGGCCGTCTCTCTGGATATCCTGCCAGTATTTCGCCGTGACATAGTGGCCGAGGGCGTATTTATAGCTGTGGCAGGCGATTTTCGGGTAACCCGTGGTGCCGCTGGTGAAGAGCATGAACATCGGGTCGCTGCCGCAGGGGGAATCCTCGGTGCGGGGGAATTTCCCGGTGAAGCGGGAATATTCGCTGTCAAAGGAATGCCAGCCGGCGCGGTCGCCCCTGACGATGACTTTCGTCGTCACCTGGGGACATTTGCTGATGGCCTTATCGGCCTCGTCGGCGACGACGCCGTCGGCGGTGCAGATCACGGCGGAGATCCCCGCCGCGTTGAGACGGTATTCGATATCGTGCTCTTTCAGCTGGTTCGTCGCGGGGATCGGGATGGCGCCGATTTTATGCAGGGCCAGCATGGAAAGCCAGAACTGATAGTGACGTTTTAAGATCAGCATCACCCGGTCGCCTTTGCGGATGCCGAGGGACGTGAAATAGTTGGCGGTGCGGTTGGACATGTGCTTCATATCTTTAAAGCTGAAGCGGCGTTCGTTGTGGTCCTTGTCGATGTGGAGCATCGCCAGTTTTTCCGGGTATTTGTCGGCGAGGGCGTCGACGACGTCGTAAGCGAAGTTGAATTCTTCCTCGTGCTCGAAATCGATGGCCCTCAGGCGGCCGAGCTCGTCCTCTTCGCAGCGGATGAAGCGGTCGACGATCCAGGGCTCCGCCTGGCGGGCCTCGGTCATGATCTTGGTGGATTTCACCTCGTCCACTTCTTCGCCGGGGAGGATGATGGCGAGGAAATCGCAGTCCTCACCGTCAACGGCGATCATGCCGTGGGGCAGATGGGAGTGGTAGTAGATGCTGTCGCCGGGGCCGAGGATCTCGGTGTGATCCCCTACCTGGACTTTGAGGTGGCCTTTGATGATGTAGTCAAATTCCTGGCCTTTATGGGTGGAGAGATGGATCGGGCGATCCTGTTCTTCCTTTTTGTACTCGTACCGCACCCAGTAGGGATCGGCGATCTTTTTCTGAAAGCGCGGCACCATGCTTAAGATGCGGATGCCGTTCTCGTCGACGGTGGTCTGCCCCTGGCCGTTCCTGGTCACGGCGTAGGTCTTCAGTTTGGGGCTGCTGCCTTCCAAAAGGTTGGTCAGTTCCAGGCCGAAGGCGAGGGCGCACTTGTGGATAAAGGTAAAGGGCAGATCGACGTCGCCGTTTTCATAGGCGAGGTATTCTTCGGGGGTGGTATCGGTCTGGGCCGCCATTTCCTCAACGGTGAAATCGGAGATCTCACGCATTTCACGGATGCGGCCGGCGACCTCTGAGAGTTTATTATCGGTGGTTGGATTGGGGGACATCATTATGGTTATTCTCCTGTCATTTCATGCCTTTGCGGGCGTTTTTTTTGGGGGAAGAACCGTACGGCGCGGGAACCCGCGGAAAGACCGCGATGTCCGCCCACAGGGAGCCGTGACTTCGCCGCGGCGCGGAGAGGTCAGACGTCTTCGGCTTCGGAAGAAGCGCCGTTTAACAGGACGCGCGCCATATAGACGCCCATCACCGACGACATCATCAGCCCCCGGGTCCAGCCGCTGGAGTCACCGAGGCAGTACAGATTCTTCACGTTGGTGCGCAATGAACGGTCCATCCGCACCTTGTTGCTGTAAAATTTCAGTTCAGGGGAGTAAAGCAGCGTTTCCGTGCCGGCAAAGCCGGGAACCACGTGGTCCACAGCCTGGATGAAATTGATGATGTTGATCATCGCGCGGTAGGGCATGGCGGCGGTGATATCGCCGGCCACGGCGTCGGCCAGCGTCGGGCGGACGTTGGACCGCGTCAATTCCTTTTCCCAGGTGCGTTTCCCGTCGAGGATATCTCCGTAACGCTGCACCATAATTCGTCCGTCGCCCAGCATGTTGGTGAGCTCACCGACTTTTTGGGCGTAAGCGATGGGCTGATTGAACGGAGAGGTGAAATTATGGGAACAAAGTATCGCTAAATTGGTATTGTCGGATTTCAGTTTTTTATAGGAATGACCGTTGACGACGGCCAGATCGTTGTCATAGTTTTCCTGGCTGACAAAGCCGCCGGGGTTCTGGCAGAAGGTGCGGACCTTGTTGCGGAAGGGATTGGGGTAGCCGATGAGCTTCGACTCGTACAGCACCTCGTTGACTTCTTCCATGACCTCATTGCGGACCTCGACCCGAACGCCGATATCGACGGTGCCGGGACGGTGGGCGATGTCGTAGCGGGCGCACATCTTTTCCAGTTCGTCGGCGCCGCGGCGGCCCGTGGCGATGATCACCGTTTCCGCGGGGATTTCCCTTCTGTCGCCGCCGTGGGTCTTTTCGATGACGACGCCTTTGCAGCAGGCGTCGGTGAGAAGAATGTCGGTGTACTGATAGCCGAAGAGGATTTCCACACCGCTGCCGAGGAGGTACTGCTCAATGTCGTAGTAGAGCTTCTGCGCCTGCTCGGTGCCGAGGTGGCGGATGGGGCAGTCGACGAGCTTCAGCCCGGCCTGGATGGCGCGCTTGCGGATATCCTTGACCTTGTCGCCGCCGTTCAGCCCTTCGACGCGTTCGTCGGCGCCGAACTCAAGGTAGATGCTGTCGGTGTAGTCGATGAGCTCCTGAGCCGTGGTCTCGCCGATGAGCTCCGGCAGGTCGCCGCCGACTTCGTAGCTTAAAGAGAGTTTCCCGTCGGAGAACGCGCCGGCGCCGGAAAAGCCCGTGGTGATGGCGCAGGGGTCGCAGTTCATGCAGACCTTTTTCTTCGCCTTGGGGCAGACCCGTTTTTCCACCGGAACGCCTTTTTCCACGATCAATATTCGTTTGTCACTGTCGCGGCGCAGCAGCTCAATGGCGGTAAAAATACCGGCGGGACCGGCGCCGACGATGACGATATCGTACATGGCGGATAACTCCTTTGGTTTCGTTGCGATAATAAATTATCATACCGCACTTTTTGAAAAAATGCAACATAAAATCTTCTTCAAACAGAAAATTTCATATTTTTACCGCATCTTTGCACAACAAATTATCATCCCGCGGCGGGAAATCCGCATTTGCTTTTCCGCCTCTTTTCTGCTATGCTAAAAGAAGAGAAAGGGGGCCGCGCCATGGATCTGTTTAAAGAATTGTTCGATTCGAGGAGCCTTTACCTCGATTTCTTCGACCGCATGCCCGAAGCGGTCTACGTCTGCGACGCCGACCGCCGGCTGATCTACTTCAACAAGGCCGCGGAATACCTCGACGGCTATCAGCTGAAAGAGGTGAAGGGGCGCAGCACCTACGATCTCTACGGCCTCGACGAAAAGACCAGCCCGATGCTGCGGGCCCTCACCACGGAACACCCCGTTTTCAACGAGGAGTTCACCTATTACGTCAACGGCAAAGAGATCATCCAGCTCTGCAACTCCGGCCCCATCTACGACGACGGCCGCCTCGTCGGAGCCTACACCATCCAGCGGGACCTGACGGCCTTTAAAGATATCGTGGAACAGAACATCGCCCTCCAGCAGGCCGTTCAAAAGGCCCGCGTCCGACGGCGCCGAAACGGCGGCGACGATCCCTTCGGCGGACTCATCGGCGAAAGCGCCGCCTTTCGCCGCTGTGTGGACCAGGCCCGAAAGGCCGCGGCCACCAATTCCTCGGTGATGCTCATCGGCAAGACCGGTTCCGGCAAAGAGGTCTTCGCCAGGGCCATTCACAACGCCGGCGACCGCGCCGACAAGCCCTTTTTGGCCCTGAACTGCGCGGCGATCCCCGAATCCCTCATCGAGGGGATCCTCTTCGGCACGACGAAGGGCGTCTACACCGGCGCCGTGGAGAAAGACGGCATCCTCGCCCAGGCCGACGGCGGCACCGTTTTTCTCGATGAGATCAACTCCATGCCCCCGGCCTCCCAGGCAAAGCTGCTGCGGGTGCTGGAGGAGCGTAAAATTATGAAACTCGGCGGCAACCGGGAGACCCCCGTCGATCTTCGCGTCATCAGCAGCACCAATGAGGCCCCCGGCGAGGCCATCCGCGGCGGCCGCCTGCGGGAAGACCTCTTCTACCGCCTTGCCGTCGTTCACCTCATCATTCCGCCGCTGAGAGAGCGAATGGAGGATCTCGACGGCCTCGTGGCCTTTTTCATCGATAAATACAACCGCCGCTTTCAAAAGAACATCCCCGGCGTCAGCCCCGAGGTGATGGCGATTTTCAGGGCCTTCTCCTGGCCGGGGAACGTCCGTCAGCTCAAAGCCTGCGTCGAGTCGGCGATGAACTTCACCGAGGACGGCCGCGCCATCGAACGGGAGAACCTGCCGGTCTATATGTTCGAGGACGACGAGGTACCGGAGAACCGCTACCGCCAGTGGCTCCTGCAAAAGGAACTCATCCATCCCGACGCGGAGGCGGCGGACGCGGTGCCGAACGTGAAAAGGCCGGAAGCCGCCGCGGTCGCCGCCGCCCCGGCGGAAGGCGGCTTTCGGGATATCCGGGAAGAGATCCGCGGCAGGGAGCGGGAAGAGATCATCGCCGCCCTGGAAAAGCACCGGGGCAACATTACCCAAGCCGCCCGCGCCCTGGGAATGAGCCGCCAGTCCCTCTCCTACCGCATGAAAAAATATCAGCTGAAATAGCGGTTCGGAACCGCAATAAAACGCAAAAAAGCGCAAAGAACGGATTTCCGTTTGACGGCGCTTTTTTGCGTTTTATTGCGCCTTTCGCGCCGCGGGAAAAGGGCGTCCCGCCGAGAAACGGAATAAATCAGCAAAAAAACACCAGTTCAGAGGTGAAGAGAATTTTTTTCAAAAAAGGATTTCATTTTGGCACGGCGCTTGCTTTATTAAGAGGCAACAACGAAAAAATCGGCGAACCGAACCGATAAGAAAAATTCCAATGTACGGAGGTACCGAAATGAAACCCAGATACCAGCTTTTAAACAATGATGAACTCCGGAAGATCCATGAAACATCCTTAAAGATCATGAGAGAAGTCGGCATCGTTTTCAGCTACGAACCGGCCCGGGAGATCCTGAAAAAACACGGCTGCAAGGTAGAAGGCCACACCGTTTTCTTCCCCTCGGAGCTGGTGGAAGAACGCTTGAAGACCGTTCCCGCTTCCTTCACCCTCCACGGCAGAAACGAAGCGAAGACCGTTGAGATCAACACCGAAGAGACCTGCTACGCCGGGCCTTACGGTTCCCCCTACGTCCTCGACATGGACAACGGCCGCCGCTACGGCACCCTTAACGACTTCATCAACCTCGTCAAGCTGACCCAGAGCCTCGACAACATCGACATCACCAGCCACATTTCCTGCGAACCCAACGACGTCGACGCCTCCGTCCGCCACAACGTGATGACCTTCAACAACCTGAAATATTCCGATAAGCCCCTGATGGGAAGCGTTCTCGGCTACGACGCCGCGAAACAGTCCATCGAAATGGCGGCCATCGCCCACGGCGGCCTCGACGTGCTGAAAGAAAAGACCATCATCGCCTCGATCCCCTGCACCCTGACGCCGCTGAGCTACGACGACAAGATGGCCGGCGCCATCATCGCCTACGCCGAAACGAACCAGGCCCAGCTCGTCAACTCCCTGTCCATTTCCGGCGCCACGACGCCGGCCACCTTCGCCGGCACCGTCGCCCTGCAGAACGCCGAAGTCCTCGCCGGGATCGTCCTGGCCCAGTGCGTCAATGCCGGCTGCCCCATCGTCTACTCCGCCTCCGGCTCCAACGCCGAAATGTCCACCGGTGCCCTCGCCATCGGCTCCCCGGAAGACGCCATCTTCTCCCTGATCAACGGCCAGCTGGCGAAATTCTACAACATCCCCGTCCGCATCTCCGGCACCCTCTCCGACTCCAAGATGTACGACACCCAGGCCGCCTTTGAATCGGCCATCACCGGGATCATGGCTCAGCTCGCCGGCGGGAACTTCATCCTCCACGCCGCCGGGATCATCGAAACGTACAACTGCACCTCCTTTGAAAAGCTCATCGTCGACAACGAGCTCCTCGGCTACTTCAAACACATCGGCCGCGGCGTGGAAGTCAATGACGAGACCCTGGCCTTTGACGTCATCAAAGAAGTCGGTCCCCAGGGCGAGTTCCTCTCCAACATGCACACCTTCGCCAACTTCCGCAAGACCTTCTACACGCCCTTCATCACCAACCGTCAGAACGCGGAACAGTGGAAGGCCGACGGCCAGATCCCCCTGGAAAAAGCCGCCAACGCCAAGTGGAAACAGATGCTGGAAGACTACGTGGAACCGTCTCTCCCCGCCGACGTCGAAGCCGACCTCAAAAAATACGTCGAAAGCCACTGACCCCGAAAAAAATCCCTTACGCTCCAAAATACATACAGGCACAACCGGCCTGAACACGGGAAAGAGCCGGCCAAGGGCTCTTTCCCTCCCTCCATTCTCTTTATCATCATCTATCTTCGGATTTCCTCAGCACGCGTGACGCCCTCCGCAGACGGAGAAAATCCGATTTTTTTACACCGCACTCATTCCCCCGTCCCTTTTTTAAATCAGAAAGGAACATATCATGAAAAACTTCGGCTTCCGAAAACTGATGATCTTCATCATCCTCAGCGCCACCGTCGCCATCGCCTATCAGCTGCCCTATCTGCGCTACACCTTTTACGATCAGATGATGGCCGCGCTCCAGCTCAACGACGTGCAGATGGGCGTTCTGGCCTCGGCGGTCTCCATTGCCAGCACCATCAGCTATCCCATCGGCGGCTTTTTGGCCAACAAATTCCCGATGCGCTCGCTGATCAATCTGACCCTGGCCGCCTTTGTCATCCTCACCGCGGCCTTTGCCTTCACCACCAACTACATCCTGCTCATCGCCATTCACGTGCTCTACGGATTCTTCGGCATCGCCACCCTCTGGTCGGCCTACCTCGTCGGCATCCGCGGCCTCGGCGACGAGAACGTCCAGAGCAAGCTCTTCGGCTTCAGCGAAGCCACCCGGGGCATCATCCAGACCCTCATCGGCTTCGCCTTCCTCGCCATCATGGGCACCGCCGCCACGCCGATGCTGGGCTTTAAGACCATGCTCCTCGTCGGCACCGTCGTCACCGGCGTTTTCCTCGTCCTCGGCTTTATCTTCCTGCCCAAAAAGGAAAACGCCGAAACCGCCGCCGCGGAAACAAAAGAAAAAGTCACCATCGGCGAAGTCCTCAAAAACCCCGGCGTCTGGATCATCATCCTGATCCTGATCTCCGCCTATTCCTGCTGGTCCTTTGGGAACGGCTACCTCACCACCTACACCGTGCGCGTGGCGGGGCTCTCGGAAAACACCGCGTCGCTTTTGGGCATGATCCGCAGCTACGTCATCGTCTTTGTCGCCGGGTTCTTCGGCGGCTGGCTCTTAGACCGCTTTACCTATAAAGGGAAGGCCTTTATCATCCTCTTCGGGCTCAGCGCCGTCTGCTTCGCCCTGGTGATGCTCAGCAGCAAGGCCCTGGCCGTCTGCATCTTCATCACCCTCTTCGTGGCCTTTGTCGCCAACATCATGAAATCCACCTACTGGAGCCTGATGGGGCAGGCCGGGATCCCGGCGCGGATGACCGCTCTGGCCACCGGCGTGATCTCCTTCATCATCTTCCTGCCCGACGCCGTTCTGCCGACGATCATCGGCACCTGGCTGAACAACGCCGAAGCCGCCGGCAACATCGCCGCCGGGTTCGATAAGATCTTCATCATGCTGATCCTCTTTGCCGTCGTCGGCACCATCGGTTCCGTCCTCCTGATCCGCCGCACCAAATCGCTGCCGCGGGAAGAGCTTGAGGAAGAGACCGCTTAATACAAAAACAGCGCGGGCGCCGGTTTTTCCGGTGCCTGTGCCTAAAGGAGGCGAAAAACCATGAAAACATGGAAAACCATCGACAAACCGATCTTCTTTATAGGCGGGGGCGTCTGTCTCCTTTTCATTCTCTGGACGGTGGCGGCGCCGAAGATGGTGGAATCGCTGTTCTCCGCCATCCTCGCGGCCTTTTCCGACAAATTGGGCTGGTTCTATCTGCTCACCGTCGCGGGGTTCATTCTCTTTCTGCTCTTTCTGGCCCTGGGCAGATACGGTTCCGTCCGTCTGGGCAAAGACGATGAACGACCGCAGTACTCCACCTTCAGCTGGTTCTTCATGCTCTTTGCCGCGGGGATGGGCATCGGCCTCGTCTTTTGGAGCGCCGCCGAACCGCTGAGCCACTTCATTTCCCCGGCGCTGACGGAGCCCCGCACCACGGAAGCGGCGTCGGCGGCGATGGAAGCGTCCTTCACCCACTGGGGCATCCACCCCTGGGCCATCTACGGCATTTTCGGCCTGCCCCTGGCCTATTACCAATTCCGCAAAGACCGCCCGGCGCTGCTCAGCTCCTGCGTGGAGCCGCTCATCGGCGAAAAAGGCGCCCGGGGCGCCATCGGCAAAACCGTCGATATCCTCGCCGTCGTCGCCACGGTCTTCGGCGTCGCCACGTCTTTGGGGCTCGGCACGATGCAGATCAACAGCGGTCTTCACTATGTCTTCGGCATCCCTTACAGCAACCCGATCATGTTCGGCATCATCACCGTCGCCACGGCGCTGTTCATCACCTCTTCCAGCATCGGCATCGACCGGGGCATGAAGCGCCTCAGCGATCTCAACATGGTGCTCATGGCGCTGCTGCTGCTCTTTGTCTTTTTCGCCGGGGCCACGCTCTTTGTCGCCGATTTCTTCATCGACACCATGGGGAAATACTTCTCCTCGCTGATCGCCACCAGCTTCTGGACGGATCCCTTCCGGGAGAGCGACGGCTGGCTTTCGGGATGGACGGTCTTTTACTGGGCCTGGTGGATGAGCTGGGGGCCTTTCGTCGGCGGCTTCATCGCCCGGATCTCCAAGGGGCGCACCATCCGCGAATTCGTCCTCGGCACGATGCTCTGCCCGATGTTTCTCTGCTGCGTCTTCATGGCCATCATGGGCGGCAACGCCATCTGGTTCAACCTCCACGGCGTCACCGCCATCGCCGACGCCCTGAGCGAAAACATCTCCTATACGCTCTTTGCCCTCCTGGCCCAGTTTCCCCTGACGGCGGTGACGTCCCTCGTCGCCATCGTCCTGCTGACGGTGTTCTTCATCACCTCCGCCGACGCGTCGACCTTTGTCTGCGCCTCGATGACGGCGGGCGGCAGCCAGAACCCGCCGAAACGGCTGAAGGTCTTTTGGGGGATCTTCGAGGGCTTTGTCGCCGCGCTGCTCCTCTACATCGGCGGCCTCACCGCCGTGCAGTCGGTCTCCATCGCCATCGCCCTGCCGCTGCTGATCCTCTGCCTCTTCATCGCCGCCGCCCTTCTCAAGGCGCTGAAAGCGGAGAACCCCGACAAAATTTAAGCGTTGCCTTTTGACGCAGCGTCCTTTATGATAAAATAAAGAAAAGGGCCGAAAAGCCGCGGCAAAAAGGAGGAAAAAAGCCATGAAAATCGTCATCGCCGAACCGCTGGGCATCGAAAGGGAACGGATCATCGAAACAAAGAACGCGTACCTCCCCGGAAAGGACATCGAACTGGTCATCGCGGAGACGCCCCCCGCCGATGAGGAAGAATGGCTCGGCCGCTGCCGCGACGCCGACATCGTCGTGGAGGTCAACCATCGGCTGGACCGCGGCTTTTTCGCCGCCTGCGGCAAGCTCCGCCTCGTCGCCGCGGCCTTCGCCGGCACCGATCACATCGACCGTACCGCCGCGGCGGAAGCCGGCGTCGCCGTGAGGAACTGCCCCGGCTATTCCGCCGCCGCCGTCGCCGAACTCGTCTTCGGTCTGATCACCGCCGTAAAGCGGCAGATCATCCCGATGGACGGCGCCGTCCGCCGCGGCGGCACGAGAGGCGCCTTTGTCGGCACGGAAATCGGCGGCAAGCACTTCGGCGTCGTCGGTTACGGCCACATCGGCAAACGCGCGGCGGCCCTGGCCAAAGCCTACGGCTGCAAAGTATACGCCGCCACCCGCCATCCCGGCGGCGATGACGGCGTGACCTTCGTCACCCTGGAAGAGCTCCTCGCCGTCTGCGACATCGTCTCCCTGCATCTGCCCCTGACCGACGAGAGCCGCGGCCTCATCGACGGGGAAAAGCTCGCCCTGATGAAGGAGGGCGCGATTTTGATCAACACCGCCCGCGGCGCCATCGTGGACAGCGCCGCCCTGGCCGACGCCGTGGAAAGCGGCAGACTGGCCGGCGCCGCCGTCGACGTCTTTGAGACGGAGCCGCCCATCGACGCGAACCACCCGCTGCTGCGCGCCGGGAAGATCGTCGCCACGCCCCACATCGGTTTCGCCACAAAGGAGGCCTTTGAGACGCGGCTGACGATGACGTTCCAAAACATCGCCGCTTTTCTCGGAGGCGAATGAAAAAGAGAGGTGACGGCATGAAGCATCGTTCCCTTTCCCCCGGCGGGGACCTGCTGATGGTCAGCGCGACGCTGGCCTGGGGTTTTTCCTATATTTTCATGAAGATCAGCCTCGTTTCCGTACCGCCGCTGGAAATGGGGTTTTTGCGGTCGGTCATCGCCTTCCCCGCTCTGCTGCTGCTGTTCCGGGGAAAAGCCCGGCCCGGGCCGACGGAGCTGCGTTACGGCGCGCTCCTCGGCTTTTTCATTTTTCTGCTCACCTTCGGCTACGGCCGCGGCCTGCTCGTGACCGACGCATCCACCGCGGGGTTCCTCGCCGGCACCACCGTAGCCATCGTCCCGATCCTGCGGGCCCTCCGCGACCGCCGCCCGCCGGAAAAGAGGATCGTCCTCGGCGTCATTTTTGCCCTCGGCGGCGTGGCGCTGCTCACCCTCGGCGGCGGCTTCTCCTTTCGGCCCGGGGCGCTCTTCTGCCTCGGCGGCGCCGCGGCCTACGCCTTTCACATCATCGTCAGCGACTCGGCGCTGAAACGCTGCCGCGAACTGCCGCTGATCGTCTGGCAGATGGCCTTCGCGGCGCTGTACTGCGGTTTATTCTCCTTTGCCGCGGAGGAAACGACCTTTCGCCTCCCTCTTAAGGGATGGCTCGCCATTCTCGGCCTGGCGCTGATTTCCAGCGCCTACGGCTTTTTCGCTCAGACCCGCGCCCAAAAGCGCGTCGCGCCGGAGCGCATTGGCATCATCTACAGTCTGGAACCGGTCTTCTGCGCCGTGCTGGCCTTTTTCTTTTTCGGCGAGATCATGACCGCCAAAGAGCTCCTCGGCGCGGCGCTGATCCTTCTCGGCATCCTCCTTTGCTGAACGGCGCGAAACAAACGCATAAAAAAAAGCCCTCCGTTTACACTAAGAAAAAAACGGAGGTTTTTTACGATGAGCAACAACGAAAACTTCTTCGCGGCGAGGAACAGCGAAAACAGCGACGCTTTTTCCTGCTGCGACCCGTTCCACGACGGCAGTCTCTTTGAGCGCAACTATTTCATCAACCCCTTTGGCTTCTACAACAGCGGCATCGAGGCCTTTCAGACCGACATCCGCGACGAGGGCGACGCATATCTCGTCGAGACCGATCTCCCCGGCTTCCGCAAAGACGATATCGACGTCAACCTCTACGGCGACCGCCTCTCCATCCGCGCCGAGCGCCACGCCGAGCGGGAAGAACGGGGCCAAAGCGGCAAATACCTGCGCAGGGAGCGCGTCCACGGCGCCTACGGCAGGAGCTTTGACGTCAGCGGCATCGACACCGAAGGCATCAAGGCCCTTTACGACAACGGCGTCCTCACCGTCCGCCTGCCGAAAAAGAGCCTGCCTCATCCCAACGCCAAAAAATTGGATGTGGAGTGAGCGAAGGGCCGCCGGGAATTTCCGTTCCCGGCGGTCTTTTTTTGACGAAAAACGCCCTTTCTGGTATCATATAAGTACAGTACCGTCAAAAGGAGGCTTTTATGCTGCCGTCATCGGAACCCCTCCGCAAAAATACCGTCCTCAACGTCGCCGGCGTTGTCATGCTGGCCCTCTATTCCCTGCAAAACCTGATCCCCGGCGCCGCGTCGCTGCCGCGGCCGGCGGCTTACGCGCTGGTGGCCGTTTTTTCCCTGACAGCCGCCGCCCTCTTCTTCCGGGAGCTCCGCCGCGATCTGCCGGTCTTTCTCGACCACTTCACGTCATACTGCCGCTTTTTCTTCCCGAAGTTCTTCCTGTTCCTGCTGATCTATTTCGCCGCCGCCGTGACCATCGCCGTCATCGTCGGCGAGACCTCGGCGAACCAGGCGGCGCTGACGGCCTTTCCCAAATGGATGCTGCTGCTGTTGGCCCTTGTTTACGCGCCGGTGATGGAAGAGATCCTCTACCGGGGCTTTCTCCGCCGTGTCATCGCCGACGAAGCCCTTTTCATCGTCGTTTCCGCGGTGATTTTCGGCGCCATCCACATGATGCACCCCGGTCAGGATCCGCTGCAGTTCCTCTACATCATCGAATACAGCCTCCTCGGCGGCTTCCTCGCCTATCTCTACGCCAAGACCGACAACATTTTCGTCTCCATGATGGGGCATTTCTTCCTCAACGCCATCGCCGCCGTGCCCCTGCTGCTGACGATGTGAGCCGGCGGAACGCGGCTCAAAAAACAGTTCGTCCGCAAAAAGGCCTTCGGGAAAACACTCCCGAAGGCCCTTTTTTTATTCCGGATAAGGAGGGTACCGGAAAAACGAGCTTTTTTACTCCCCGGCTTTCAGCGCTTCCACCATGTCGATCTTCCTGTTCTTCCGCGCCACCAAAACGGAGACGAGCAGGCTCATGCCCACGATCAGCCCGGCGGTGAGGAAACATGTCTGCGCCGTGACGGCAAGCTTCATTTCGTACTCACCGGCCAGGGCATCCAGCAGGACGCCAAGCACATAAACGCCCAGCGGAATGCCCAAAACCAAACCGAGGAAAGAGATCCACATATTCTGACCGATGAGCAGACGTCCGATCTTTTTGTCTTTAAAGCCAACGACCTTTAAAGTCGCCATTTCGCGGTATCGCTCCGTATAGCTCATCACGCCGAGGTTGTAGAGCACCACGACGCCTAAAACGACGGCGGCGGCGATGAGAATGTACACCATGACGTTCATGATGTCGATGAAGGTATCGAAAGAATCGATGATGGTCTGTTTCGACTGGACCGAGGCGATGGCGCTGTCATCCCTGATTTCCTCCTTCGCCAAGGCGGTATAGACCGAATGGATGTCGTAGGAAAGGCCCAGTTTCTCGGCGTAAGCCGGAGTGATCACGATGTTTTCCGAAACGGAGCGGATCAGCCCCGCCACTTTCAGCGTATAGACATCGTCGCCGCCGTAGGGCCGCAGGGTAAAGGTATCTCCGGGCGACAGGTCAAAAGCGCGGCTGAGGCGCAGACAGACGTAGGCGCCGTCGTCGCCGAGGGGTTGGAAATGATCGTCCTCATCGGGAAAGCGCACGAGGTTTCCGGGCGTGTCGTAGATTTCCAGCGACACGGCCTTATCCTCCAGCCGCGCGCTGACCGCGGCGGAGGTGTCGCCGCCGTAAGAGCCGGCAATGGCCTCAGACGCAGCGCCGTCGGCATCGTCGGCGAGGTTGATCCTGGTATCGTACAGCGTGGCCTTGTCGTAATAGAGATCGAGAAACGCGTCCATGGTGTCGCTCATGCCCAGGGCGGCGATGATGATCATCGTACAGCCGACGACGCCGAAAAGGCTCATCAGCGTCCGGGATTTATGCCGGGAGACGTCCCGCAGGTTCCAGCGGGCGCCAAAGCCCAGCCGCCGCCAGAGTTTTGTTTTTTCCGCCCGGAGGGGCTTCATTTTTTTGGGAGCGTAGGGACGCAGGGCGTCGGCGGCGTTCCCGGCCAGCATGCGCCGGACCGAGCCGTAGCCGATGAGGGTGAGGGCGATCTCCGCCGCGGCGAGGATCACGACACAGAACAGGGGCAGACGCAGCGTCCAGTCGGGCATATCGAGATACGTGCCCATCGACCCTTCGGGGTGCATGATATACCAGGCGATATAATAGCCGAGGCCGAGACCGGCGCCGACGCCCAAAAGGCCGATCAAAAAGGCGTAGGAGGTATAGTGGCGCGTGATCCGCCGGTCCTTCAGCCCCAGCGCTTTCATGGTGCCGATCTGCGGCTTTTCCTTGGCGGTCAGGCGGTGCATCGTCGTCACCATCGTCAGCACGGCGATGAGCAGGAACAGCACCGGCAGAATGGAGCCCATGGCCTTCCCTTCCTTGGCTTCCCCTTTGGCTTCGGCATAGGACAGCACCTCGTCTTTGGTCAGCACCATCACCGTCCGGCCCAGGACATCGTCGGCGAGATCGGTGATCTGATTTTTCGTCAGCGCCGAACGTATGTGGATCTGCGGATAAAAGGGAACGCCGGCGGCGCGCTCATAAAAAGCGGGGGAAATATAGGCAAAACCGAAGGTATCGTAATCCGGCATCAGCTGTGTTTCGTCACGGACGCAGATGAGGTGTTCCCCGGCTTTGACGAGGCCTTTTACCTCACCGCTGAAACGCAGCCGCTGATAGTCCAAAGTCAGCGTGTCGCCGACGGCGATATCATTGGCGGCGGCGTAACGGTCGGAAAGCCAGATGCCGTCGTCGCTTTCGTCATCATAAGCCTCGCCCGCGAGGACGAGAAAACCGGAGACCGACGCGTCCTCGGTCACGGAGAGGGACAGAGCGTCGTCGCCGAAACCCGCCACGTCCACATCAAACACGGCGTAACGGGCGGCAGCGTCAATGCCGGCGGAATCGCGGATCTTCTCCTGTTCTTCCCCGGAGAAACCTTCTTCGGAAATGAGGCGGTAATCGGCGAAACCGGTTTCCTCAAAGAAGGAGCCGGTGTTTTCCTCGATGCTGACCCACTCCATGTTAAAGCCGACAAAGATGCCGATGCCGATGGCGATCATCAGAATCATCGAAAGGAACTGGGCTTTGTACAGCAGGAACGTCCGCCAAAGTTTTTTTCTCAGCATATCACCACTCCACTTCGTCAACGCCGAGGGGCTCCGCCTGTTCCTCCCGGGAAACGATCTTCCCGCTCTTCACGCGGATCACCACGTCGGCCATTTTGGCGATGGCCTGATTGTGGGTCACGATGACGATGGTCTTGCCGTGACGTTTGGCCATGGAGAGAAGCAGTTTTAAAACGACGGCGCCGGTCTCGGAATCGAGGGCGCCGGTGGGCTCGTCGCACAGAAGGATCTTCGGGTTCTTCGCCAGGGCCCGGGCGATGGAAACGCGCTGCTGCTCCCCGCCGGAGAGCTCCGCGGGGAACTGGTTCCGATGATCGAAAAGGCCGACTTCGCCGAGGATCTCATCGACGGGGAGAGCGTCGGGGACGATCTCCCGGACGAGAGCGACGTTTTCGGCGACGGTCAGCGTGGGGATCAGGTTATAGAACTGAAAGACAAAGCCCACCGCGGCGGCGCGGTACTCTGCCAGCTCGTCGCCGGAGAGCGTGGAGATATCCCGGCCCTCGACGATGATCTTCCCCTCACTGGGGCTGTCCAGCCCGCCGAGAAGGTTTAAAAGCGTGCTCTTCCCCGCGCCGCTGGGGCCGAGGATCACGATGAATTTTCCGCTGTCCAGTGTCAGGTTCACCCGGTCCAGCGCCCGGAGCGTATGTTCGCCGCCGGTATAGACGCGGCTGACGTTTTGAAATTCCACAATCGGCATAAGCACCATCCTCAGAACAATTTAGTTAGTTTTGTTTAACTTACTATGTTCATTATACGCCTTCCCGAGGAAAAGTCAAGGGCCGCGGCGAAAAATTTGCCGCCGGCAAAGGCTTCGGGAAAGCGCCGCGGCAAAAAAACAGAAAAAAAGACCCGTTCCGGAGGTGACCCCTCCATGGGGCCCGCGCCCGGACGGGAACGGCAAAACGACAGGACAAAGCAAAAACGCCGCGTCTTTCGACACGGCGTGATTTTTTTGACAAAATCCCTCTGAACGCAGAACGTATCGGAGGGGCGAGAAAGGCCGCGGAAAGCGCTGAACCCTTCATTCCGGCGTCTGAGCGGTTCATTTCCCGTCGGCTCAAATCAAATCCCCTTGGAAACCGTCCTGGTTGCCTGCGGAAATTTGCTCTGACCCGGCAGGAAATGCCCTCACTCAGCCATCGGGATGAATGGCCCAGCACTTCCCTTGACGCGGTGAAACTCGCCCGGATTCGGCGATTCGCTATACAAAGCGGTATGCGAATCGTCGGAGACGGGCGATTTCGCCGTGTATCAGCCTCTCTCGGCACTCTGAGGAACTTATTTGACGGTGACGGTAGCGCCAACTTCTTCCAGTTTGCCTTTGATTTCGTCGGCTTCGTCTTTGGAGATTTTTTCTTTGATGGGCTTGGGAGCGCCGTCAACGAGGGCTTTGGCTTCTTTGAGGCCGAGACCGGTGATGTTTTTGACTTCTTTAACGACTTTGATCTTTTCGTCGCCGCAGGCTTCGAGGATCACGTCAAATTCGGTCTGGTCGCTGGCGGCGGCGCCGGCGTCGGCGGCGGGAGCGGCAGCGGCAACGGCGACGGGAGCGGCGGCGGAGACGCCGAATTCTTCTTCGAACGCTTTAACGAGTTCAGCTAATTCCAAAACGGTGAGGCCTTTTACGCCTTCTAAAATTTCCTGTACAGTCATGATATTTTTTTCTCCTTTAAAAATAATTCTTTTTTGAGTGAGCGGGAGGCCCGCTCTTTTTTTACGCCGCGCGGGTTTTACGCGGATTTTTGTTCTTTGACCTGATCGAGGACGTAAACGAGGTTACGCAGCAAGCCCTGGAGCGCCACGGCAAAGCCGGTGAGGGGAGCCTGCATACCGCCGACGACCTGAGCCAGGAGGACTTCCTTGGAGGGAAGTTTCGCCAGAGCGTCGAGCTTTTCGGCGGGGAGGACGGCGCCGTCCATATAACCGGCCTTTACTTTGATGGCCGGATGATCTTTGGCAAAGTCGCTGACGGCTTTCGCCAGGGCGACGGGATCGTTGCCGAAGACCACGGCGGTGGTGCCTTCCAGATAGCTGTCGAGATCGTTGATCTCTTCCTGATGCGCCGCCAATTTGATGAAGGTGTTCTTGGCCACATAGTAGGTCATGCCGCCTTCTCTCAAGCTGCGGCGGAAAGCGGTATCATCGTTGACGGTGATGCCTTTGTAGTCGATCAGCAGCATGACGGAGTTTTCCTTGATATCCCCGGCAATGCGGCTGACGATGTTTTCCTTCGCGATTCTCTGAGGTTTTTTATCCATTCTTTCGATTTCACCTCCTTCAAAAAAAGTCAAACATAAAAATCTGATCCTCCGCGGACAACGAAGCGGAGGATCAGACAGAAAGCCAATTCTAAACCGATCTCTTCAGCCTCGGCAGGCGGATCGCTCCGTTACGCGTACCCTGACGCACCTGCTGTCTGCGGCGAAAATCAATATTCAGCTTTACAAGCATACCATAGGGACGCCCCTATGTCAAGTTTTTTATTTGCCCAGAGGCTTCTGGGGATTGATGCGGATCCCGGGGCCCATCGTGGTGGCGATGGCGATGCCTCTCATATACTGCCCTTTGGCGGCGGCGGGTTTGACTTTGATCAGCCGTTCCACGAGGGCCATGTAGTTTTCGACGAGCTTTTCCTCGTCAAAGGAGATTTTGCCGATGGGAACATGGATGTTCGCGGCTTTGTCCAGGCGATATTCCACTTTCCCGGCTTTTACTTCGTTGACGGCTTTTTCGATATCCTGGGTGACGGTGCCGGTCTTGGGGTTCGGCATCAGGCCGCGGGGCCCCAGGATGCGGCCGAGTTTCCCGACGACGCCCATCATATCGGGAGAGGCGACGACGACGTCAAAATCGAACCAGTTTTCCTTGGTGATTTTTTCCACCATATCTTCGGCGCCGACGTAATCCGCGCCGGCGGCTTCGGCTTCTTTGGCCTTGTCGCCCTTGGCGAAAACGAGCACCTTCTGGCTGCGGCCGGTGCCGTTGGGGAGAACCATGGCGCCTCTGACCTGCTGGTCAGCCTGGCGGGGGTCCAGATTCAGGCGGATGTGGAGTTCCACGGTTTCGTCGAACTTCGCAACGCCGATTTTTTTCAAAAGACTGAACGCTTCGGCCGGTTCATACAGATTCTGTCTGTCGAACGTTTTTAAAGCATCCATGTATTTTTTGCCGTGTTTGGCCATTTCATTACCTCCTATGTGGTCACCGGATGAGAGCTGATCCCATCCTCCCACGCAAGTATTCCATACAATAGATAACTTCGGACGCGCCGAAAAGTCCTCTGCCGTATCACGCGGCGGACTTTTCCTTCCGTCCGTTTATTCTTCGACTTCAATCCCCATACTGCGGGCGGTACCTTCGATGATACGCATGGCGCCTTCGATGTCGGCGGCGTTCAGGTCGGGCATTTTCGTTTCGGCGATTTCGCGAACCTGATCTTTGGTGACGCGGGCAACTTTGTTGCGGTTCGGTTCACCGGAAGCCGTTTCGATGCCGGCGGTCTTTTTCAGCAGCACGGCGGCGGGCGGCGTTTTCAGAATGAACGTGAACGAGCGGTCTTCATAGATCGTGATTTCGGCGGGAATGATGAGACCGCCTTTGTCCTGGGTTTTTTCGTTGAATTCTTTGCAGAATCCCATAATGTTTACCCCATGCTGCCCTAACGCGGGACCAACAGGGGGAGCCGGATTGGCCTTACCGGCGGGAATTTGTAATTTTACGACCGCCATAACTTTTTTGGCCATCCAAATACACCTCCTCTAAATCTATGTGGTATAAACGGGGCGTTCAAAAATTCCACCCCTCCCACCATCAACACGGAACCATCCGTGATGTGGAGCAAAATACAGCGTGTCCGCGGCGGACACGGCCCGGGCTCAGACTTTTTCCACCTGAGCGAATTCCAGTTCCACCGGGGTCTCCCGGCCGAACATCGAAACGGAGACCCGCATTTTCCCTTTATCGGCGTAGATCTCGTCGACGATGCCGATGAAGTTCTCAAAGGGGCCTTCCTTGACCCGGACGTTTTCGCCGATGCTGTAGCGGACTTTATATTTATTTTCAACAACGCCCATCTGCGAGAGGATCGCGTTGATTTCGTGTTCCTGGAGGGGAACCGGTTTATTCCCCGCACCGACAAAACCGGTGACGCCGGACGTGTTCCGCACGACGTACCAGGAGTGGTCGGTCATCACCATTTCCACGAGGACGTAACCGGGAAAGACCTTTCGCTGGACGACTTTTTTTCGGCCGTCCTTGATCTGTACCTCGTCTTCCATCGGCACGAGAACGCGGGTGATGTAGTCTTCCATATGCATGGACTCGGCCCGTTTTTCCAGGTTGTCTTTGACTTTATTTTCATAACCGGCATAAGTATGAATCGCAAACCACTGTTTTTCCATAAAATACCAAACCTTCCCGTCATGAACTCAGTCAAAACAAGCCTAACAGACCCTCAATGCCGACGCTCAGGATCGTGTCGAAGACCCACAGGATGACCATGACGATGAGGATCGTCACCAAAACGACACCGGTATAGACCAGAACCTGCTTTCTCGTGGGCCAGTGAACGTTTTTCAGTTCCGCCCAGACGGCGCGAAAGAAAGTCTTCATCCGGGTGCCGAATTTCACATTATTTTTTTTGTTCTTCTGCGACTTGGCCAAAGCCTGGGCTTTGGCATCGTTTTTTGATTTCGCTAACATGAATGGCTCTTCTTCCTTATAATTCAGAAAACAAAGAGAAACAGCGGCTTTGCGGGCAATCTGAAAGAGCGGCGCGGCCAAGACCGGCCGAAAGCGGGCTCAAAGGTCGCCGAAAGCCTCGCGCCAAACGCGGAAAAACTTATTTTGTTTCTTTATGAAGCGTGTGTTTTCTGCATTTGGGGCAGTATTTGTTCACTTCCAAACGATCGGGATCGTTCTTTTTGTTTTTATCGCTGCTGTAGTTTCTGTTTTTGCATTCCGTGCAAGCCAAAGTGATTTTTACGCGCATGATCCGCACCTCCTGAAAATCCGCTCCGGGGGCAAAAGCGCCCAACCGGCAGCAATCGGACAAAACACCTGCTCAACGACGTTTTCGCCGCGGCAGATTTTTCCATTTTAAAAAGCACCGAAACCGAACGGACACGGATTTCAATGCTAAGCATTATTAGTATACCCGCTCCGTCCCCGTTTGTCAAGGTTTTTTTAAGAAACACGGCAAAACGAAAGGCAAAAGGATCAAGATTCCTTCTCCTTCTCCTTCTCCTTCTCCTTCTTTTTCCGAGCTTTCTCCATTTCTGCTTCCGCCTCTTTCCGATCCTTTTCTATTTCCAAAAGAACTCTTTTTCTCAATTTCTCACGGTCATCCCCGAGAGCGTCGGCAAGATGCTTCGCGGGGGAACCGCATTTCGCGAAATGCGCGACGAGAAAGGAGGGCATTTTCTCGGCGTAGCGCATCATCAAAAACGCCAGCAGGAAGTCGAGAAGGATCAGCCCCATCGGAATCCCGTAATGCAGCACGATGTGCCACTGGACGCCGCGATAGGCCCGATCGGCGTCTTCCGTCGAGTAATAGCAATGGCCGTTTTCGTCGGTAACGGAATAGGCGTCCATCTCATCGATTTTGCCCTGATCGTACACGAGGAAAGTGAACGTCTCCCCGGCGGCGACAGCATCGTTCAGGGCGTCTAAATCATCGACATACCTGTAAAACCTGCGCACCCAGAATACGGTGCCGTTTTCGGTCTTAAAAGCGACCCAGTCCTCGCCATACATATAATGATAAAAACCCTTAACGCTTTCCCCGGGATAATGTTCCACGATTCTTGTCTCGACTTTAACGGCGTTCTTCTGTTCGAATTCTTTCCCGAAAGGAATTTCCAGCACCAGCAGGACAGCGAAAAACAAAAAGAGGATGACCATGCAGCCGCGGATCCAAAAATCGAACAAAGACCCTGAATGGAAGTTCCCCCGATATCGTTTCGCCCCCTCGTCTTCCCAAAGACGGGCGTAATCCTCAGCATCGTCCCAATCTTCTTCCTCGGTGTCTTCCTCGGCTGTCTCCTCCACGGGCCCCTTAAAAAAGCCGACCGCCGACATGGTCCCGCCGATCAGGAAAACAATTGCCGCCATAACGGCAAAGCGCCTCAGCCACGGCGTCATGGACCGAATCAGGGCTTCCCTGCTGTCCTCCTCCGAAAAAAGCACGCGGCCTTCCTCGTCCTCAACGGAAAGAAGCGGAGAGCCCGTTTCTATGGTCGACAGCTTTAAATGGAACGTCTCGCCCCTCTCCATGTCTGTTTTCATCCGGGCCAAATCATCTTCCCCCAGCGACGAGACGGGAATCGAAAGAATTTTTGCGTCCGTATCGGGAATTTCCTCCGCGATATAAAACGAAAGCCGTTCTTCCCTGTCGTCACCTTCATTTTCAGCGAGAGAAAGGGTGCTGTCAAACTCAACGGTATGACCGGGGCGGGCGTCGAACAAAATATAGTTGCAAAGAATACAGACCGCGACGATCGCCGGGACCAGAGAGGCGGTCATCACAATCTTTCCCCAAAAAATCCACGGAGACTCAGTATCCACGGGATTGGTCCAGTTTTTCAGTTTTTCTTCTTCCTCTTCCTCTTCCAGATCCCAATACATACTGTCGAGCACAATGGCAGGATCCACATATTTCCGGTAATGCTCGGGCAGCTTCGCTTCCAGCCGCGGAGATGGGCGGTGATCCGCAAGGACACGGCGGACGTACGGCTCGGGACAGCGGTATAAAAAGCGCACCCGATACTCACGGACAGCGTGAAGCAGCATACAGAAAGCGCCGGCAGCATAAAACCACACGGTCAGGCCGTTGAGAACAAACCCCAATAGCAGAAAAACAAAGCCGCACCGAAACGTTTTATCATGCCAGCCGGACACAACGTGCCCTTTCCGGTGGATCAAATACCTCCCGTAACGCCCATATTCATCCGGCGTTTCCCTCTTATCCCGATGAATCAGGACGCAGCCGTAAACGCTGCAGCTCAAACAGAAAAAGACAAACAGCAGGAAAAGATGAAACATCGTACGCCCTGTTTCATCAACGTGGAGAAAGCAACAAAGAACGGCGAAAAAAAGGGCGCCGATGATACCGACGATGATATCGAGTTTCGCGTCAAGAGCAATTTCCGTTTCTTTCCGCCGCTCCTTCGGCGGAACGCCTTTCTGCTTTAACGCCAGTTCCATCAGCCAGCGGCCGTTTCTGTCCGCATTGGCGACGGGGATTTTGCCCTCGTCGGTAAACAATTCCGAAAAGACGCCCTCTTTTTCGCGGACATCCCGGATATCGTCATAAGTGAACAAGCGAGACCGCCGTTTTATATCCCGATAAAGGATTCTTTCCTTATCAAATAAGATGATATAGTTGGCGTAGACCGTGAGCGCCGCCAGAGCAGGCGGCAGGGAAAACCCGGCGAGAAGAGCGAGAGCGAACCAATTTTCCGCGAAAAAAAGCGGCACGGAAAAAACGCCGGCGACAAACAGATCGACACAGGCGACGAACGGAATAACAAAAGGCAGGCGTACTTGGTTCAGATATTTTTTCTCTTTGCGGATGGTTTCTTTTTTCATCATAAAAATCATTCAAAGCGCGAATGACGCCCGGGAAAAGCAGGGGCTGAGAGAACGCTCGTGTATTATATACTATCATTCACATTTTTCAATGTCAACCGTGTCTTTTCCGGAGAAAACAGCGCGCATCAACGGAAATCGAAAGAGCTGACCCAATGGAAAACGCTCCGGGGGAGAGCGTCCGCGGGCCCGGTCATCGGGAGCGACAAAAAAAGACGGCGGTTTCACGGAGGAAAACGCCGTCGCCGAAGCTCAAAGGCCGGGGCCGTTCCTTTTATTCCGTTTCCTCGCCGTCGGCAAGGAGCGGCAGATAGATTTTGGAAAGCCAGCAGCGCGGATCATCGACGCACGATTCGTCGAGGATCTTGCGGCCGAAGACCTTTCCCGTCACGCGGAAGGCGTGGCTCTCGGCCCAGCGCACCGCCGCGTCGATCGTCGCGCCGATCTCCTCCGGCGGCCCCTGATGATAGCAGGAGATGCAGTAGACCCCCTGATTGCCGGGGACGGGAGACGCCAGCTCGCGGATATCGCCGAGGCAATATCTGTACGTATCGGGGCTTTTTTCGTCGCCGATCTCGCCGCACCAGAAAATGACACGGTTGACGCCGAGAACGACGGGGAGCCCTTCCGCCGGGCTGACGTCGCGGCGGAGATAATAATGAACGGAAAACCGCTCCCCACCGCCGGACAGGGCCGTTCTCGCCTCGTCGAACAGGGTGAGAAAATAATTGAGGACGAAGACGGAGGAGGAGATCGCCGCCGCTTTTTCCGTCAGGTGATCCAGTTTTTCCCGGACCATCCGCTCGAGATCGCCGACGCTCTCCCGGGGGAGGAGCCTTTTGATCTCTTTCAGGGAAAAGCCCAGCTCCTTCATGGAACAGAGAACGGACAGCTTCACGAGGATGCCCTCGGCATAGTACCGATACCCCGTTTTCTCATTCACTTTTTCCGGACGGATCAGACCGATCTTGTCATAATAGCGCAGCGTCGAAATGCTGATGCCGCTCAAACGGCTGATCTCGCCGATGGTATACAGTTGCTCTTTCATATCGCTCTTCCGTTTTACCTTTCGGCGGGGAAAGGGATTTCACCGCCGCGGCGCCGGTCCCCGCCCGCCGAAGCGGGCGGGAACAGCGCCTGATCGAGAAGGGAATCCCGCTCAGGACTTCGTTTCCGATTCCGTGTCGGTGCCGAGGATCCGATCTGCCTTAAAAATGAACTGCGCGGATTGGGCGCGGGTGGCGTTGGCGTTGGGTTCAAAGAGACCGTCGCCGACACCGTTGACCACGCCGGCGGAAGCCAGGGCCGTCACGGCGTCATAATACCAGGCGCCCGACGGAACGTCTTTAAATTTCACCACGCCCTTGTTCAGGCCGAAAGCTTTGTAGACGATCTGCGCGATTTCCGCCCGGGTAATGGTCCGGTTCGGGCCGAAGGTGCCGTCGGGATAACCGTTGATGACGCCTTCCGCGGAGAAATAGGTCACGGCGTCGCTGTACCAGCTGTTTTCCTTGACATCGGAGAAGGCGACCTTTTCGTTGCCCGAAACGGGGCTGCCCAGATATCTGTACATCATGACCGCGAATTCCGCCCGGGTCACCGATTGATCCGGTTTGAAGATGTTGTCGCCGTAGCCTTTGATGATTTCTTTATCGGCGCAGTAGTCGATGGCCGGTCCGTACCATTTGTTCGGGTCGCAGTCCGTGAACTTCGAGACCCACCAGGGATTGGTCATCGCGTAGCAGCCGATGTCATCGACGACCACAAAGGAGACCCAGTTGTTGCCCGAGGACGCGGGGACGGTCACCGTCGCCGAATAGAGGCCGGTCTTTTCGTCGTATTTCACCGTTTCCCGGGTGGCTTCCGTGGCCGCTTTATCGTATTTCACATAGGTGCCGTGGTACGTCGCCTGGGTAAAGGCGCCGTCGTTGAGGTCTTCCTCGCCGTAGCGCGTGAGGACATAGATATCTTTCACGCCGTTGATGCTGTCGTAGCTGACATCCACGGTGAAGCTGCCGTCGGCGTTGACGTCGTAGAAATGGGCCTGGCCGGGTTCATCGCCGCCGGGCAGTTTTTCCGGGTCGATGTTGACGATGGGCCCGAAGGAAACGTAGCTGTTCCCGGACTGAGCGGCGTTGCCGAAGGTGATGGCGTTGTCTTCGTATTCGCCGTAGGCGCCGCCTTTTTCGCCTTTTTCAAGCTCGGCGTAGGCAAAGAGCCGCGCTTTCCCGGAGCTGTAATAGCCGTATCTGGGGTTCGTGTAGTCCGCCGCGGACCAGTTGATGTAGCGGACGTCGTGCGTATCGGAACCGGCGACGAGATAGTGGGCCTTTTCCGTGGCGACATCGCCGCCGTCGATGTCGGTGTAGAGCGCGGATTTCTGGAGATAGGAGCTCCAGAGTTCCATGGCGCTGAGCATCGTGTCGACATTGGTGGCGTCTCTTTCGCAGGAGTTGATTTCAATACCGTCGTATTCATCGGTATAGCCGCCGGGGATGCTGTTGCCGGCGTAGGCGTAGAACAGGCCGTAGCTCTGCCAGGGGTGATTGGCGTTGATGTAGGCGTGTTTTTCGTGGGTCATGTCGACAAAGGTGCCGAGATTCGCGTAAGAGGGAATGATGTTGTTGTCCTGATTTTCGTCATAGAAGTATTCCCAGCCGGTAATATCGTAAGGAACGACGTTGTAGTGGGCCCAGGAACAGCTGATTTCTTCCGAGGAGATGAAGCCGTAAAGGGTGTCGTACTTCTGGGAATAGGTGAAGCAGGACTCATTGTTCGTCGTGAAGTCGTGGTCTGTCGCCATGGCGATATCGAGACCGGCGGCGGCAATGGACTGAATGACATCTTCCGGCGAGGAGAAGGCCTCGTTCTTGTTGATGTGGTGGTGCATGTCGACGCTGTACCAGTTCTTTTCGGTCTTCCGGTCGACGTTCACGGTGATTTCGTAATTGCCGTTAAAGTCGGCCGCCGAAGCGTCGCCCTTCACTTCCACCGCTTTGGAATAATACCAGTAGCCGTAGCCGTAGACGGCGAATTTGAACGCGCCGGGAACGACGGTGAACTCAATATCACCCTTTTTGTCGTCGTTGTAGAAAATACTGTTGCCGTTAAAGCGGATGGTGGGATAGTCGCTGGCGTAGGTCAGGTTCCCTTCCGCGTCGGCGCTGCCCTTAAAGACCTCGATCTTGGCGCTGATGCGGTCGCCGTTCTGATCCTTTACCGTGACCTTGACGGGGACTTTCGCTTCGCCTTTTTCAACGACCAGTCCTTCACAGGTCGGGCCGGCGTTGTCAATGGCGACGGCCGCGCCGTCACAGAAGCCGTCCTTTTCGATGTAGCAGGAATATTCCATCCCGTCGTTCTGCGGGACTTTGAAGCTGAAATTCCCCTGGCTGTCCGAGTTGAACCAGCCGTAGATCTGGTTCCCCTGTTTCACGATGATGGTGCTGTCCTTTTCCGCCGTGCCGGAAACGACGGTCATGCCCGATTCGTCATTGAGCCCCATATAGGTGAGGTAGTCCTCGTTCAGGGCGCTCCAGTCGGAGGTATCCCCGATCACGACGGAGCAGGGGCAGGTCAGGCTTTCGTCGGCGGCAAAGGTATAGAAATAATTTCTCGCTTCGGCCACAACGAGCTCTTTGTAGCCGCTGGCGCCGGTGTAGTAGCCGACGGTCACGTCTTTCCCGGCGGAGGTCTTAAAGGTGCCGGGGATCATGATTCCGCAGAAATACTCGGCTTTATCGGTGTTCGTGTAACCGGCGGCGCCCTGAATGACCTGGTTCGTGAACATCGCGCCGCCGTCATCCCCTTTGTTCGTCGCGGAGATGTGGAACGTCGTGCGCTGGTCTTTGCCGCCGGTGTTCTTGAGGTAGGTGTACATATAGGCGAAATCGGCATCGGGAGCGATGCTGTAGTAGGTCACGACATCAAAGGTGTTCCCCGACACATTGTAGCCCAGTACGACGGCGACGGCGTCGATGGCGTCGGGGCCGTTCACTTCCTTGGCGGCGAAATCGTATTTCACCAAATCAAAGGCGACCGTCCCGCAGTTGTTGGGGGACCAGGCGTCCCAGCCGTTGATCAGCGGCTGGATATCAAAGGTGCTGTCGCGGTCCGGCCGGATCGTCTTCACGTCGGAGACGTCGGCGGCGCTGTTGGCGATGACGCCGGCGTCGAGGATCGAACCGGCGGGATAGCCCCAGGGATCCCGGGTCTTCACCGCCAGGGCGATGCCGACTTTGCCGTTGGTGATGAAGATATCATCGCCGTTGACGGCTTCGCCGTTCACCATGACCGATTTCGTGTGATCGATGTAGCCGCCGGCTTTCTGCCAGGCGTCGGTCGTGCCGATCCACAGCTGTTTGTCGGCGCTGGTGAAGCCGGATTGGATCTGCTCGTCGATCGTGTAGGTGTTCGTGTCCTCGGCTTCCCCGGCGGAGGTGGTATAGCCCTGTTCGTGAGCGAACACGCCGAACGAGAAGCAGAGCACAAACACGGCAATCAAACTCATAAAAATACATTGTTTTCTCATTGCAGCAATTCTCCTTCCAAAATTCGTGAATACCTCGTTGTACATGTAAGACAGACGCGGCGGAACCGATCTCCTGCCGCGGAACGACACACCTCCTTTGCGCGTTTCATGAGCCAATTCGCTATTATAATTATAAACCTCAACCATACTGCAGGGTCAACCGATTTTCCCGCATTTCAAAAGATTTTCCACATAAATTATTTCACAAATAAAAGAATATTTCCTCAAATAAAACAAAGCGAATCTCCCGCGCCGGCCTCCGCCGCCGGCGAACGGGAGATTCGTTCGCTTCGTCTTTATTTACCGTCCGTACCGGAAAAGGATTACGGTTCCACGCCGGCGGCGGCGAGGGCCGCCGGGCTCAGCTCGGGGAAAGGGATCGGCGCGCCGGGATCGCCCTGCGGCTCCCCGAGGCGCTTTTCCATCCACACCATGTCGTACCAGACTCCGAATTTATAACCGCAGCCGCGGAAGGTGCCGACGACGTCATAGCCGAGATGGCGGTGGAAGGACTCGCTGTTGAAGGTCAGATACGCGTCCTCGACGGCGGGAACGCCGACGCAGGCGTAGAGCGTCCGATAGCCCTGGGCCTTCGCGACGTTCTCCAGCGCCGTGTAGAGCCTGCGCCCCAGGCCGCGGCCGTGTTGGTCTTCCCGCAGATAGATCGTGGTCTCCGCCGTCCAGTCGTAGGCCGCCCGGGGCACGAAGGCGCCGCAATAGGCGTAGCCCAAAATCTCGCCGCCGCGCTCCGCCGCGAGGTAGGGATATTGTTTCAGCGTTTTTTCCACCCGGCCGCGGAACACCGCTTCCGTCGGCGCCTCCCACTCGAAGCTGATCGCCGTTTTTTCCACATAGGGTCTGTAAATCGCCAGCAGAGCGGCGGCGTCCGCCGGGACCGCCGCCCGGACGCGAATGGTTTCTTCCATGAGCGCTTCACCTTTTCTTCCGCGGTCTGCGGATTTTTTTCTTCCATTTTATCGGCTCCCTCCCCGTTTGTCAAACGCGTCATCGAAAGGGACAAAATCCGTTCATTTTTCTTGCAAAATGACGGATCCTGTGGTATTTTTAAGAAAACGCTGATTCTTTCAGCGCTTCCTTAAAAAATATGCGCTTTTGAGGATCTCGCCATGACGTCATTTTTCCGCGGGGCCCATTCCTTCCTCGCCACACTGTTTCTCGTCATACTCGCCCTGGCCGCCGTCGCCGCCGCCGTTCCCCGCGTTCTGTGGGGCGCGCCTTACGTCGTCCTCTCGCCGTCGATGGAACCGGCCTGCCCCGTCGGTTCCGTTCTCTACGTGCGGAAAACGGTGCCGGAGGACATCGCCGCCGGGGAGATCATCACCTTCCGCGCCGAGGGCATGGACCTCCCCGTGACCCACCGCGTGACGGAGGTCGACGGCGAAAGCAGACTGTTCCGGACGAAAGGCGACGCCAACGAGGCGGAGGACGCCGCGCCGGTGCCCTTTGCCAACGTCATCGGCACACCGGCGATGATCGTGCCGAAGCTCGGCTATGTCTACGCTTTTATTGTGACGCCGCCGGGAACTTACGCCGCCGTCGCCGCCGTCGCGCTGATGGCGCTGACGATCCTCACGGAAAAGAGAGAAAAAAAGAAGAAACCGCGCCGAAAAAATAAAGAACAGAGCGGTGCAAAATAAAAAAGGAGAAAACAATGATCTTCCTCAGTGTCGCGAACATTCTCGTCATCGCGGCGGTCATCCCCGCCGTTTGGCTGCTGATCAAAGTCTACAACGCGGACAAACTGGACAAGGAGCCGCCGGGGCTTCTCGTCAGTCTGGTGGTGATGGGCGTCCTCTCCACGCTGCCGGCCTCCATTGCGGAGCAGATCGGCGTGACGGCCCTGGGCGCCGTTTTCGGCGGCGGCCTCCTCCACGACCTGCTGCTCTATTTCATCGTCGTCGGCCTCTCCGAGGAGGGCTTTAAATACCTGCTCCTCCGGGTCAGGACGTGGAAATCGCCTCATTTCAACTATCAGTTCGACGGCGTGGTCTACGCGGTCTTTGTCGCCCTGGGCTTCGCCCTTTGGGAGAACATCGGCTACGTGTTCAGCTACGGCCTCGCCACGGCGGCGGTCCGGGCCGTGACCGCCGTGCCCGGTCACGCCTGTTTCGGCGTGTTCATGGGGGTCTGGTACGGCGCGGCCAAGCGCTGTGAGCTGGCGGGGGACCGAAGCCGGGCGCGGCAATACCGTCTTTTCGCTGTCGTCGTGCCCACGCTGCTCCACGGCTGCTACGACTTTATCGCCACGATGACGTCGCCCCTGAGCACGCTGGTCTTCATCGTCTTCGCCGCCGCCATGTTCGCCGTCTCCTTCCGGGTGATCCGCCGGGCGTCGCGGAACGACCGGCACATCGCGGGGTGAGGGGAAAGAACATTTTTTCTTGTAAAAAACGGGGTTTTTTAACAAACAAATCTTAAAGAAAGGGCTTTTCTTGTAAAAAAAGCCCTTTTTTACAAGTAACGATGTCAATATTATAAAATCATGGAAAGAATCACATGATTTGGAATGAAAGAATGACAGAATGAAACTGCGCGGCATAGACTTCGAATGCCATTATATTTCTGCGCCATAAGAGCCCCCTTACGGGGTAAAAAAACGATGAACGCAGAGCGTTTCAGAGGGGTGAGAAAGGCTTAGACGCGGTGAAACTCGCCCGGATTCGGCGATTCGCTATACAAAACGGTATGCGAATCGTCGGAGACGGGTGATTTCGCCGTGTATCAGCCTTTGTCGCCCCTCTGAGCTGGACTTGCCGCTTTGCGGAATGAACTTCGAGGATCACTTGATATTTTTTGTCGCTGTGTCGGAAAGTGCCGGACTTATCGCCG
>CADBQN010000035.1 GCA_902796855.1 uncultured Bacillota bacterium | reverse complement strand
GGTACGACTAGGACCACGGGTGGTACGACCGGCACCACCGGTACCACCGGCACCACAGGTACCACCGGCACCACAGGTACCACCGGTACCACGGGCGGCACCACCGGCACGACCGGCGGCACCACCGGCACGACCGGCGGCACCACCGGCGGCAATCAGGCCACGGAACCGCAGCAGCCGAACGAAATCACGGATATCGCCGATGATGAAGTGCCTCTGGCCGATTACCTCCCCGAAGATGACGGGGATGATACCGCTGTGGCGGAAACCTCCGGCAGCTCCCTCTCGACCGGCGCGAAAGTCGGTATCGGCATCGGCATCGCCGTGTTAATCGCGGCGGCGGCCGCGGGCGGCTATCTGTTCTACAAAAAACGCAAAGCGGATCAGGCCGCGGCGGCGAGAAAACGGGCGAGAGCCAACGCCGCAGCCGGTGAGCAAAAGAAAGATCCCGAAAACAAAGGATAAGTTCCGATTAAGGAGAACTGAGAAATGAGTGAGAGAACGCCGAAAGAAAAAAAGCGTTCCGGCGCAAAGGGTAGGAAATACATTCCTGCCCTTTGCAATATCCTGGGAATCCTCATTCTGGCCCTTGTGATCGTCACGGCGATTCCCGTCGCCGTACCGCGTCTTTTGGGCTACGAGGCCTATACCATCGTCAGCGGCAGTATGGAACCGGAAATCCCCGTTGGGAGCCTTGCTTATGTAAAGGAGATTCCGCCGGATGATATCGAGGACGGTGAGATCATCGCCTTTATGGGCGAGGGCAGCGTCGTGGTCCACCGGGTCGTTACGAACCACACCGTTGAGGGTCGTTTTGTGACCAAGGGCGACGCCAACGAAAAGGAAGATCCGGAAGACGTTCCCTACGTCAACTACATTGGCCGACTTGAAAAGCATTATCCCGTTTTGGGGCAGATGCTCATTGTCTACATGACGAATCTCGGCAGAGTCTATATGCTCTGTTTCGCCGCCTGCGGCGTGCTGCTGAATCTCCTCGCCGCGCGGCTGAGACGCGCGCGGAAGTAGATTCTCCCGAATCGAACAGACCCGCCTGTTTCCGAACCGCATCGTTCTTTCGAAAGAACGAAACGCCGTTCGGATCAGCGGGTCTTTTCTTGATCTGACGCCATCGCGGTCGAAAGCTAAAAGGGGCGTATAAAGGAAAAAAGCCGGCAAAAACCGGCTTTTTTGGTTGGTGCCGAAGACCGGGGTCGAACCGGTACGGTGTTGCCACCACCGGATTTTGAGTCCGGCACGTCTGCCAATTCCATCACTTCGGCGTATTCTTTATTATAGCAAAAAAATGAAATATGTCAATAGAGGGACCGCATTTTTTGTCAAAAACTCCTGTCCGTGTTCACGGGTTTTTCATGGAACGATGGGGTAATCGCCGTCGACGGCAGGGAACCGTTTCGATATACTGGAAAAAACGGAACGGCCATACTCTCCCCGCGTGAGTGTCTCCCGACGGGGAAAAGGGAGGTGGAACCGAAATGAAAAAAGAAGCATCATCGCCGTTACTGCCGCGCTCTCTGTTCTCTGCGCGGCGCTCGTTTTTGCCCTCGTCCCAAACCGGACCGGTTTCGGCGGACAGGATTCGGAAGAAGCGGCAGCGGCGAAACAATGTGTCATCAACGGACATCACTATCTGAGTCAAACAAGCATCGTTCCCGTCGCCTATCTCCGACGAAACCTTGACGCGGAGGGAAATCTCATCGCCCTGCTGACGCCGGAGCAAAATGAGCTTTTGCTGAAACGTCAGACCGAGCCGCTTTTCTCTTTCTTTGTGCCCGATTACGCCGAGGCGATGGCGAATGTGGCGGAAAGTAACCTGACAGCGATGGCGGAAAGCGGCGGAATCGACGGCAACGGCTGTTTTTCCGTAGGCGTCGCCGCCGGTCTCGCCGATCCGAAGGTGACGGAATGCGCGATTCACGGTGACACCGCCGAAGTGACGCTGAATGCCACCGACTGGCTGCTCTGCATCGATCAGGACCGGCCCGACGGAGGATACATCGTCCGACTCATTCCCTCCCGGAACACCCTGCGCTATCGGCTGAAAAAAATGAAGGAACGCTGGTATATCGCGGAAAATCCCGAAATGATCTGTCCCGGCGCGCCGACCCGGTACGGAATCGGTCAAAGGGAATTCGCGACGCTGTCCGCGGCGATGGCCGCCGCCGAAAAGGAAGAAATTGAAAAGAACATTCCCGGCGCCGCGTATTTTCATCTGTTTCCGTAAGAACGGAAAAAGAAGGTGGGACCGATGACAAGGTTCTATTGAATGTCGGACGCTTCACCGTTTCCGGGCCCTCTGAGATCGTGCCGCTCCCTTTCGGGGAGGCACGGTTTTTTTGTTGACAAATGGCTTGTCAGCCGTTACAATGACCGGTAGAGGAAAGGAATACGAAAAAATGCGCTATTTTCGTGAAATATACGGCCGGACGCTGGCCTTCATCAAAAGCCACAATCTCATTGACAATGAGGACGGGATCATGGTGGGGCTTTCCGGCGGGAAGGACAGCTTTACGCTGCTGACCGTGCTGAACACCTTTTTGAGGAGTTCCAAATACAAATACCCCCTTGCCGCCGGTTACGTCGATCTCGGTCTCGGCGCAGAACGGAGCGAGATGGAACGTTTCTGCGCCGAGCTGAACGTGCCGCTGTTTGTGGAAGAGACTGATATCGGCGCCGTCGTCTTTGATATCCGCGGGGAGAAGAATCCCTGTTCCCTCTGTGCCAAGATGCGTCGGGGAGCCCTGAATGACCTTGCGAAACGGAACGGCTACGATAAAGTCGCCCTCGGCCATAACCGGGAAGATTACGTCGAGACGTTTTTGCTGAATCTGTTCTACGCCGGCAAAGCCGACACGTTCAAACCGAAGACCTATCTTGACCGCAAAGGCGTCACCGTGATTCGGCCGATGCTCTCCGTCCCCGAGGAGCTGATCCGCCGTCATGCCCAGAACGTCGGTCTGCCGGTGGTGAAAAGCCCCTGCAGCGCCGACGGCAACACCGTCCGGGAGGATATGCGGCTGCTGCTTCGGGCGATCGAGGAGAAGAACGGCAACGCCGTGGAGCTGGCTTACAGAGCCTTGGACCGGCTGGAACAGGAACGGAGAGGGGAGAGCGAAACATGATTTTTGTCAGTGCCTGCCTGCTGGGCGAAAACTGCAAATACAGCGGCGGACATAACAAAAACGACGCTGTGATCGCCTTTCTCCAGGGACGGGAATATAAAGCGGTCTGCCCGGAATGTCTCGGCGGTTTGCCCACGCCCCGTCCGCCCGCGGAGATCCGCGGCGACACGGTGATGGACCGGGAGGGAAAAGATGTCACCGCCTTTTTCCGCCGCGGCGCCGAAAAGACGCTGGCTCTGGCTCAAAAATACCGTCCCGCGCTCTGTATTTTGAAGGCGAACAGCCCTTCCTGCGGCGTCGGCGCCGTCTACGACGGATCGTTCAGCGGAAAACTCATCCCCGGTGACGGTCTCGCCGCCGCGGTGCTGAAAGCGGCCGGATTCAGGGTCGTGACGGAACGGTTCCCCGCGGAAGGCGCCGCCGATATGGAACGCTGAAATCCGGCGCGGACGGAAGCGCTTTTCGGACAGGAGAAGGCAGCGAAGAAGCCCACCGGGCTTTTGGAGACGTCACATTTCTTAAACCTTTCTTAAATCGGCGCCGAAACCGTATTTAAAACCGTCAAAGGATTGCATTCCCAATTTTTATATGCTATACTGAGCTTACAAACGGATTTTGAAAGGAGTCAACCGGTATGATGAAAAAAACGGTGACAAAGGAAAAATCTCTGCTTTTCCTGTCGGCTCTCTTCGCTGTCGTCCTCGCTCTGACGCTGTCTTTCGGCGTTCGGAATGTCCTCGGTGAAGTCCCTCAGGAACAGGCGGTTCCCGCGGCGGAACAGGCCGACGGCGACAGTATTGTCTATCATGTTCTCGCGGACGAACAGGACGCCGCCGATACGGAAACCACAAAAGAAATCACGCGGACGATTCATTACCGCTATCTGAAAGCCGACGGCGCGGAAGCCGCCAAAGATGTCGTTCAGAAGGTGACCTTTACCAGAACGGCGGAAACCGACGCGGAGACCGGCAATGTGACATACGGAGAATGGACGGCCGAGGTCAGCGTCTTCGCCGAAGCGGTCTCTCCGGAAATCAGCGGCTATGTCGCCGATAAGGAAAAGATCGCGGAACTGAAAGCGGAAGCGACGATGGACGACACCGAAGAGACCGTCGTCTATACGGAAAAAACGTATTGGGTGATGTACGTCAACGATGACCAGACCGTGATCCAGGATAAGATCACGCAAAAGGTCGGCGCGGACGAACCGAAAGCCCCGGCGGACCCCACCCGCGACGGTTTTACCTTTAACGGCTGGGATCGGTCGGTGGACGCCGACGGCAACGTGACCTACACGGCGAAATGGAAAGCCGTCGATACCGCTCCGGTGCTGGGCATCGATAAAACGGCCTTCATTTCCAGAAACGATACGTTCACCTATACCATTACCCAGGCCATCAGCGCCGACGCCGAATCCGTGGTGATTACCGATACGCTGGAAAAAGTGCTCACCTATGTTTCCAAAGCGGATGAAGTCTCCGTGCTCTGTGACGGCCAGGCCGTGACCGGCGCGAAAGTCGAGATCGATGGTCAGAAACTGACGGTCACCATCGCCGACGCGTCCTCGCTCCGTGGGAAAACCGTGACGATCAGCTTTAAAGCCAAAGCGCTGACCGATGTCGATATGACATCTTACGCCAAAGACAACATCGCGGTGATTCCAAACACCGTTCAGACGACGTTCAACAACGATTCCGCCCGCGCTTACAATTCGAACACCGTTTCCGTCAAGGTCTCCCTCAGCTCCGGCAACGATTCCGACACCACCGGCAAGAGCAATTCCAACAAAAACGTGCAGACCGGCGATGAACAGAACATCGGCCTGTTTGTCGCGCTGTTCCTCCTCTCCGGCGCGGCGCTGATTGTCGCCGTTCGCCGCCGCAGCGCGTAAAAGCAGCGACAGGCATAAAACCGGGCCATCGTTTCTCATGGCGATGGCCCGATTTTTTTCCCGTCCTTTTTGATTCCGTTATTGTTTAAAAAAGGGATTGACATTTCCACCCCCAGGGTGTATAATAATTTCGTTCCGACATAGGGGTATAGCTCAATTGGTAGAGTAGTGGACTCCAAATCCATTGGTTCAGCGTTCGAGTCGTTGTGCCCCTGCCAAGCTCGCGAAACAGTTTTTGTTTGGCGGGCTTTTTCTTTTGTTGATGCGGGCGGATTTTATGGTATAATAAAACGAGAGTATGAAGTTTGAGGTGTATCATGGAAAAGGTTTTGCTGATTGACGGGAATAATATTCTGCACCGCGCTTATCACGGTCTGCCGCCTTTAAAAACGGCGGACGGCCGTTATACCAACGCCGTTTACGGCTTTTTGAAAATGCTGCATAAGGTGATGGAACAGGAACAGCCGGACTATGTTGCCGTCTGTTTTGATAAAGGCAAAGCGACGTTCCGTCATCGCCGGTTCGCCGAATATAAAGCCCAGCGCAAACCGACCGATCCGGAGCTCGCGGAACAGTTCCCGCTGATTCGTGAGGTGCTCGCGCTGAACGGTTTTCGGTGCCTTGAGTCCGATGAATACGAAGCCGACGACCTCATGGGCACCCTGGCGGCGCGCGCCGCCGCCGAGGGCAAGGAAGCCGTTATCTTTTCCGGTGATAAAGACCTGCTGCAGGTGCTCGGGGACGGAATTACCATCGTCAGCGGCAAAAAACAGCTGACCGACCTGAAAAAGACCACCGCCGCGGATTTCAAAGCGGCCTACGGCATGGAGCCGATCCGTCTCATCGATTTAAAAGGGCTGATGGGCGACGCCTCGGATAATTACCCCGGGGTGAAAGGCGTCGGTGAAAAAACGGCGCTGAAACTCCTCTCCGCCTACGGAACGCTGGAAAACCTCTATGACCATATCGAGGAGCTTCCCAAAAACAAAATGCGGGAAAAACTCGTCAGCGACAGGGACAACGCCTTTCTCTCCAAGGAGCTGGCGGCCATCGTTACCGACGCGCCGCTGGACTGTCCTTGGGAAACGCTGATCCCGGCGGAAAAGGAATACGAAAGGCTCCTCGCTCTCTATCGGGATCTGGAATTTCGCGGCTATGTGGAAGAGCTGAAAAGGGAAGGCCCGCCTTCCGCAGCGGAAGTCGGCGGTCTCTTTGCCTCCGTTGCCGAGGAACGTCCCTTTGAAATCACCGTCGTTGACCCGGCGGCGTTCACGGGCGCCGCGCGGATCGGTGTTTTTATCGACGGCGACACGCTCTATGCCGCGGATGAGCAAAACCGCGCCGCCGCGTTTTCCCTGCGGGAGCACGAAGCGGAGATCGCCGCGCTCTTGGGCGACGCTTCCGTCGCCAAAGTGTGCTCCGGACTGAAAGCGCTCTGCCGTTATTGTCTCGCCGCGGGGATATCGCCGAAGAACATCGTTGACGATACGGAGATCATGGCCTATCTCGACGAGGCCGGAACGGCGACGTATCAGCCGAACGCGCTGATCTCCCGCTATCTGAAAACGGATACCTTCCTCTTTGAGAACGAAAAAGCGTTTGCCGAAAGCCGCATGCTCCTCGACCTCGCGCCGGTGCTCCGCGAACGGCTGGAAGAAAAGGACTGCCTGAAACTGTATCTTGAGGTGGAGCTTCCCCTCGCTCCCGTTTTGGCGGATATGGAGCATCAGGGGATCCGGGTCGACCGGGAAACGCTGGACGATATGTCCCGGGAGCTTGGCGCCGTTCTGGATACGCTGATTCGGGATATCTACGCTCTCGCCGGTGAGGAGTTCAATCTCAATTCCCCGAAACAGCTTTCGGTCATTCTCTTTGAAAAACTGGATCTTCCCAAAGGAAAGAAGACAAAGACCGGATATTCCACCAACAACGAAGTTTTGGAACACCTCAGGGGCTTTCACCCCATCATTGAAAAGATCCTGTCCTACCGCACGCTCTCCAAACTGAAATCGACTTACACCGACGTTCTGCCCAAATTAGTCTCGCCGGAAACAGGGCGCATCCACACCAAGTTTTTGCAGACCGTCACCACGACGGGGCGGCTCTCTTCCGCCGATCCCAATCTGCAGAACATCCCCGTCCGCGGGGAGGAAGGGCGGCTGATCCGCCGGGCCTTTGTGGCTTCCGACGCGGAGCACGTTCTGTTGGCGGCGGATTACTCCCAAATCGAGCTGCGCCTTTTGGCCCACTTTGCCGATGATCCGGTGCTCATTTCCGCTTTTACGGAGGGTGAGGACATCCACGCCCGCACCGCCGGGGAAATCTTCGGTGTCCCCGTTGCCGAAGTCACCACGGATATGCGCCGGGCGGCAAAGACCGTCAATTTCGGCCTCATCTACGGTATGAGCAGCTACAGTTTGGCCGGGGACATCGGCGTCAGCCGCAAGGAAGCCCAGTCCTATATCGACAGCTATTTTGCCCGCTATCCCCGGGTCAAGTCCTATCTCGATCAGACCGTCGCCGACGCCAGGGAAAAGGGCTACGCCGAAACGCTGATGGGCCGCCGCCGCCATCTGCCGGACATCAAGAGCCGCAATTTCAATCTGCGCTCCTTCGCGGAGCGGACGGCGATGAATACGCCGCTTCAGGGCAGCGCCGCCGATATCATCAAGGCGGTGATGGTGAAGCTCCACGACGTTCTGGAAGCGGAGCGCCGCGGCAGTAAAATGATTCTCCAGGTGCACGACGAGCTGATTCTCGACTGTCCCGTTTCCGAGCTGGCAGAGATGAAAGCGCTTTTAAAAGACGTGATGGAACACACCGTTTCCCTGCGGGTGCCCCTGACCGTCGATATGAAAACAGGCAAAGACTGGTACCACATGGAAAAGGAGTGAACGGGAATCATGCCGGAACTGCCCGAAGTTGAAACGGTGCGAAGAAGCGCCGAACAAAAAATCGTCGGCAGGCGCGTCACCGCCGCCAGCGTCCGCCATCCCGGGATCCTCGACGGCGTTTCCGCCGCGGCGCTGGAAGCGCTTTTCGTCGGCAACACCGTGACTTCCATCGGCCGCCGCGGCAAGTATCTGATCTTTCGCTTTGAAACCGGCGAGGAACTATTACTCCATCTGCGTATGACCGGCCAGCTCATCGCCTTTGACGATGCGTTTGCGGGAGACCGTCACTGTCACCTTGTCGTCTCCTTTGAGCGGGGCGGGTTCTTCTACCGCGACGTGCGCCGTTTCGGCCGTTTCTGCGTCGCGGGCACCGGCGGCAAAACGGAAGAGGGGTTCAAAAAGCTGGGTTATGAGCCGATGGACAGGGAGTTCACCGTCTGCTATGTGAAGGAAGGGCTGGCGGACCGCCGCTGTCCGGTCAAAGCCCGTATTCTCGACCAGTGTTTTATCGCCGGGATCGGTAATATATACGCCGACGAGATTCTGTTCCGCGCCGGGATTCATCCGCTGCGCCGCTGCGACGAGCTGACGGGCCGTCAGATACAGCGTTTGAAAAAGGCCTGTGAGACGGTGCTCCTCGAAGCCATTGAGCATCGCGGCACTACGTTTCGGGATTTCCGCGACGGCTACGGTGAGACCGGCGGCCATCAGGAGCACCTGGCTGTGTTCCACCGCGCCGGGGAGCCTTGTCTTCTCTGCGGTACCGCCATTGAGGAGACCAAATGCGCCGGCAGAACGACGTCATTCTGCCCGAAATGTCAAAAGAGGTGAGAGACCATGGGTGTCATCGGTCTGACCGGCGGGATCGCCAGCGGAAAGACCCTCGTTTCCGATTACATGCGTGAACTCGGCGTCGATATCATTGACGGCGACGTCATCACGAGAAGACTGTATCGCCCCGGCGGGGAACTCTTGCGGGAAATCGCCGCCGCTTTCGGCGATGCATATCTGCTTCCCGACGGGGAACTGAACCGCCGCGCCGTGCGGGAGCTCGTTTTCGCCGATCCGGAGGCGAAAAGAAAGCTGGAAGCCATCGTGAACCCCGCGATTTATGACGCCGTCGTTCACGATCTGCTGACGTCGCCCCGTGATCATCAGCTGCTCGTCCTGCCGCTGCTGATCGAAGGAGGGTACGCGCCGCTCTGCGACGAGATATGGCTTTTGCGCGTCGATGAAAGAGAACAGATTCGCCGCCTCACGGCAAGGGACGGCGTTGACGAAGCGTTGGCGAAAGCGATGATCGCCAGCCAGATGCCTTTTGCCGAAAAAAGGAAATACGCTCACCGGGTCATCGATAACAGGGGCTGTCCGCGCAAGACACTGCAGAGGACGAAAAAAAGTTTTTTCCGTTTTTTAAAGAATTTCTATTGATTTTTTCGTCTTCCGATGCTATAATATCAGTGTAAAGAGAAATGCGGCAGTGCTGGAATAGGCAGACAGGCACGTTTGAGGGGCGTGTGCGAGAGCGTATGGGTTCAAGTCCCATTTGCCGCACCATATAAAAGACATACCAATACTTTGGTATGTCTTTTTTTGTCCGGATGGTATAGTTGGTTGTTATTAATTACATTTCGATTTTTAATGATATAGCGATACTTTGCAAAATTATTGACAGAAAAATTTTTTTTGTTATGATTCTGTTATTCCAGTAATAATGAAAGTATTATATGATCATGAGTAAAAAGAATAAAAAATGTTTTATTGATTTTTTGTACGCGTTTATCCTTGATATTTGTATTCTCATATTGTTGCTTTTGAGTTTTAGTCTGAAATGGGTTGGAGATCAATATGGCAATATCGGGATAGATGAAATTATCTTTCATATGCGTATGCCTATTGTCGGTGTCGCGGAAAATTTTGTAAATAGTTTTATATTAACAGTTATTCTGCCTTCTGTTTTCTTTTTTCTTTTTTTTATTGTCATTAAACAGACAGTCTATGCTTTTCTGCGGCGCAAGGGTGACGGAAATAATTTAAAAAAAGCTGCTTTATTTTGGATTATCATTTTTCTGATTTGGAGTGGTGTTCTTGTTTTTGTTGCAAATCATCAGTATGCTCTTTTTTCCTACATAAAAAACCAATTATCGCAATCCACGTTAATTGAAGAAGAGTATGTTGATCCGCGAGTCACAGAAATCACTTTTCCCGAAAACAAAAGAAATTTGATTTTGATTTTTATTGAATCGGCCGAAACTTCTCTGATGGATAAAGCTAACGGGGGGGGGTGATGGATGAGAACTACATTCCGGAAATGACGGAAATTGCTAAGACAAATGTCAGTTTTTCCCATTCGGAATTGCTGGAAGGTGCGACTGTGGCGCCTCGTTGCGGTTGGACCATTGCCGGACTGTTGGCGGAGACATGCGGATTACCTTTACGGCTTTCTAATACGAAGAATCTTGAATTAAGTAACTCGATGGGAAATTGCAGCTCTTTTATGCCCGGTGCTACCTCGCTGGGAGATATTTTGGAGGATGAAGGTTACAAAAATGTCTTTTTAGCCGGTTCTGATTTTAATTTCGCCGGTAAAACTCTTTTTTTCAGTCAACATGGGAACTATGAGATCATCGATTATAATGAGGAACTGAATCGCGGTGCTATCACTCCGGAAGATAATGTCTTTTGGGGTTTTGATGATAAGCTTCTTTATGAATTCGCGAAAGAAGAGCTGACGGCTTTAGGGGAAAATGGCCAGCCTTTCAATTTTTCTTTATTGACCACAGATACTCACCATCCGGACGGGTATGTTTGTGAACTGTGTCAAAATGAGTATGATGTACAGTACGGTAATGTTTGGCGATGTGCCTCACGGCAAATCAATGAATTTCTCCAATGGATACAGAAACAGGATTTTTACGACAATACCACTGTTGTAATTGTTGGTGATCATTGCAGTATGAATGTGGATTTTTTTGGTGATTATACCTGCGATGTACATGAGGGACAAACAGCACGTAAAGTTTACAATGTATTTATTAACACTGCCGTTGAACCTGAAAAAGAACAAAATCGATGCTTTACTACCATGGATCTTTTCCCCACGATTCTGGCAAGTATGGGTGTGACCATTGAAAATGACCGATTGGGGTTGGGTACAAATCTTTTTTCCGATAAACCCACATTAGCGGAGCGTTTTGGTTATAAAAGGCTTTGGGAAGAATTAAATAAAAATTCTCATTTTTACAATCATGTAATTCTATATCCGTAAAAACGTAAAAAAGACCCATTTGCCGCACCAAAAGAAAAAAGCAGTACATTAGGTGATTTGCCTTTTGTACTGTTTTTTTATCTTTTCGTTGTGCAAAAGAAGTGTTATAATATAAACAGAGACTATAAATCCTATAAAACACATTTAAGCATGGAAACATTTTCAGCTATCTTTGTATCATTTGACGTTATTGGGAAAGGAGTCATTATGGATACAAAATCACTGATTTGGTTTCGGGAAGTATGCGACTGTAAAAGTATCAATAAGGCCGCGGCAAATCTGTTTATTACACCTCAGGGGTTAAGTCGTGCTGTTAAATCCCTTGAAGGGGAATTGGGCGTGTCATTGCTTGAACGGACCGCCTTTGGCGTTTCTCCGACCATTTACGGAGATCGCTTGTATGAGCGTTCGGAAACGCTGTTGTTTAATTTTGAAAATCTCGTCGCGGAAATGAGATTATTGGAGCAGCAGGAAAAAGGTCTGCTTCGTGTGGTCAGTTCTTTTGGTGTTTTTCGAATTTTGGGCATTGAGTTCATTATGGAATTCAAAGAACGCCATCCGGAGATCGAACTCGATTATATGGAATATCCGGACAGTTTTATAGAGAAATATGTCCGAAATGAGAATTTCGACATCGGTTTTGCTATTGGTCCTTTTAATAAAGAGGGATTGACAACGATCAAACTGTTTTCTTCCGGTGTCAGCTTGCTTGTCTATAAAAATCATCCTCTTGCCAAGAGAGAAAGCGTTAGTTTTGCGGATCTGGAAAACGAGAAACTGATTTTGGAATCACGGGAATTCAAAATTAATGCATTGGTCGATTCCGCTTGTCGGAACGCAGGTTTCTTCCCCAATGTGATCTATCATACCAGCGGCTTCAGTTTATGTCATAAAATGACCACTCAGGAAAGATGTATTTCCGTGGTTGTTGATTTAATCAGTAAGGACATGATCAATGAAAATCTGCGCTTGATACCCTTTGAAGACAGTTTTGATTGGGATGTTTATCTCATTTGGAATAAGAAAAAAGGTAATAATCAGTTTATTAAGGAATGGAAAGATTATACACTGAACTATATCGAAAGTAACAAAATCGATTTGTTGGAGGATGCCAACAGATAATTGCTACCCTTACGCTCCGTGCCCCTGCTATAATGGAATTACGGTAAGGAAATCCATTAAGTCAGAGAAAGGAGCGTTTTTTATGAAAAATCAAGAAAATATTTGTGTACCCCTTTGTTCTGTCGCGTTAGGTTTAGCCGGTCTCGGTTTGTTGACAGAAAACGTTTCTTCCTTCATGATGCAATTATGCGGATGCTTTAGTTTTGTATTGTTGTGCTTTGTCACGATAGAAATGATTTGTGTAAAGGGCTCATTTCATCGAATTGGGCTCAACCCCGTTTTACTGGGCAGTTTTGCCACCTATCCTATGACGCTCATGCTGCTTTCTGTTTATATTGTATCTCTTTTTGGGAATTCCGCCGCCATATTCTCCGAATATTTATGGTTAAGTGGAATTCTTTTTCATTGCTCCGTATTGATCCTTTTTACCTGTCGATTTGTTATCCATTTTAATAAAGAGAATGTTTACGGTACCTGGTTTATTGTTTATGTCGGTATTGCCATGGCCGCTGTCACCGCGCCGATTCACGGCATGGAAAAATATGCCGAACCGTTTATGTGGTTTGGTGCCGCAAGCTTTGCTACATTGGCGCCTTTAATGGTCCGCCGTTACGGTAAGATATCCGTAATTCCTCAAAAGCTGCGTCCGTTTGTGTGTATATCCGCGGCGCCGGCCGGTATGATCCTTGCCGCCTACCTCCGTTCGGCGGCGGATCCCCGGCCGCAGATCGTCGTTTTGCTTCTGGTCTTATCTGTTGTTCTTTATGTATTTGCCTTCGCCCATATGCTGCGATTGATTTTCCTCGATTTTTATCCGAGCCATGCGGCGTTTACTTTTCCTTTTGTCCTTTGTGCTACCGCATTAAAAGATGTTTGCGGATATGTCGAAAACGGAGCGGGAACATTGATCAACGGCCTTACTTTAACGGAAACTGTTATCGCCGTTGTTCTTTGCATAGTCGTTCTTTGCCGATTCGGAATATTTATCTATCGTGAATACGGGAAGGATAAGAATAAAAAAATGCTGACTTATGATGATAATGCGGAAAGTGCAATCAGTCAGTGATTGTTATAAATATGATTGCTCTTTTTTCGCAATAAAAAATAAGCGTGATTGAAACGGTGCACCCTGTCGCCGTGATATAAAAAAGAAAGGAGTGATGAAAATGTGTAAAGACCAACACATTCATGTTGATGAAAACGGTCAGGTGACCGAACATGCCCATCACCACCACCACGATCCCAACGATGTGACCGACTATATTTCTGCGGTCAATGCCTATCGCAAGACATTCCCTTCAAAACAGGATGTCATAGAAAAAACGCCGGATCCTGCCGTTCGCGATATGATTCTTCGCATGGAACAGCTGGGGATTGATAATTCTTTCGATCGTTTTGATAAGCAGCAGCCTCAGTGTAATTTCGGACTCTCCGGTATCTGCTGTCGTATCTGTCATATGGGACCCTGCAGAATCACAAAAAAAGCACCCCGCGGTATTTGCGGCGCTGATGCCGATCTGATCGTTGCCAGAAACCTGCTCCGTACCGTTGCTGGCGGCACGGCCCAGCATGGTATGCATGCCAGAGAAGTCATACTTTCTTTGAAATGGGCGGCTGAAGGAAAGCTGAAACTGCCTATCGTCGGCGCAGAAAAAATGATTGCAACAGCGAAGACTTTCGGTATTGAAACCGAAGGAAAGACCGTTAATGAGATTGCCATTGAATTTGCCGATGTCCTTTTGGAAGACCTTTCCCGGGCGGAAGCCGACGAATTTAAAACAATAAAATACTGTTCCCCCGAAGAACGTCAAAAAGTATGGAAAGAATTGGGGATCCTTCCGATCAGTACGTACCACGAAGTATTTGAAGCGATGCATAATTCCGGAGAAGGCTGTGACGGCGATTATAAAAACATTCTTAAACAGCTTCTTCGTACGGAACTGACGTTTGTTTTCGGTACAGTTGTGGATACGAATCTCGCTACGGACAGTCTCTTCGGTGTCGGTGAACGCCGTAAGACCATGGTCAATGTCGGTGCCATCAAAAAAGGTTATGTGAATATTGCCATCCATGGTCATATGCCTACCTTGGTAAAGGAAATCGTTCGCTACGGTCAAAGTGAGGAATTTGTCGAATTGGCAAAGAGCAAGGGCGCCAAAGGCATTCAGTTCTATGGCATCTGCTGCACCGGTCTGACCGCTATGTATCGTTATGGCAATGTTATTCCTCTTTGCAATCCTCCTGGAGCGGAGCTTGTTCTCGGCACCGGTGCGCTGGATGTCTGGATTGCCGATGTTCAGGATATTTATCCCGGAATCATGGATGTGGCAAACTGCTTTAAAACGAAAGTCATTACAACAAATGATTCAACTCGTTTGCCCGGCGCTGAACATATTGCTTATGACCATGAACATTCCAATATCGGCGAAACGCAGGAAATCGCGAAAAAAATCATTTGTCGCGCTATAGAAACTTATGAAGAGAGAAAGAACATTCCCGTATTTATTCCTCCTTACGAAGTCGAAGCGGAACTCGGTTTCAGTGTCGAAAGTGTAACAAAAGATCTGGGCGGTTCTTTTGAACCTCTGGCGGAAGCCGTGAAAAGCGGACAGATCAAAGGGATCGTCAATCTTGTCGGCTGTACCAACCCGAAAGTCGTTTATGAGCGGGCCATCGTTGATGTCGTTGATATTTTGATGAAAAATAATATTCTCGTTTTGACGAACGGCTGCGCGTCCTTCCCACTGCTGAAGCTGGGATATTGCAACATGGATGCCACTGAAACAAAAGCCGGCGATTCCTTGAAAGCTTTCTTGAAAAAATACAATATGCCTCCGGCATGGCATGTCGGAGAATGCATCGATAATACACGTTCCACGGGTATATTCTCCAACGTGGCGGGACTTTGCGGTCAGGCTCTGAAGGATATGCCGTTTGCTCAGTCTTCTCCCGAATGGGGCAACGAAAAAGGCTTCGCCGCCGGTCTTGCCTTCCGTATGCTCGGAATGAATTCCTATCATTGTGTGGAACCTCAGGCCTTTGGTTCGGAAAAAGTCATGAAGTTCTTTAAAGAAGATACCAAAGAACTGCTTGGCGGTGTTATGGTCGTTGATGTTGATCCCGTTGAATTGGGGAACCGCATCGTTCGTGATTTCGATGAAAAACGAAAAGCTCTCGGTTGGGACTGATTGCTGTTCGATATCAAGACAGTTTTTTGAAAAAATAGCTGTAATCTCCGACGTTTTCAGACGTCGGAGATTATTTTTGCTAAAACAAGGCATATCATTGATGTCGATATTGTTTGCTCGGGCGTTGACATGGAGTGAAAAAAGTGGTTTTTTATTCGGAAATATGATATCATTAATTTAACGACTCGGCGGAGGTTTATTATGAAAGTCGGTCTGATCGGAATAAACAGCCAATTTGTTCACAGTAATCTCGCTCTTTTCTATCTGAGGGAAGAGCTTCCTTTGGATTTTGAGGGAGAATTGCTGGAATATAACAACAATGAACCGATCCTGAAAATTTTTTATGATATTGTCGGCCGTGAGCTCGATATCGCCGCTTTTTCCGTCTACATTTGGAATAAAGAGACGGTAAATAAACTTCTTCCCATGCTGAAGGACGCATGCCCCGATATGAAAATCATTTTGGGCGGTCCCGAGCCGACTTATTTGCCGGAAGATTTTTCTAAGGCGGATTATATCGTTGCCGGTGCATCGGAACGATCCTGGGCAAAGCTGCTGACTGCTATCGCCGAGGGCAGAGAAGCCGGGAATCTTCCGGGATTAGATGGTAATGTGGCCTTTTCCGAAGATTGGCCGTTTCCCTATCATGAAGAGGATTTGCCCCGTATGGAGCACCGCCTTGTTTACTATGAAACATCACGGGGCTGTCCGTACCGCTGCTCATTTTGCCTTTCTTCGGTGGAAAAAGGCGTTGCGTTACGCCCTTTGGAACGTGTTTTTCATGAGCTCGATTTTTTCCTGAAACATCATATTCCCGTTGTAAAACTGGTGGATCGTACCTTTAACGCTCCGGCGGAGCGGGGAAAAAAGATATTGCGCTATCTCCTTGACCACTATGCGGCAGGCATGACTTTCCATTTTGAGCTGAAAGGGGAGCTTCTCGACGAAGAGACCGTCTTTCTGCTCACATCGGCTCCGCGGGATTTCTTTCAGGTTGAGATCGGTATTCAGTCCCTTAATGGTGAAGTATTGAAAAAGATCGGCCGCGTTAATTCGTGGGAGAAAACAAAAGATTTTTACCGTCGTCTCGCCGCGGCGGAGAATCTGAACACCCATTTTGATCTCATCGCCGGCCTTCCCGGCGAGGATTTGGCTTCCTTTCAGGCCGGATTCGATGAGGTGATGTCGATCTGCCCCGATTATCTCCAGGTGGGTTTTTTAAAGCTCCTTCCCGGCACGAGGCTGGCGGCGGAGCGGGAACGGTACGGCTACGCCGCCGAGGAGTTCCCGCCCTACGAGGTCGTCGCCGGCGACGCGATGACTTCGGCGGATCTGGCGGATTTAAAGCGTCTCGATCATTTTATGGACGAGATCTACAACAAAGGCCGCCTGCGGCGGACGCTCGCCTTCGCGCTGAAAAGCGGTGTCAGCCCCTTTGAGCTTTTTCTCGCCCTGGAAGCGGTGGGGAGCGAAAACTTTGAGAGGGTGCTGGAGGACCGGATCCCGCTGACGGCGGGCGGCTGGTCTTCGCTGCTGCGCCTCGACGCGCTTCTCGCCGGCGGCGGTGAGACCGGGGCGGAAGAGGAAAAAGCGCTGAATCAATGGATCCGGGACGAAGCCTTCGTCGCGGCCCATTTGCCCCAATACGTCGGTTTTCCGCCGCGGGAGATCTATAAACGCGTCCGCGCCGCGTTTTTGCCGGTGCGTCTTCATTTTGACGGGAACGGTGAAATCACCGCTGTTTCCCCGGGGGAGACGAAACTCCTTTTCGATTACAGGGAAAAAGGACGGCGAAAGCGGAAGACCCGGCCGACCCTCATCGTGCCGGAATGAGCCCAAAGGGCCCGATATCTGTGTGAAACAGGTACCGGGCCCTTTTTCCCGCGCTGAAACGACGGGAGAGAGAAATCGCGGTATCAAATGATTCCGCGGTTCCGGATTGTTTTCGTCTTCACGGCGTTCCCTTCTCCGTTACGAAAAAAACGCGTGACGGCGTTAAATAGTTTATTGACATCGTGTCAGAATGTGCTATAATATGAATTGACACGATGTCAGAATACAAACGGAGCCCGGAAAGGAGCCGATATGCCAAAAGGATCACCGGAACGAACCGCCGCGCGCAAAGAAGAAATCATCAGCGCCTGTGAGAAACTGTACCGAACGATGAGCTTTAAGGAGATCACCCTGAAGGAAATCGGGAAGGAGACCTCTTTCTCTCGGCCGACCATCTACAATTATTTTCAGACGAAGGAAGAGATCTTCCTGGCGCTGTTTGAACGGGAGTATGAACGCTGGAATGAGGAGCTTGAAACGATCATTGAGAAAAACGACTCCCTGACGCGAAAGCAGATCGCCGATAAAACGGCGCGCTCCCTGGAAAACAGGGAACAGCTGCTGAAGCTCCTCTCCATGAACAATTACGATATGGAGGCCAACAGCCGAAAGGAACTGCTCGCGTCCTTTAAAACCGCCTACGGAAAGGCGATGCGGAACGTCCGCGGTATTTTGGATAAGTTCTGCCCGGAAATGAGCGACCCCGAAAAGCGGAATTTCATCTATGTATTTTTCCCCTTCATGTTCGGCGTCTATCCCTACGCCGCCGTAACGGAAAAGCAAAAAGCGGCCATGGAGGAAGCCGGCGTGGACTATGAGTATCAATCTGTTTACGAGCTGACGTACCACTGCCTGATCGGGCTTTTGGGAGAATGATTCGGGAGAATGAGATCGGCCCGGGAAAGGAAAAGGAGCGAAAATGAAATACATAAAACTTGGCAATTCGGATTTAAACGTATCCCGCGTCTGTATGGGATGCATGGGGTTCGGCGACGCGGCGAGGGGACAGCACAGCTGGACCGTCGATGAGGAACACAGCAGAGCGATCATCAAACGCGGGCTGGAGCTCGGGGTCAATTTTTACGATACCGCCATCGCTTATCAGAGCGGCACCAGCGAACAGTATGTCGGCAGGGCTCTCCGTGACTTCGCGAAGCGCGAGGAAGTGGCGGTCGCCACGAAGTTTCTGCCGAGAACAGCGGCAGAGATTGAAAACGGGGTCAGCGGTCAGCGGCACATCGAAAACATGATCGACATGAGCCTCCGGAACCTGAACATGGATTACGTGGATCTCTATATCTACCATATGTGGGACTGGAACACACCGCCGGAAGAGATCATGGAGGGGCTGAACCGCGTCGTGAAGGCGGGCAAGGCGAGGTATATCGGCATTTCCAACTGCTTTGCCTGGCAGCTCGCCAAGATGAACGCCCTGGCGGAAAAGGAAGGCTTCGCGAAATTCGTATCCGTCCAGGGGCACTATAATCTGATTTTCCGTGAGGAAGAACGGGAGATGGCGCCTTACTGCGAGGAAGAGAACATCGCGCTGACGCCGTACAGCGCTTTGGCCGCCGGACGGTTGTCGAGAAGACTGGGAGAAAACGGCACGAAACGCGCGGCGGAGGACAGCTACGCCAAATTCAAATATGACGCCACGGCGGAACAGGATAATGTCATCATCCGCCGCGCCGCGGAGCTCGCCGAAAAACGCGGCGTGACGATGACGGAGATTTCCCTGGCATGGCTGCTTACAAAGACGGCTTCCCCCGTCGTCGGCGCCACGAAACCGCGCCACATCGAAGACGCCGCGAAAGCGACGGAACTGATTCTCTCCGCCGAGGAAACCGCGTATCTGGAGGAACCTTATGTTCCGCACCCGCTGGCCGGCGTGATGGCGCAGAATCGGCGCGCGAACGCGAAGGAAAAACATGTGTGGTCCACCGGGGATCAAAAAATCGGAGGTAATCAAAATGAGTGAAAAAATCGTGCAGACCGCCGGCAGAGAGCAGCTTGGGGAGTTCGCGCCGATGTTCGCGCATCTCAACGACGACGTGCTGTTCGGCGAGGTATGGAATGAAGCCGCCGTCAGCGTCAAGACGAAGTGCATCATCACCGTCGTATCCCTGATGGCGTCGGGTATAACGGATTCGTCCCTGCTCTATCATCTGCAGAACGCGAAAGCCCATGGCGTGACAAGGGAAGAGATCGTCGCGGTCATCACCCACGCGACGATGTATGTGGGCTG
>CADBQN010000034.1 GCA_902796855.1 uncultured Bacillota bacterium | reverse complement strand
GCCAACTCAAGTTACGGCGGCTACACGATCTATGAGGATGAGGAAGCGGTCATCGCCTCGTACTATGAGAAAAAGTACGGCACCGCCGTCCCCGATTCGTTCCGTCAGTACCTCGACACGATGTACAGCGATGACGCCGGCGAAACGCTTGACGAGGACGCGGACGAACTCTATTGGGAACTGTACGAGGAAATGGACGCGGGGTATACCGATCTTCTCCAGAACGCCTCCGATCCCAACAGCGCCGTGGTGTATATTCACGCCGACGGCACCTATACGCTGTATGACACGTATTCCGATTACGCCCTCGCTGAGGACGAAGCCACGGACATCAACGATTTCCTCGGCAAAAAAGCGGTATTGAACGGTGTTGTCTTCAACTTCTCCATCGACGATAAAGACCGCCTTGTCAGCAACGACTGCACCGTGACCTTCGCTTCGACCGATTCCGCCGGTGTGGAACACACCGTGGAATATATCCTGAAGCTCAAAGTCTCGGATTACGGTTCCACCGTTGTCCGCCACTTCAACGTCGGTTCCCGCACCGAGGAACCGTTGGAAGATGAAACGGTTCCCGGTGAAGCGGAAGGCGCTGTCGTGGAATTTGAGGAAGCGCCCGCCGCCGAACCGTCTGAGGGTGTCTGATCTTTTTGAAAACAACGCCGGAACAGTCTTGACCGCGGCGGAGAAAAACGATGGAAAAAATACTGCGAATCGACAATTTATGTAAAAAATACAAAAACGGCCGCGGCGTTGCCGACATCTCCTTTTCCGTTGAGGAAGGGGAGATCGTCGGCCTTCTCGGCCCCAACGGCTCCGGCAAGACCACGATCATGAAGACCATCGTCGGTCTGCGCCGCTACGACAGCGGCAGCATCAGCGTCTTTGGCAGCGATCCGGCGGACAACAGCGAACGGACGCTGAAAGACGTCGGCGCCCTCATCGAACAGCCGGCGCTCTACGACAGCATGAGTCCCCGCCGGCAGATGAGGATGATGGCCCGGTTCTATCCGTCCCTACCCGCCGACGCTATAGAGAACGCCCTGCGGGAGGTGGGCCTGGAAGCCTTTGGCGATGAAAAAGTCCAGCGGTTCTCCCTTGGCATGAAGCAGCGCCTCGGCATCGCTCTGGCTCTGTTTTCCGACCCGAAACTGGTCATTCTCGACGAGCCCGGCAACGGCCTCGATATCGAGTCCTCGGTCGCGCTCCGCCGCCGCATCGTCGAAATGGCCAAAGAGGACGGAAAGACCTTCCTCGTCTCCAGCCATCAAGCCGATGAGATCGAGAAGATGTGCGACCGCGTCATCATCATTTACGAGGGCGCGCTCATCGAGGATATTTCCACCGAAGACGCGCTGCGCCTCAGCCCCACCCTGGAAGATTACTTCCTGATGCGGGTGAGGGAAGCGAAGGGAGGTGTCTCCTGATGCTGAAAGCGGCCTATCTCAACGAGGCGGAAAAGCTGGTCCTGCATAAAAAGTATCTGGTATTCCTCCTTCTGGACGTTGGCTTCTGTCTCTTTTACGTGCTCAGCCGCGTCCTGGCGGGGCACTTCGCCGACAGCACTTTTGGCGGCGTCGATCTGTTTGGTGACGTCATGGTCGGCGGTCTCTCCGTTTATCTGCTGTTCTTCCTGCCGCTCATTGCGCTGCTGGGCGCTTCTGACCTGTTCAGCTCCGAGTATCACGATCTCTCGCTGCGAATGCTCTTTTTGCGGCCCGTGGAACGCTGGAAGCTCTTTTTCGCGAAGACGGCGGCGGTGTTCTCGCTGTGTTTCATTTTCCTCGCCGTCCATTTTACCGCGCTGCTGCTGCTGAAACTCATTTTCAGCCACAGCCTTCAGGGCGTTCTCTTCGCCGCCGAGGCGTATTTCCTCGATCTTTTCCCGCTTTTGGTCGTCGTGCTTTTTTTCGGCTTCTTCCAGCAGCTGGTGCGGAGCTCCGGTTCGGCGGTGGCGCTGTCCGCCGTGGTCTACGTCATCATCGTCTGTATCGGGCGCTACGTTTCCCTTGCCGGAGGTCTCGTCTTCACGGAGTTTCTCAGCTGGCACAGCCTTTGGATCGGCTCGACGCTGCCTATGGGGGCGCTGATGCCGAAAATCGGCATCCTTCTCGGCACCGGCATCATCTTCTACTGTGCCGGGCTGGAATTATTTGATCGGAAAGAAATCTGATGCGTAACCATCATTTGAGAACCCGTTTTTTGTTTGTGCTCGCGGCGGCGGAGGTTCTTTTGATCCTCATGGTCATCCTCTTCTTTCTCCTCATCGCCGCTGTGTTCCTCTTCCGTCTGCCGATGCGCCCGCCGGCGGTCCATGGCATCCTCACGGCCTTTTTCGGAGAGGAACAGCTCGCGCTCCTTCCCTGGATGCTGGCGCTTTGGGTCTTTCTTTCCCTGGCCGCCGCCGCGGTGATCATCGCCGTGCTCCTCCTTCGGCTGAACCGCAAGGTGACGCGGCCCATCGAGGATCTGACCGCGGCGACGGAAAAAATCTGCGCCGGGGAGTACGACGTGGAGATCATCGGCTCCGAAGAGCGGGAAATCGACGATCTCTGCCGCTCCCTCGACGCGATGCGGCTGCGGCTCAAGGAACGATCCCTGCGGGAACAGGCCATTTTGGAGGACCGCCACCGTCTGATCGCCAATATCTCCCACGATATGCGCACGCCGGTGACGACGATCAAAGGGTATGTCCAGGCCATTGAGGACGGCGTCGCCTCCACGCCGGAGCAGATAGAAAACTGCTTCCGGCATATCCGCGCCAAGGCGGAATTTCTTGAGTACCTCGCCGAGGACATGACGGAATATTCCGATCACGAATCGGGGCGGATGCGATACAATTTTGAAGATGTGGAACTTCGGGCCTTCCTGGGGGATATGGCCGAGGAGTATCGTGATGAGACGGAGTCCGGGGGCTTTGTCTTTTCCCTTTCTCTGCCCGAGGAAGATGTCATGGTCCGGGCGGACCGCCGCCGTCTGCAGCGGGTCATGCAGAATCTCCTTTCCAACGCCATCAAATACAACCGCCCCGGCGGCAACGTCGGCGTGGCTTTGGAGGCCAAGGGGCCCTATGCTTATATCTGTGTTTCCGACAGCGGCGTCGGCATCCCCGCCGCGTCGCTGAAAAAGGTGTTTGACAGCTTTTATCGGGAGGATTCCTCCAGGGGCGGCGTCAGCGGTCACGGTCTCGGCCTGGCCATCGCCAAACAGATCGTCGAGGCGCACCACGGTAAAATCTGGATGCAGAGCCGTGAGGGCGAGGGGAGCATGGCTTTTCTCTGCCTGCCTTTAAAGCGCGGCCGAAAGGAATGAAGGATGGATATTTTAATCATCGAAGACGACGCCAGCATTGCCGAACTGGAAAAAACCTATCTGGAATTTTATGGCTATGCCGTCGACATCGCGGAAACCGCCGCCGCCGGTTTGACGCTGTTTGAAGAAAAAACCTATGATATGGTCATCGTCGACGTGATGCTGCCCGGAGAAATGGACGGTCTCGATTTCTGCCGGGAAGTGCGCCGCGTTTCCGACGTGCCGATGATGGTCGTTTCCGCCAAAGCCGACGACGCCGATAAAATCAGCGCCCTCGGTCTCGGCATCGACGATTACCTGACAAAGCCCTTCAACACCGGGGAACTGGTGGCCAGGGTCAAGGCGCACATCTCCCGTTACGAAGCGCTGACCAGCCGGGAAACGCCGGAAAAGCGGAACGTCACCAAAGTGCGGGATCTCGCGGTGGACCGCGACAGCCGCCGGGTGACCGTTCGCGGCCGGGAAGTGCGGTTCACGGAAAAGGAATATCAGCTTTTGCTCTTTTTCATCGATCATCCCGACGTCGTCTTTACCCGGGATCAGCTGTTCGACCATATCTGGGGAATGGAGTCCTTCGGCGATATCTCCACCGTCACGGTGCACGTCAAGAAGATCCGGGACAAACTGGAAACGCCGGAAAATCTGAAGCCCTACATCGAAACGATCTGGGGCGTCGGCTACCGCTTCCTTTCGGATTGAACCGGGAGGGCGGCAACAGAGATTTGGTTCCGCTTTGGCCGGAAGTCAGCCCCGCCGCCGCTTATGGACAGCACAGCGCGGAGCGGGAACCGGCGTATACTTCTTTCGCTCCTTTCATCGTCCGTCAAAAGGACGATTTTTCTTTCGCGGGCCGTCCCGCGTTTGTTTGGTGTCAGCGACGGTTGATATAATGAAAGAAATTGAGTCTATACCCATGGAGGATGTCATGACGAAAAAATGGAGTATCCTGTCGTTGGCTGCTTCCTGCGCCGTATGCGGGTTCCTGGTTGTTGAATTCACAAAGCCCACAAGCTCTTTGGCTGTTCTGATCAGTATGATTGTCCTGTCTGTTATTGGGTTTGTTTGTTCTGTCATAGGCGTCAAAAGCAGGCGGACGGGTTTATCTGTTGCGGCCGTTGTTCTCGGGAGCGCCGCGATGGCGTCTGTATTCCTGTTATTTTTTATAATGCTTATCATGGGGGCGTAATTACGCCTATTTCTTTGCAGCCGGCACAGGCGGCCATGTCGTGAAAGCGTGGCCGCCTGTCTTTTCTTATTCTGCGGCCCCTTTCCCCGAACTTGGCCGGCATCTCCGGCATATGGATGCCGATCTTCCTCGGATCATTGTTCAGCCCCGCGCAGATGACGCGGAGCCCGTTCGGCGTCAGGACGCGGCCATAAATCCATCGAAACCCACAAATATTGTTTCACGGAGGTCTGGTAAACCGGTTCGGTATATGCTATAATAAATTGTCTTTTATGTGTAATTGCAGTCCGACTTTCGAAGGAGCATGGATCGTGGTCAAAAACAACGTGGAAATTGATATAAAGGTCATGTGTATTGAGGCCGGGACAACCCAGGCCAAGCTGGCAAAGGAAATCGGAACTACGCCCGCCTACGTCAATCGTGTGATCCGGAAGAAGGAAACGGTTGTCAATAAAACCTTTATCAGCATGGTTGAGGCTCTGGGCTATGATATCCGGCTGACCTATGTGAAACGCGGCGAAAATGAGCAGGACGGAGAACTTCCCCTGTAGCAGGTTGTATGTTGACGATTGTACAGCGGAAAACCTAAGCACGGCTTCATCCGTTTTGTGAGATATGCTTGATGCGGGAAGGAGGAAAAGCCATGTCTGACGATCAGCTATACCGGCAATACCTGTCCGGCGATGACGCCGCCGGAGACGCGCTGATGCTGCGTTATGCCGACGCGCTCACGGCCTATCTGGACGGTTTCCTTCACAACGCGCACGATGCGGAGGACCTGATGCTGGACTGCTTTACCGTCATTCTGGTGAAAAAGCCCGCCATTGGTGAGGGGCATTTTCGGGCCTACCTGTTCAAGATGGCCCGAAACAAGGCAAACCGCCTGTGGAAGCTGCGGTTCCGGCAGCCGGAATTCAGTCTGGACGAGAATCTGCCGATGCAGGGCGGCTCCCCTGAGGACACCCTCTGGCAGAATGAGCGCGGCGTCCTCCTGCAGCGATGCCTGAACCGCATCGCGCCGCAGTACAGGGAGGCGCTTTGGCTGTTCTACTATATGGACCTGAGCTATGAACAGGCCGCCGGCGTCATGGACTGCACAAGGAAAAAAATCGACAATCTGCTGAGCAACGGAAGGAACCGGCTTCGGCTGGAACTGGAAAAGGAGGGAATCACCCATGCGGACATCTGAGGAACGCGTGCGGGAGCTGCACCGCCGTATGGAGGCCATGGAAAAAGCAAAGAGCCGCCGCAGAGTCCAGCTGATGTGCGCCGCGGCCTGTACGGCGTGTCTTGCGATCACAGTCGCGATGGCGCTGGTCATCGCTTCCCTGCCGATCCGGTTACCCGGTGAGATCACCGGAAGTGCCGCCGCCGGCATTTTTGCCGACCACGCGTCGCTGGGCTATGTGGTGGTCGCGTTGCTGGCCTTCTGTCTCGGGGCGCTGGTGACCGTCTTCTGCTTCCGGATGAAAAAGCATAGGAAGGAGGACCGGGACAATGATCGATCAGATTGATAACGGGATACAGATCGCCGTCCTGGTCATCTGCGTGACCGCCGCGATCTTCAAAGCCGCAAAATACCGAAGCCGCACGTGGACGCTTCTCGCCTTCTTCTATGGCAGTTGGCTGCTGGGCGATATTTATTGGACGGTCTGCCTGCTTTTTTATGGTAAAACACCGGAGATCTCCGTGGTTTCGGACCTGAGCTGGTATGCGTCCTATATTTTTCTTTACCTGCTTCTGCGTCATACCTCCCCGCCGGAGGAGCTTGCGGTCAGAAAAATCCTTCCCTTTTTGGGGCCGGTGTTCGTCTTGGGAATGGCCCTGTTTTTCATGCGTTTGGGCGCGATTCTGAATAATCTGATCTACGCCGGACTCATGGGGCTGTTGCTATATGCGTTGATCCGCAGGCTTACGGAACGCCGGAACCGCTGTCTGCCGGCGCTGATCCTGGTTTTCTGCCTGCTGGAATACGCGCTGTGGACGGCTTCGTGCTTCTGGAATGATACAATCCATCTCCATCCCTATTACTGGTTCGACTTCCTGCTGACGGTCAGCATGCCCTTCTTCCTTCCGGCGACAAGAAAGGCGGTGGCGGCATGAACTATATTGAGAATACCTATGTCTGTCTGGCCGCGCCGCTGCTGCTGGCGATCCTGTTTCTCAGGAAGGATGCCCGCCGTTTGCTCATTTTCCTGCTGGCCGGGATGACGGCCTGCCTCTGCTCCGCCTATGTCAGCGCCTATCTGGCCGGTGTGACGGGCACGGAAGCGATAACGGCGACCTATGAAATCGTTCCCGTCGTGGAGGAAGTGATCAAATTCCTGCCTCTGCTGTTTTATCTGCTGATTTTTGAGCCGGAGAAGAAAAGCCCCATCAGCGGCGCTCTGCTGATTGCGGTGGGCTTCGCCACGTTCGAGAATGTCTGCTTTCTCACGTCCTACGGCACCGCCGACCTTTTGCGTCTGCTGATTCGCGGCTTTGGCACCGGAGCCATGCACGTCGTCTGCGGCATGGTGGTGGCGGTGGGCCTGTTCTTCCTCTGGGAGCGGCTGTGGCTTCGGGCGGTGGGCACCTTCGCCCTGCTGTGCTTTGTGATCACCTTCCACGCCATTTTCAATATCTTTGTGAATCAGTCCGGCGCGGTCTTCTGGATCGGCAGCGCGTTCCCGCTCCTGCTGATGCTTGCCTATCTTGTTTTCCTGCACAGGAAAGTCGATCTGTCCTGAATCAATGCTTATCACCCTTCAAAGCGCCTTTCACCGGGCGCTTTTTTGTTTTGCCGGTTCCGTCCTGACCTGTTTAAAAATTTTTTTCACTTTTTTTGAAAAACAGGTTAGGAGTTCTCCCGATTTCAGACACATATATAGTGAAGACACTTTTCGGGAGGAAGGGTTGCCGGATGATGACGAAGGAAGAACGGATACAAGCCCTGCATGCGCGGGTGGCCGCCCTGGAACGACAGCGGGAGCGGCGGAAAACAGGCGCGGTCGGCGCGGCCGGCGCTGTGCTGACGGTGTGCCTGCTGTTCATGGTCTTCGGCGGCGGAGGGACGCACCCCGGCGGAGCGGCCGGCCTGTACAGCGGCGCGACCATGCTGTTTGAAGGGGCCGGGCCGTATGTCCTGATTGCCGTTGTCGCCTTTATGGCCGGCGTCATCGTGACGGTGGCGCTCATCAAAAACAGGAAGAAAGAAAACAGACAGATCAGTGAAAACCGGGGAAACGCGGAATCCGAAGAAAACGGTTGCCACCGGGATCAAGAGAGCTTGAAAGGGAGGAAATCATGATGCGTAGGATGAGAAGAAAAGGAGCGCGGCTTTGTTCGATCCTGCTGGCGCTGGCGCTCATGCTGAGCCTGATGACGACGCAGGCGGCGTTTGCGTCGGGCACGGAAGGCGAGACGACGGTTGAAGCCACCCCGCCCGTGGAGGATCATGGGGACGAGCCCGCGCCTGCCACGGGACCGAAAGAAGCCGATGAACAGCGTGAAGATGACACGGACGCCGACCGGCCCGCCGAGCCGGAAGAGGCTGCCGATCCTGACGAGGATGATGCCCAAGCCGGCGAAGATGAAGGGGCTGAACAGCCCGCGGAGCCTGCGGAAACGCCTAAGAAAGAAGTCGTTTTGGAGAAAACCGTGGAGGAGGTGCCCGCCTTATCTGCCGCGCCTGCCCTTGGCGCAAGAGCACTGCTGGCGGCAGGGACGGGAGATCACCCTTGCTCATACTGCGGACAACCCGGTTTGTTCATGAGTTTGGATGAGCGAGTACATGGTTATGTGTGCCAAAACGTTGGATGCCCCCATTATCGTGATAAAGCATACATGTATGACACGGAAGCGCATCAGAAGGGTGAAATCAG
>CADBQN010000033.1 GCA_902796855.1 uncultured Bacillota bacterium | reverse complement strand
CAGCAAAAAAGAGAGACCTCCTTTTTTGAGGTCTCTCTTTTCAAGTGAAAGCGTTCGTTTAACGATTGTCGTTTCGGTGTTTGATCGCGATTGCCATGGCGAGAGCGCATCCGCCCCAGAGGCCGCCGCAGCCGATAATCATCATAATAATGGCGCTGGGAGTCATTTTATTCAGCCTCCTTTTCTTCGGTCCGGACCGGTTCTTCCGGAATCTTATCGTAGTTCTCACGGCCTCTCATCACCGTTAAAACGATGGTGGCGACAACACAGAGAGCGATGACGCCCCAGCCGAAGACACTGATATCCAGCGGCGAATAGCTGCCGTAACCGTTGATGATGGTGTCTTTCAGGTTCAGAATGACCATGATTCCGAGACCAAAAACGCTGACGATCTTAATGGCGTAGATCCACCATTTGCCGATGCTGAAGTTGGAGAACTCGTTGGCTTCACGGCGCAGTTTTTCAGGCTGGAAAAACCAGCCGATGAGCACGATTTCGAGGAACCCCGCGGAAGCGACGCCGATGCTGTTGATGAAATAATCGACGATATCGAGGATGTTCAGACCGGCGCCGGTGATGAACAGGAAACTGATGACAAAAGCGGGCACAATCATGATGGTGCAGGCTTTCGCGTGGCTGACATTGAATTTGTCCTGAAAACCGGAGGTAACGGCCTGCAGAATGGAAATCTGAGAGGTGACCCCGGCGGTGAGCAGCGCGCCGAAGAAGCAGATGCCGAAAAAGGCGTTGAACCCGGGAAGCGTGCTGATGGCGGTGGGGAAGGTCATGAAGGCCAGGCCGACGCCGGCGGAAGCGACGTCGGAAACGCCGACGCCCTGCTGCAGCGCCATGAAGCCCATGATGCTGAAAACGCCGATCCCGGCGAAGATTTCAAAACCGTGGTTTGCCGTGGCCGTGATGAACGCCGTGTTGACGACGTCGGTCTTTTTGGGCAGATAACTGGAATAGCTCACCATGATGGCGAAGCAGATGGAGAGGCTGTAGAAGACCTGTCCGTAAGCGGCGACCCAGACTCTCGGCTCTTTCAGCGCGCTCCAGTCGGGCGTGAACATATAAGCAAGGCCGTCTACGGCGCCGGGCAGTGTCAGACCGCGGATGACGAGAATGAAGATCATGAAAATCAGGATCGGCAGGCAGATCTTGCAGGCCAGATTGATGCCGCGGTTGATGCCGCGATAGATGATGAAGGCCGAAACGGCCCAGACACATAAGAACGGGATCACCAGGTTCAGCCGGAGACCGCCGAAGTTGTGGGCGGAGTCGGTGACGCCGAGAAAATCATTGAGGAAGAAGGAGGTCGGATCGGCGCCCCAGGCCGAGGTGAAGGCAAAGCCGAAATAGGAAACGACCCAGACGACGATGGCGGTGTAATACGTCGCGATGACGAAAGCGCACATGACCTGCCACCAGCCGAGCCATTCAAAGCGTTTGTTGATCCTTGCCCAGGTGGAAGGCGCGCCGCCGCGGTATGTTTTCCCCATGGTGTATTCCAAAATCAAAATGGGGATACCGGCGGTGAGAATGACGAAGAAATAGGGCAGCAAAAATGCGCCGCCGCCGTTTGTGGCGGCGACATAGGGGAACCGCCAAATGTTCCCCAGCCCGACAGCGGAGCCGATGGCCGCCATGATAAACCCGATTTTACTGTTCCATTGATCTCTCAAGTTTTTCCCTCCTCTGCTTTTCACATTTACAGATGTTATTTTTTCTATACAATAATACAGTATAATGCAGAATCGCGGAAAAGTCAAACATATGTGACTTAATTTCACCGAAAGATCGTTGACGAAGGCCTTTTGCCGTGTTAAACTGGAAAAGACCTCAGGGTGATGACGACGGAACGGAAGAGAGGTGCCGCCATGACTTACAACACAAAGCAGAGCCGGGAGATCCTGGCTTGTTTAAAATCGTTCGGCCATCGCCACGTTACCGTGACGACGATTCGTGACGCTTTGGCGAAAAACGGTTCTTCCGTCGGCATCGCGACGATTTATCGGCAGCTGGAAAAAATGGAGAAAGACGGTGTGGTCCGCAAATTTATTTTAGACGGCAAGGCCGGCGCCTGTTTTCAGTACGCCGGGGAGGAAAGCGGCCGCTGCGAGGAACATTATCATCTGAAATGCGAACGCTGCGGCAAGCTGATCCATCTCCAATGTCATCTGCTGGATTCCGTTGAGGATCACATTCTGGCCGATCACGGTTTTAAGGTCAACTCCATGAAGACCGTTCTTTACGGAATCTGCGCGGAATGCGCCGAAAAGGAAGGGGAGGAACCGTCATGCTGATTACCTCAAAGGACAACCGCTTTCTCCGCCTTTTCCGGGAGCTGGGTCATAAGAAATATCGGGAGGAATACGGCCTTTTCCCCGCCGAGGGGAAGCGCCTCATCGACGATTTGATCGGCGCCGGTCTCAGCCCGCACTTCCTCCTTTACGCGGAAGATTTTAAAGATATCGCCTTTTTGGAAAAGGCCGCCGCCGTTTCCGACCGCGTTCTGTCCGTTTCGCGGAGTGCTTTTTCTTCCGTCAGCGATACGCAGAACGGGCAGGGCATCGCCGCCGCTTTTCCCTGCCTCTGTCCGGAGCTTGCGAGCTATCGGCCCGGTGTCGGGGAACTGATTTTGATTCTCAATGAGATCCGTGACCCCGGCAATTTGGGCACCGTCATCCGTTCCGCCGCCGCCGCCGGCGTCGGCGCCGTCCTTCTGGAAAAAGGGTCCGTCGATCTGTACAACCCCAAAGTCATTCGGGCAACGATGGGGACGGTGGCCAGGGTCCCGGTTTTTACCGATCTTTCCTTTGAAGCGATCCTCTCTTTTTTGGATGAAAACGGCGTGGACGTTTATATCGCCGGCATGGAGGAGCCCGTTTGCTATCATGAAGTGCCGGTGAGCGGCAAAACCGCCGTCGTTTTCGGCAACGAGGGAAACGGAATCAGCGCGCGCTGGCGGGAGCGTTCCTTTTCCTCGCTGATGATTCCGATGGAAAACGGTGTCGAATCGCTGAATGTGGCCGTGGCCGCTTCCGTCATCGCTTTCGATCATCGGCGCCGAATCGCGGAAATCAAAAACTTGAAATAAAGCGCGGGATTTGCTATAATAATATTTTAGGAAAATAGGAGTGAAACGCCTGAAGGATCGTTTTTCGCCCGCGCGCGGACAGGGTGATCTTTACGGACGGAGATCGCCTTTTATTTTTGAACTGTTGAAGGAGGATGCCACGTTGGAACAGATGTTAGAAGACTTGAAGAGAATCGAGGCGGAAGCGAAGTCCCGGTTTGAACAAGTGGGAAAACAGGAAGAACTCAATGAACTGCGCGTCAAATATCTCGGCAAAAAAGGGGAATTGACCGCGATTTTAAAGGGAATGGGCAAGCTCAGCGGCGAGGATCGTCCCAAAGTCGGCCAGATCGCCAATGAGATCCGCCAGTCCCTTGAGGAAGTTATTTCCGCCAAAACGAAAGAATTGAAGGAAGCCGCCTTAAAACGGCAGATCGAAGAGGAAAAAATCGATATTTCCCTGGCCGGTACGAAACTTGAGGCCGGTCACATCCATCCCCTGACGAGGATCATTGACGAAATCAAAGAGATTTTTCTCGGTATGGGCTATGAAATCGGCGAAGGTCCCGAAATCGAGAATGACTATAATAACTTTGAAGGGCTGAACCTGCCCAAAGACCATCCCGCCCGGGATATGCAGGATTCCTTCTACATTACCGAGGATACGCTGCTGCGCACCCATACCTCGCCGATGCAGGTGAGAACGATGGCCGCGAAAGTGCCGGAATATCCCGTTAAGGTGATCTGCCCCGGCCGCGTCTTCCGCAGAGATGACGACGCCACCCATTCGCCCATGTTCCATCAGGTGGAAGGCCTTGTCATCGACGAGAATATTTCCATGGCCGATCTCAAAGGCACTCTCCTCAAAGTCATGAAACAGCTCTTTGGCGAAGACCGCGAAATCCGTCTTCGTCCCAGTTACTTCCCGTTCACCGAACCCAGTACCGAAGTGGATGTCTCCTGCGGTATCTGCGGCGGCAAAGGCTGCCGCACCTGCAGTGATACCGGCTGGTTGGAAATCCTCGGCGCCGGCATGGTCCATCCCAACGTTCTTGAAATGGCCGGATACGACAGCTCCAAACTCCAGGGTTTCGCTTTTGGCCTGGGGGTGGAACGGATCGCGATGCTGAAATACGGCATCGATGATCTCCGTGTTTTCTACGACAACGATATCCGTTTTCTCGGTGAATTTTGAGGAGGACAAGCGAAAATGAATGTATCATACCAATGGTTAAAATCCCTGGTGCCCATTGAATGGAGCCCCGAAGAGCTGGCGGACCGCCTGACCTTCGTCGGTCTGAGCGTTGAGGGGATTGAATATTTCAATAAGGGAATCAGGAACGTTGTCGTCGCCGAAATCAAAACGGTGGCGAACCACCCCGATCCGAAGCATACGAAATGGCACGTCTGCCGGGTGGACGCCGGCCGCGGCGAGGACCTGACCATCGTTTGCGGCGCTCCCAACGTGCGGCCCGGCATCAAAGTTCCCCTGGCGATGGTCGGCGCCGATCTTCCCGGCGGATTTCACATTGAGGCCGCCGATAAAGCCGGCGTGACGTCGGAAGGGATGCTCTGCTCCGTCACGGAACTGCAGATTCCCGAAGGTCTCGCCACCGCCGAGAGCGACAACGGGATCTTCATCCTCCCCGATGAGCTCACCGTCGGCGAGGATATCGTCACCGCCCTCGATCTGGACGACGCCGTTTTGGAATTTGAGCTGACGCCGAACCGCGCCGACTGTCTCTCCGTCATCAACGTCGCCAGGGAAGTCGCCGCCATCAGCGGCAAGCCGCTGACCGTTCCGGAAATCAGACTTCCCGAAGCCCGGGAAAACATCGCCGATCTGGCGAAAGTCACCGTGCTCGACGCTGATCTCTGCCCGCGCTATACCGCGAAATTGGTGAAGGATCTGAAGATCGGCCCCTCGCCGCTCTGGATGCGCCACCGCCTCGCCGCGGCGGGGATCCGCTCCATCAGCAATATCGTTGATATTTCCAACTATGTGATGCTGGAAATGAATCAGCCTTCCCATACCTTCGATTATGACACTCTTTCCGGCCATGAAATTGTCGTTCGCCGGGCGAAAGAAGGGGAAAAGATCGTTACCCTGGATGACCAGGAACGGGATCTCGATACCGATATGCTCCTGATCTGCGACGGTGAAAAAGCCGTCGGCGTCGCCGGTGTCATGGGCGGCCAGAATACGGAAATTACCGAAAACACCAAAAATATTCTCATTGAGAGCGCCTATTTCTATCCGAAATCCATCCGCCTGACCTCCCGTAAATTAGGCCTCGCCTCCGAAGCGGCTTCCCGCTTTGAAAAGGGCATCGACATCGAAGCGGCGGAAAGAGCCTCGGAACGCATTTGTCAGCTCCTCTGTGAATACGCCGGCGGTACCCTCGTGGAAGGTACCCTCGATTCTTATGAAGGCTCCTTTGAGGAACGGAACGTGGAACTGATTTTCGATCACGCCCGCTCCCTTATCGGCGTCGACGTCAGCGACGATGATATGGTCGCCATGATGGACAGTCTCGGCTTCGCTCACGCCCCCGCGGCGGGCGGCGTCAATGTGACGGTGCCTCATTACCGCGTCGATATCGAAAGGGAAGTGGATCTCATTGAGGAAGTCGCCCGTCTGAACGGTTACGACAAGATTCCGGCGACACTGCCGAAGGGGCAGATGACCGAAGGGAAAAAGACCAAGGGCCAGAAAGTCGCCGATGAAGTCCGAAATGCCATGATGGCAATGGGCTTTGATGAGGTGATCACCTATACCTTCATGAACAAGAAGCATTACGATATGCTCCTGCTCCCGGAAGACGATGAACGCCGCGACAGCGTCGTTATCATGAATCCCTTCAGCGACGAGCAGGGCGTCGTCCGCACCCTCGTGCTCCCGGGTGTTGTCACCGTCGCCGCGAAGAACATGAGCCGCAGGAACCTGAACCTCTCTCTCTTTGAGATCGCCAGCGGTTATTTCCCCGTCAAAGGTGAAAAAATGCCTCGGGAAAAGAGCATGCTGACGGCGCTCGTCAGCGGTTCCTTCGCCAAAGGCTGGAACGGGGAAACCGTCGAAAAGGATTTCTATTACATGAAGGGCGCCCTGGAACAGCTGCTGAACAGTCTGCGCATCGACGGCCTGACCGTTTCCGCCGATCATATTGAGCCCTTCCTCCATCCGGGCAGAGGCTGCGACGTTCTCATCAACGGGGAGGCCGTCGGTTATTTAGGGGAGCTCCATCCTCTTGTCGCCGCCAACTACGAACTGCCCCAGAAGGCCGTCGTCTTTGAACTTGACATGGATCGACTGACCGCTCTCGCCGACAAGGAAATCGTCTATGAGGCTATTTCCAAATTCCCCGCCGTTGAAATGGACCTCGCTTTCGTCGCCGACCGGGAACTGGCCGCGGCGGACATCGAAAAGGCCATCGCTGCGGCGGGCGGCGATTACCTGAAAAAGACGGAACTCTTTGATATCTACGAAGGCGACCGCGTCGAAGCGGGTAAAAAGAGCCTCGCTTATAACCTGATCTTTCGTGCCAAGGAACGGACGCTGAAAGCGGAAGAAGTGAACGAAGTCGTTGAAAGAATCAAAAGTGAGCTGAACGAAAAATTCGGTATCGTTCTGCGCTCCTGACAGAAAGGAGATCTCATCATGGCGGAACAAAACAAAATCGCCGTGACCGTCGGCGGACAGAGCTTTTATCTGAAAACCGATGAGGACAGCGAATACCTCTATTCCCTCGCCGATACCATCGACGGCCGCATCGGTAAGATGCGGGAAGACAACCCCTCCCTTACCGTGGCCAAAGCCGCCGTGCTCATCGCCATGGAACTGCTGGATGAGTATAAGAAGCTGGAAAGAGACTATGAGACCTTCCGCGATGAGATCGCGACTTTGAAATTCTGAGGAGGCTTTTCGTTGAAATTAAAAGAGATTCATCAGCTTGCCATTGAGATGGGCCGTGACGCCGATCCCCGCGGCGAACAGGGGATTCAAAAAGAACTGCGCCGCCAGAAACGGATTTATGACGGCCTGAAAGGCCGGGAGAAGGAAGCGTTCCCCAAGGAACTGCTGGAGAACCCCTACGCCGATTCCCGCGTTGTCAACGGCGACGGAGAGACGGAAATCAAAGGTCTGCTCTGCGGCGTCGATATGGAGACTCAGGAAATCCTTCTCGCCGACCGCCTGCGTGAAAAGGGACTGCCCATCGATATGGTGCTGACCCATCACCCGGAAGGAACGGGCCTTGTCGGTCTCGCCGACATCATGGAAATGCAGTCGCAGATCTTCGCCGGGGAGGGGATCCCGATCCACATCGCCGAAGGAGTGATGGCGCCGAGGATCGAAGAGATCCGCCGCCGTCTGATGGCCTCGAATTTCCAGCGCGCCGTCGACGCGGCGCGGCTCCTCAATATGCCGTTGATGAGCTCCCACACGCCCTGCGACAATCTGGTGCAGCGCTTTCTTGACGAATATTTCGCGAAAGAACAGCCGGAAACCGTCGGCGACGTGATCGAGCTGCTCTATGAGATTCCGGAATACCGCATGGCCGCCGCCAATATGGACGGCCCCGTGGTGCTCAGCGGAAAACGGGAGAATTCCTGCGGCAGGATCCTCTGCGAGATGACCGGCGGCACCGGAACGGCAAAAGAAATGTATAAGGAACTCTCGGCCAGGGGCTTCGGCACCTGCGTCTGCATGCACATGCGGGACGAAGCGAGGGAAGAAGCGGAAAAATACCACATCAACGTCGTTATCGCCGGTCACATGGCCAGCGACAGCATTGGGATTAATCTGCTCCTCGACGCGCTGAAAAAACGCGGTGTGGAAATTTACGCCGCTTCCGGTCTCCTGCGGGTGGAAAGATAAAAGATGGAGAATTTAATGAAAACGGAATTACTGCTCCCCGCCGGGAAGCCGGAATCGCTGAAAGCCGCCGTCGCCAACGGCGCCGACGCGGTTTATCTTGCCGGCAGTTCCTATGGCGCCCGGGCGGGAGCGGGCAATTTTGACGAGAGCGAGCTCCGCTCCGCGGTGAAGCTGTGCCGCAAAAACGGAGTCCGTGTTTACGTCACCATGAACACGCTCATCGCCGATGATGAAATGGCGGACGCTCTCGATTACGCGAAATTCCTGTACGATCTCGGCGTCGACGGCCTGATCGTCCAGGATCTGGGTCTGGCAGGGGCAATTAAAAAGCTCCTGCCTGATTTCGGTCTGCATGGCAGCACCCAAATGACGATCCACAATGTCCGCGGGGCGCAGTGGGCCTATCGGTACGGTTTCAAGCGGGTCATTCTCAGCCGTGAGCTGACCCTTGGGGAAATCCGCGCGATCCGCGAGGCCGTTCCAGAACTGGAATTGGAGGTTTTCTGCCACGGCGCCCTCTGTATCTGTTATTCCGGTCAGTGTCTGATGAGCAGCCTCATCGGCGGACGCAGCGGCAACCGCGGTCAGTGCGCCCAGCCCTGCCGTCTTCCCTATATGTTGGCGGACTCCTTCCGTCAGCCCAGAACGAATAAACCGATGCATCTTTTGAGCCCTCGGGATCTCAATACGCTGGAAGAGCTGAAAGAGCTGATGGAAATCGGCGTCTCTTCCTTAAAAATCGAAGGCCGCATGCGCCGCCCGGAATACGTCGCGACCGTCGGGCGCGTCTATCGGCATGCCATCGACCGTCTGCGTGAAGGGAAAGAACCCGTTGGCGAAAAAGATAAAGTCCTGGTGGAACAGGTCTTCAACCGCAGTTTCACCCCGGGGTACCTCCGCGGCAATCCCGGGTTGGACCTGATGAGCCACGAAAAGCCCAACAACCGCGGATTGTTTCTCGGCCGTGTCGTCAAAGCCGGTCAGCGGAAGATCACCCTTCGGCTGGAACAGGAACTCACCGTCGGCGACGGCATTGAGATATGGGTCAAGGTCGGCGGCCGTCTCGGTGCGGTCGTTTCCGAACTGAAGGTGGATCAGAAAAAGGTCGGCACGGCGAAAAAGGGCGAGACCTGCGAGGTATTTCTTCCCGGCCGCGTCCGCGCCGGCGACCGCGTTTTTAAAACCTATGACAGCCGCCTGATGCGTTCGGCGATGAACAGCTTTGAGGAGCTCGATGGCGACATTGCCCTCTGTTTTCATGTCATCGGCAGAGTCGGCAAAAACCTCGTTGTTGCCGCCGAGGATGAGCTCGGCCACCGTGCCGAGATCATGTCGCCCTATGTTGCGGAGGAAGCGAAGAACCGCCCGACGGATGGGGAAATGATCAAAAAACAACTTTCCCGTCTCGGCGGCAGCGGTTATTCCTTCCGTGAGCTGACGGCGGAAATTGACGGAAACATCATGATTCCCGCCAGCGTTCTCAATCAGGCCCGCCGTGATATCGTCATCGCCTTTGACCGCGCGGTCTTCGGTGTCTATCCGCCGGTGAAGAATTACCGCTTTCAGGATCGGAAAAAGGAAACCCTCGCCGTCAGCGACGTCCGCAAAAAGAAGAACCAGCCTTTGATCAGCGTAAAAACCGCCGACCTCTACCAGCTTCGCTCCGCTCTGGAAGGCGGCGCCGACCGGGTGTACTTCGCGCCCCATCTGGGCTTTTCCTTCCCCGATCAAGCGGTTTGGGATGAACTGAGAGAAAAGATCGAGGCGCTGGAAGAAAAGCTCTATTACGCTCTGCCTCCGGTGACCCAGGATGAAAAGAACGATGTCCTGTTCCGCCAGGTGGAGGCGGCGCTTGCCGGCGGCTTCCGTCATTTTCTCGTCGGACACTGCGCCGATATCGGCCTGAAAGAGCGTTATCCCGAGATAAAGCACGTCGCGGCGGATTTTTCCGTCAACGCCTTTAACCGTTATACCGCCGCGGAACTGGAAGCGCTCGGCTTTGATACGGTGACGGCGTCGCCGGAATTGACAAAGGAACAGTTAGAACGGTTCGCCAAGGGCGAAGGGGAGCGGGAAGTGCTCGTCCATGGCGCGATGCGCATGATGATCAGCCGTCACTGCTTCATCGGCGCCGTGGAAGGCGCGAAAAAGAACGCTGTTCCCTGCGGTTTTAACTGCCGCGGCTGCCGCTATCGTCTTATTGATCGGATGGGAATGGAATTTCCCGTTATCGGCGATTTGTATCACAACGGTCTGATCTATAACTGCCGTGATCTCTGTCTCATCGAGGAACTTCCGGCTTTAATGGGCTTTACCTCCTGGCGTCTGGAAGGGCAGTTTTACGATATCGGCTCTTTAAAAGAAATCGTCGCCGTCTATAAATCCGCCCGGGAGCAGATCGTTTCCGGCATGGCCTATCAAAAGGATCTTTTCGCCGAGGAAATCGCGAAATATCCGAATCCCGGTTTTACCAAAGGACACTTTCATCGCGGAGTGAAATAAATGAACGAGAAGACGTTTAAAAAATTAGAATATGATAAGATCATCGGCTTTCTCGCCGATGAATGTGTTTCCGCCCCCGGACGGGAGCGCGCCGAAAAGCTGACGCCCCACCGGGAACGCGTCATCGTTGAGGGCTGGCAGAAGGAGACGACGGAAGCCCGGAACATCCTGGTTTATCTGCCTAATTTCAGTATCGGCACCGTAAAGGACATTCGTGAGTCCGTCGCCCTGGCAAAGAAGAACGGCATTCTCGACGGCAGCCACCTTCGGGATATCATGGTGACGGTGCGGTCGGGCCGGCGGCTGAAACTCACGCTTACCCAGATGAAAGAGGATTTCCCCATCATCAAGGGCATCGCCTCCCGCGTCGTCTTCATCAACTCCCTGGAAACCGCCATTGAGGAAGCCATCGGCGACGACGGCTCCGTATTGGACAGCGCTTCTTCGGAGCTGTCGGATATCCGCCGAAAGATCCGGCGGACCAACGACCGCATCAAGGAAAAACTCGATCAGTTTCTGAGAAATTCCAGCCAGAACCAATATTTGCAGGAAAACATCATTACCGTCCGCAACGACCGCTATGTCGTTCCCGTGAAACAGGAATACCGCAATCAGGTGCCCGGTCTCGTTCACGATCAGAGCGCCAGCGGCGCGACGCTCTTTATTGAGCCCATGTCGGTGCTGGATCTCAACAACGACCTGCGAAAGCTCCGCAGCGCCGAGGAAACGGAAGTCCAGAGGATCTTAACGCGGCTGTCGGGGCTCGTCAGCGCCAACGCGAAGGAACTTCGGGAAAACCTGGATATCATTGCCGATCTCGATTTTATTTTTGCGAAGGGGAAGCTCAGCCACAGGATGAACGGCTTTGAGCCGATCCTCAACGACGACGGGGAAATCCATCTGAAAAAAGCCCGCCACCCGCTTTTGGGTGAAAGGGCCGTTCCCATCGATCTCGATATGGGCCGCGGTTTAAAGGGCATCATCATCACCGGCCCCAACACCGGCGGCAAGACGGTCTCTTTAAAAATCGCCGGGCTCTTCGTGCTGATGGCCCAGTCCGGCCTGCACCTGCCGACGGCGGACCGCAGCGGCGTCGGCGTTTTCCGCGGCGTTTACGCTGATATTGGCGACGAACAGAGCATTGAACAGTCGCTCAGCACCTTTTCCTCTCACATGGTCAATATCGTCGATATCCTCGCCAAGGCCGGTCGGAACAATCTCGTCCTCCTCGATGAGCTCGGCGCGGGGACGGATCCGGTGGAAGGCGCGGCGCTGGCCATGGCCGTCATTGAGACGCTGATGGCGAAGAACGCCAAAGTGATCGTGACGACACATTACAGCGAACTGAAAGCCTTTGCCTATAACGACCGCCGCCTGGCCAACGCCAGCGTTGAGTTCGACGTCGATACGCTGCGGCCGACGTACCGTCTGCTGATGGGGATTCCCGGACGCAGCAACGCTTTTGATATCGCCCTCAGCCTCGGCGTTGACCGGAACGTCATTTTAAAGGCCGATGAGTATATGAGCGTGGAACAAAAAGAAGTACAGGACTTTCTTTCCAATCTTGAGGCCGGCAGGGCGGAAACGGAAAAAGCCAGAGCCGAGGCTCAGGAATTAAAGGCACGCCTTGAGGAAATGGAACGGAGCATGACCCGCCGGGAGGAAGAGCTGAAAAAACGGGAAGCCTCCATCGTGCGCAGAGCCGAGGAACGGGCCGACCGTCTCGTCCGGGAAAAACGCCGCGAGGCCGACGAGGCGCTGAAGGAAATCAAAGCCGCTCTCGCCGGTGTCTCCGCCAGGGAACGGGAAGAGGTTATGGCCAAGGTCAAGGCGAAAAAGAAGAAGATCGACGCGCTGTCGACGGCGAAGGAAGAACCGGTTTACGGCGGCGAACGGCTGAAAAAGGTGGAAAAAGGCGATGAGGTCTATATCCCGCGCCTCAACAAAAACGCCGTCGTTCTCGACGTGACCGGCAAAAACGATGTCCTGATCCAGGCAGGGATCATGAAAGTGACGATGAAGCTCAGCGAACTTCGTGCCGCTTCCCCCAAAAAGGAAGAACAATCCGGAACATATCAGAGCCACATGAAAGCGGCGAAGGCGCGCACCGTGACCAACGAGGTGAGCCTCAGAGGCATGACCGCCGACGAGGCCGAGGAGGAACTCTCCAAGTTTTTGGACGACGCCTGTCTTGCCAATCTGGAAGAGGTGAAGATCATCCACGGTCTCGGAACCGGCGTGCTGAAAAAAATGGTATACGATTTTCTCAAAAAGGACAGCCGCGTCAAGGAACAGCGCCTTGGCGGCTATTACGAAGGCGGTGCCGGCGTCACCATCGCCACGCTGAAATAGGCCGCTTTTCCCCGTTTATTTTGAGGTGAAACTGCATAAGATAGAATCAGCATTTCTTACGACACAGAGGTACTGATGAAAACTTGTGCCGTCATCGCCGGGGCCGATCAGCGAAGGATTCCCGATCAGATGTTCCTTGCTTCTCTGCTGAAATCGCTGTATTACGATTTCGGCGTGAAAAAAATCATTGCCGGCGTGCACCGCGGGGCGGAGCTTTCCGCCCTGGACTTCATTTTGAAGCAAAAGGAGGATTTCCCCGGGCTTTTTGTGGGCGGTGTGTTCATCCATGAGGAAGAATCGAGCGGCTGGCGGGAAAACGAACGCGAACAGCTTTTCCGCCTGATTTCCCGCTGTGACGAGGAATGGATTCTGCATCCCTTTCACGGCGGGGAGATGCGGTTCCAGCGCAACATCATGATGATGGACCGTTCCGACATCGTTTTTTTGCTGGGCCGTGACGGTGAAACGGAGTTCTGGGCCGCGAAAACGAAGAAGCCCATGCTGAGATCGGAAATGAAGCCCTGGCGGGTCGTTCCCGATTTAAGACTTTACCGAAAAGAGGAATGAAACGAGGATCCCGGTGCGCCGGGATTTTTTTCATGTATTTTGTCCCGCAGATCCGCTTTTTCGTTATTTTTACGGAGGATTGATTTCTTTTTGTAAAATGATGGTTTTTTTTCGCCGGGTATGCTATAATATTATCCAAATCACACTTTATGAATGTGAGGCGTTTCTTATGCGGTTCAATTGCACTCAGTCGATACAATTTGATTTTTTCTTTGCCTCCGCACCATGCCGCGATGCGGCCTGAGGGAGGTTCCCCGCCGAAATCGCGGCGACTCGGATTTTTTTATATAATAATTAAAAAAGAAATGGATGGATTTAACGATGACAAAAGATATCAAAATGGAAATATTGACGATCCTTTCCGAAAACAGCCGCATCGATCGTGATACCGTCGCGGCGATGGTGGGCTGCGACCGTGAGACCGTCGATCGTCTCATCGCGAAAATGGAAGAAGAACGTGTGATCATGAAATATACGACGATCATCGACTGGGAAAAGATCAACAAAGAAGCCACGGTCTACGCCCGCATCGACGTGCAGGTTCAGCCTCAGAGGGAAGTGGGTTTTGACGACATCGCCCGCCGCATCTGCCGCTTCCCCGAAGTGAAATCGCTGCTTCTCGTTTCGGGCAAATTCGACTTCGCCGTGATGGTGGAAGCGCCGACGATGATGGCCGTTTCCAATTTTGTCTCCGGGAAACTCGCTACCATCGACGGCGTAAAGAGTACCTGGACGAATTTTGTGCTGAAAAAATATAAAGAAAACGAAGTTATCTACGGAGAGGAAGACGGTGATCACAGACAGGTGGTGACGTTATGACTTTTGATCCCAGCCATTATATCAATGACAGTATCCGGGCAGTTCGTCCGTCGGGGATCCGCAAGTTTTTCGATCTCTGCGCCGGTTCCAAGGATATCATTTCCCTCGGCGTCGGCGAACCGGACTTTGTTTCGCCCTGGACGATCCGGGAAGCCTGCGTCTATTCTCTGGAACGCGGCTATACGATGTATACCTCCAACTACGGTCTGCCCGAGCTCCGGCATGAGATCGTGAAGTATCTTGAGGACCGGTTCGGTCTGTCCTATAACGAGGCCACGGATATCATTGTTACCGTCGGTGCCAGCGAGGCCATCGACATGGCGCTCCGCGCCCTGATCTCTCCCGGCGATGAGGTCCTGATTCCGGAGCCCTGCTACGTTTCGTATCAGGCCTGTACGCTGATGTCTCACGGTGTGCCGGTGCCCATTGTGACCACGGAGGAAAACGGGTTTCGGCTGACGCCGGCAGATATCGAGGCGAAAATCACGCCGAAAAGCAAGGTCCTGATTTTAAGTTTCCCCAACAATCCCACCGGGGCGGCGATGAGTCGGAAAGAGCTGACGGCCCTGGCAGAAGTGGCGAAGAAACATGATCTCATCGTCATCAGCGACGAAATCTACTGTGAGCTAACGTATGAGAAGGAGCCCGTCTCCATGGCGTCGATTCCCGGGATGAAAGACCGTACCATCGTCGTCAGCGGGTTATCAAAATCTTTCGCGATGACGGGCTGGCGCGTCGGTTATATCGCCTGCCACCCCGATTTTATCGCCGAGATGGTAAAGATTCATCAGTATACGATCCTCTGCGCGCCGATCATGGGGCAGAAAGCCGCGGTGGAGGCCTTTCGGAACGGCCGCAAGGAAATTGAGAAAATGCGCGCGGAATATGACCACCGCCGCCGTTATATCGTCGACCGCGTGAAAAAAATCGGTATTGATATGGTAACGCCCGAAGGCGCGTTTTACGTCTTTCCTTCGGTAAAGAAATTCGGGCTCTGCAGCGATGAATTCGCCACGCGCCTGCTGCGCGAACAGAAAGTCGCCGTTGTCCCGGGGACCGCTTTCGGTGAAAGCGGCGAGGGATTTGTGCGCTGCTCCTACGCCACGTCGATGAAAAACATCGTCGAGGCCTTTGACCGCATTGAAATATTTGTAAATCAATTAAGGAAACACTGAATCATTCAGCACTTCCTTAAAATAATCGGGAAGTAGAGAGATGAAAATCATTATTGTCGGCGCCGGCAAGGTCGGTTTTGTCCTGGCTCACATGCTTTCAAACGATGATCACGACGTAACCGTTGTCGATCGCAACGAGGGACGCATCGATACGGTGGAGGAGCGTCTCGACGTTAACGCCGTTCTCGGCAGCTGCACCTCAACGTCGGTTTTGATGGCGGCCGGGATCGACCACGCCGATATGCTTCTTGCCGTTACCGAACGGGATGAACTGAATATCGTCGCCTGCTTTATCGCGAAATCCTACGGCGTCAAAACGACCATCGCCCGGGTACGCAGCCCGGAATTCGCCGATCTCGATTCGGAAACGGTCAAAAAATCCCTGGGTATCGACTTGATGATCAACCCAGAACGCATCGCCGCCGCCCAGATCAGCAAAATGCTCGATTATCCCGACGCGGTGAACGTTGAGTTCTACAACGAAGGCCGCGTCCTGCTCATGGAATTTAAGATCCAGCCCGCCACTGCCGTCTGCGGCAAACTGCTGAAAGAGATCAAAACGGATTTTCACTATCTCATCGTCGGCATCATCCGTAAGGGCAGAATGATCATCCCCAACGGGAATGAGATGATCAAAGACGGCGACCGTCTCTTTCTCTTTACGCCGGTGGACTATATCCCCGAAGTGGAGCAGGATTTCGGTCACTCCAAAAAGAAAATCCGCGACGTCATCATCGCCGGCGGTGATACCATCAGTTATTATCTCGCTTCCGATCTGGAAAAGCGGCATATGGATATCAAAATCTTTGAGGAGGATTTTGAAAAATGCAAGCAGCTGGCCGACGCGCTGGACGATGCCTTGATCATCCACGGCAACGCCAGCGACATTCAGCTGCTGAAAGACGAGAACATCGAGGAAGCCGACGCTTTCATTGCCGTGACCGACGAGGATAATTTCAATATCCTCAGCGCCGTCATCGCCAAAGAGCTGGGAGCTTCCCGTACCATCGTACAGCTGAAAATGTCCGACTACATGCCGATTTCCGACAGCATCGGCATCGATCAGAGCATCAGCCCCCGAATCCTCGCCGCCGGGCATATCCTGCGCTATTTCCACAACAGCAATGTGCTCTCGCTGACGCTGATCGGCGATACCAACGCCCACGTCATGGAGATCATGGCGCCGGAGCGTTCGGGGATCCTCGGCGTTCCCCTGATGGATCTCGATTTCCCGGAAAACGCCATCCTCGGTTCCATTGTCCGCGGCGGCGATGTCATCATCCCCCGCGGGAACGATTACATTCTTCCCGGGGACAAACTCCTTGTGATTACACTCCCTCATTCCAGTAAAAAAGTGGAAAAATTCTTTGAAGAGAATCGCAAATCATGATTCGACTCAGATGCGTTCTGAACGCGTTAGGGAAAATTTTATTGATCGTGGCTTTTGCCATGCTGGTTCCGCTGATCTGGTCCGCCGCCCGGCTTGACGGCGTGACGCTGAGCCTTTTGCTGACGACGCTGATTTACGCTGTCCTTGGCGCCGGATTGATCATCCTGACGAAAGAACGGGGCCATATCCGCGCCAAAGAGGGCTTTTTGATCGTGACTCTGAGCTGGCTGGTCGTCTCCTTCATCGGGGCGCTGCCCTATTATTTCGGCGGTGTTTTTCCCGATTACGTCTCCTGTTTTTTCGAGACGATGTCGGGTTTTACCACCACCGGCGGCACCGCCCTCAGCGATATCGAGGCCGTCCCCGACTCGCTGCTCATTTGGCGCGCCATGACCCAGTGGCTCGGCGGCTTGGGGGTCGTCGTGCTCTTTGTCGCCATTCTTTCTCAGGTGGATACCGGCGGCCTGACCATGCTCCGGGCGGAGCTTTCCGGCCCCTTTAACGAGAAGATCTCCTCCAAAGTGCAGGATTCGGCCATCAAGCTTTGGCTGATTTATCTCGTATTGTCCGTGACTTTGATTCTTTTGCTTCTGGCCGGGGGCATGTCGCTGACCGACGCCGTCTGCCACGGTTTCAGTGCCATCTCCACCGGCGGTTTTTCCTCGTATAACGAGAGCGTCGCCGCGTTCCACAGTGCTTATGTGGAATGGGTCGTGATGATTTTTATGTTCATCGGCGGGGTCAGTTTCCCGCTGATCTATAAGACTGTTTCCTCTCGCTCCCCGAAGACGCTCTTTCGGAATGAGGAATTCCGCGTCTATCTCTTCTTTACGCTGTTTATCGCCGCCGTGATCTTTATCGATCTGATGATTCACCGGAGCGGTGACGCCGGCGTGACGCTGAGGACGGCGCTCTTTCAGACGGTTTCTCAGCTCACGACATGCGGACTTTCCGCCACGGATTATGAATTGTGGCCTTCCACGTCGTATATGATCATGTTCTGCCTGATGATGATCGGCGCTTCCTATTCCTCGACTTCGGGTTCGCTGAAGATCGGAACGTATGTCCTCGCTTACCGCAGCCTGAAATCGCAGTTCTTCCGGATGCTCCACCCACGGGCGCTGACGGAGATCCGCATCAACGGGCGGCCGATCCACGAAAAGACCGTTATGAAAGTGCTGCAGTTCGCGTCGCTCTTCTTTATCCTCGCTTTTATCGGCTCCGTTTTGCTCTCCATGTGCGGCATGCCTTTTAAAGAGGCGCTGACCGGCGCGATGGCGGCGATCTCCAACAACGGCGTCGCCATGGGCGCGCTGGGGCCGTCGGGGAATTACGCCTTCGTGCCTTCCTCTGGGAAAATCATCCTCAGTATGCTGATGCTGCTGGGCAGAATGGAAATTTACACGGTTTTGATTGTCTTTGTGCCCGCTTTCTGGAAAAAATAAGGCGCGATAAGGCGTGTCTCTTTTCGTCCTTTGTATGATGTTGAGGTTTTGCGATGAACGCTGAAAATAAAAAGATCTTTTTGAATATTCTGACCGACGGTTCTTCCGTCCCCAATACGCTGTTGGATCATTACCGCGATATGGGGCTCACCGAGGCGGAAACCCTTTTCCTCATCGTTTTGCTCCGGCTGAAGAATAAAAAGTCTGTTTTGACCTTTAAAAACACGGCGAGGGAGAGTGTATACAGCGAAGAGGAAGTAATGACCCTCGTTCCCGTCCTCATCGATAAAGGGTTTTTGAGCTTATCCGGGGAAGGGGATATCCTTCTTGACGGCCTCGTTGAGAAGTTTTTGGAAGTCCACAGCTGGGAAGCGGTGAAAGCGGAACAAAAGATCCGCAAAGAACGCAAAACGAGCCGGGTTGATCAGGCTTTCGCCGATCTGTATCAGCGCTTTGAGGAAGAAATGGGACGTCCGCTCTCGCCCATTGAGGGGGAACAGATTTCCTATTGGTATAAGAAACGGAAGATCCCCGCGGAGCTGATCAAAGCCGGCCTGACCCGGGCGGTGCTGCTCGGAAAATACAACCTTCGCTACATCGAGGCGATTCTCGATTCCTGGCAGCGGCAGGGGATTCGCACCTGCGCCGAGCTGGAAGCCATGGAAAAGGCGGAAAAGGAACGCAGAGGCGGCAGGACGGCTCCGAACGGCGGTCAGCGCAGTTTCCGCGGCGAGCAGAAAAAGGAAGATATCTATACGGATGATATTTATGAGGTGTTCTGATGAAAAGGTTTTCTGAGATTCCTTTGGAACAGATTTTTTCAAAATCGGATGCTCCGGCGACGTACCGCTGTCCCATCTGCAAAGATCAGGGCGTTCTCTTCGACGGGGAAATCGCCTACCCGTGCCGCTGCGCGAAAGAGGCCCATCTGACCGCGCGAAAAGAACGGGCGGGCATCACGCCGCGGCTTTTAAAACAGACCTTTGACCGTTTTGACCTTTCCTTTTACAGCGACGAGAGCCGCGGCGCGAACAAGCTGACCTTTCGGGACAACGCCGCTGAGACGCGGAAAGCGGCGCGGCGGTTCGTCGATGACGTGATCGACGGAAAGGAACCCTGCGGTCTGATGTTCCAGGGCGCCGTCGGCAGCGGCAAGACGTTCCTTGCCGCCGCCATCGCCAACGCGCTGATCGAGGCCGGGGTGGATGTGGATTTTACCGTCGTCCCCGATTTCCTCGACCGTCTGCGGGAGTCCTTTGGCGATGATTCCGAGGAAAGCGAAAGCGACCTGATGAATGAGGTGAAGCACGTTCCCGTCCTGATTTTGGACGACCTCGGCGCGCACAATTACACCGATTGGTCGATCAAGACCATTTTCGCAATCCTCAATTACCGTGTCAATTATGAGAAACCGACCATCGTGACGACGAACCTGGAACGCCGCGATATCGAGGAACTTCTCGGTTCCCGCATTTATTCGCGGCTGATGGAAGCCTGCCGCTTTTTCCGTTTGGAAAACACAAAGGACATCAGAATGGAAAAGAGGATCCGTGAGATCAGAAAGGGATAAAAATGCGTCTGAATATCGCTTTGGCTCAGATGGATGTTGCCTTCGGCGAACGGGAGAAAAACAAGGCCTCATTGCAGCGGCTGGCGGAAAAGCTGCCGGATCAGTGCGATTTTCTCGTTCTCCCCGAACTGTGGAACATCGGCTATGATTTGGAACATCTGGATGAAAAGGCGGAAACGCTGAAAGGAGACTCCGTCCGCTTTTTAAAGTACCTCGCGAAAAAGCATCAGGTGAATATCATCGGCGGAAGCATCGCCGAACGGCGCGACGATGGGTTCTACAACACGATGCCCGTCATCAGCAAAGAAGGGGAACTGATTGATAAATACCGCAAGGTGCACCTCTTTTCCCACGCGATCCACGAGTCTTCATATTTTAAGGCCGGGGACGAATGGGGACTGACCCGGGTGGGGGATCTCACCTTTGGGCTGATGCTTTGCTATGACCTGCGCTTTCCGGCTTTTTGCCGCAATCTCGTTTTGCGGGACGCCTCGGTGATTTTCGTTCCCGCCCAGTGGCCCGCCGCCAGAAACGATCACTATACGTCGCTTCTCAAAGCGAGGGCCATTGAAAACCAGGTCTATGTGATCGGTGTCAACCGCTGCGGAAAGGACAATCTCGCCTACGGCGGCAGCTCGATGATCATTTCCCCGGACGGAACGGTCCTGACGGCCTGCGGCGAGGAGGAAGGGCTTTCCTGCTGTGAAATCTATGTGGAATCGGATCATTACATCCGCAAAATGATCCCGGTGTTCCAGGACCGGCGGAACATCCTGGACGAAATCGATAATAACTTATTTTAATGAACGGAGAAGAGCATGGAAAAAGCAAAAATCGACCGCATCAACGAACTGGCCCGCAAGGCGAAAACTGTTGGTCTGACCGATGAGGAGCTGGCGGAACGCACGGTTCTGCGTCAGGAATACATCGAGGCCTTTCGCGCCGGTACCCGGGCGACGCTGGAAAGCGTTTTGATTCAGGAAGCTGACGGCACGCTGACGCCGCTGAAAAAGAGAGATCCCTCAGAGATCCATCATCACGAACATCACCACCATCACCACCATCACCATCATGACGGTCACTGTTGCTGCGGCTATCACGATCACGATCATGAGCATGAGCATGACGATTACAGCAAACAGGAAGAAATTCCGGAACAATGACATGTTCCGGTTTTCTTTTTGAGCGGAGGACAAAAAAACAACATAAAACGAAAAAGAAAATGATAAAAAATTTTTACGTTTCATTTTTGAATCCGCAGGTCTGCGAAACGGGCGCTTCGCGGCCGCGCTTTACTTTTTTTTAAGACATGATATAATAGTAATATAGAAAAAATAGGAGCAAAATGCCTGTGTATGGCTGTAAAGTCAACCGGGCGGAAAAAAAGAAAATGATTAAAACCATCATCAAACGCGATCAGCGGGAAGTTCCTTTTGATGACGATAAAATCACCCAGGCGATCGTCAAGGCCTTTGTCGCGTCCGGGAGCACAAAAGGGGAAGAAACCGCGAAAGAACTGACGAAGGAAGTCGTTCACGATTTGGAGGAAGCCGGCAATTCCAAACCCGCCGTTGAGGAAATTCAGGATGTCGTGGAAGATGTTCTGATGACCAACGGCTTTGTTCAGACAGCGAAAGCCTACATTCTCTACCGCGCCGAGCGCAACCGCCGCCGTGAAATGAATACGAACCTGATGAAGATTTATCAGGACATCACCTTTAAGGCGGCAAAGGATTCCGATATCAAGCGGGAAAACGCCAACATCGACGGCGACACCGCCATGGGCACCATGCTGAAATACGGCTCCGAAGGGTCGAAGCAGTTCTATGAAATGTTCGTCATCGACAAAGAATACGCCACGGCCCACAAGGAAGGGGATATCCATATCCACGATATGGATTTCTACACGCTGACGACGACCTGTTGCCAGATCGACCTGCAAAAGCTGTTCCACAACGGGTTCTCCACCGGTCACGGTGTTTTGAGGGAGCCCAACGACATCACCAGTTATTCCGCTTTGGCCTGCATCGCGATTCAGAGCAATCAGAACGACCAGCACGGCGGCCAGAGCATTTCCAATTTCGATTACGGCATGGCCCCCGGTGTCCGCAAGACCTATATCAAACGGTTCCGCTGCAATCTGGCCAACGCCATGGAACTGCTCTGCGATACGGACAACGCCGAAGACGCGGCGAAGGAAGCCGTTTTGGCCTGCGGTGACCCGGCAATGGAAGACGCGGAACGCGACGCCTGCTTTCTCGCTTATCTGAAAGACCACGTCACCGATGAACAGACGGCGGCGCGGATCATGGAGTTTACGAAGAGAAAATCCTGGGAAGAAGTGGATCACATCACTTATCAGGCCATGGAAGCCTTTGTTCATAACCTGAACACGATGCATTCCAGAGCCGGCGCCCAGACACCGTTCTCCTCCATCAATTACGGAACGGATACGTCGCCGGAAGGGCGTATGGTCATGCGCAATTTGCTCCTCGCCACCGAAGCCGGTCTCGGCCAGGGGGAAACGGCGATTTTCCCGATTCAGATTTTCCGCATCAAGGAAGGAATCAATTATAACCCGGAAGATCCCAACTACGATCTCTTTAAGCTGGCCTGCCGTGTCAGCGCCAAGCGCCTGTTTCCGAATTTCTCCTTCCAGGACGCGCCCTATAATCTGCAGTACTATAAAGAAGGTCATCCCGAAACGGAAATATCGTATATGGGCTGCCGCACCCGGGTCATCGGCAACGTTCACGACCGCACGAAGGAAATCTCGACCCAGCGGGGGAATCTCTCGTTTACATCGATCAATCTGCCTCGCATCGCCATTCGTTCCAAAGGGGACATCACCTTTTTCTTTGAGGAACTGAAACGGAAGCTGGATTTGGCCGTCGGCCAGCTCAACGAGCGTTTCGCGATTCAGTCCAAAAAGAAAGTGAAGAACTTCCCCTTCCTGATGGGGCAGGGGGTCTGGCTCGACAGCGAGACCCTTGATTGGGACGACGAAGTGGGCGAAGTGCTGAAACACGGAACCCTTTCCGTCGGTTTTATCGGTCTGGCCGAGACGCTGAAAGCGCTGATCGGCGTCCATCACGGTGAAAGCGAGAAAGCTCAGAACCTCGGTCTGGAAATCATCGGTTTCATGCGCGGGTATCTCGACGATCTCTCGGCGAAAACAGGGCTGAACTATACGCTGCTGGCAACGCCCGCCGAGGGGCTTTCCGGTCGTTTTGTGCGTCTCGATAAAAAGCGCTTCGGCGTTATTGAAGGCGTGACCGACCGCGATTACTACACGAACAGTTTCCATATTCCCGTCTATTACGATATCAACGCCTTTAAGAAAATTCAGTTGGAAGCGCCTTATCACGCGCTGACCAACGCAGGGCATATTTCTTATGTGGAAATGGACGGCGACGTCTCCCAGAATCTCGACGCCTTTGAGAAAATCGTCCGCTGCATGAAGGAACAGGGCATCGGCTACGGCTCCATCAATCATCCCGTTGACCGTGATCCGGTCTGCGGCTACAACGGCATCATCGGCGATACCTGTCCCCACTGCGGCAGGAGCGAGAACAACGTGGAATTTGAGCGGATTCGCCGCATCACCGGCTATCTCGTCGGCACGCTGAACCGATTCAATAACGCGAAGCGCGCCGAGGAGCACGACCGCGTAATTCATAGTCTGAGCTCCTGCTCCGCATCGGAGGATGAGTATAAATGAAGCTCCGTGCCGCGTCGCTGATCAATGATTCCATCGTGGATGGCCCCGGACTGCGCTACGCCGTCTATGTACAGGGATGCTCCCATCATTGCGACGGGTGCCACAATCCCCAGACCCACGCTTTTGACGGCGGCTTTGAAACGGATACGGAAGATATCTGGCGTGAAATAGAGGGAAACCCACTTCTGGACGGCGTGACTTTCAGCGGCGGCGATCCGCTCTTTCAGCCGCTCCCCCTGGCGGAATTGGCGCGGAAAGCGCGGGAAAACGGGATGAGCGTGTGGTGCTACACCGGTTTTGTTTTTGAAGCGCTGCTTGAGAAGAACGACAGGGAAATCATGGAGCTTCTCCGTTTTGTCGATGTCCTTGTGGACGGGCGCTTTGAAAAATCCCTGCGCACCCTGGAACTGCCTTTCCGCGGTTCCAAAAATCAGCGCCTAATCGACGTGAAGCGCTATTTCTCCGACGGGGTTGTGGCGGAATATTCCCTGAGTTAAAGTTTGAAACGGAATTGAGAAACCTTGCGCTCGTCTGCAAGGTTTCTTCATCTAAGAAACATGCGGTATGTTAAAGTTCTGATCAACAAAAAAATAGCGTCTCTTGACCGTGATTTTATCTATGAGGTCCCGCCGGAATACATCGGTTCCGTCCGGATCGGAAGCGTTGTTTCCGTTCCTTTCGGACATCAGACGGCAAAAGGGATCGTCATCGGCCTTGCAGAGAAACCCATAGATAAGGATTTTGACATCAAATTTATCGACGCTCCCGTCAACGAGACGTTCCTTTTCCCGTCGGATCTGCTGCTCCTCGCCGATGAGCTGAGCCGTTTTTATACGGAAACAACGATGGCGATGCTGAAAGCGATGATCCCCGCCGGAGTCAATCTCTTTGGCAAGGCGCAGAAGCCAAAAACGGAACGGTGGCTTTTGCCGCCGGATGAGCCTGCCGCCGCGCCGCCGCGGGGACCGAAACGCCGGGCCCTCGCCGCGCTTTTGGCGGAAGAAGGGGAGATTTCCTTTGCCGCCGCCGCGGCGCGCGGCTTTTCGGCCGACGTCTGCGGCGGTCTTGTTAAAAGCGGCGGCGCGAAATTGGAAAATCGGCCCGTTCAGCGTTACTCCTACGCGGAGAGCTCCTCCGAAAGCGCGGAAATTCCCGCTTTGACGGAGGAACAATCACGGGTGCTGGAACGGATCCGAAACCGCGCTCCCGACGATCACCGCCCGATTTTGCTTCACGGCGTCACCGGCTCGGGAAAAACCGAAGTATACCTCCGCCTGATCGAGGATACGCTGAAAAAAGGGAAGCAGGCCATTGTGCTGCTGCCGGAAATCGCGCTGACGCCCCAGTTCGTGAAGATCTTTGAGGGACGTTTCCGGGGCAAAGTCGCGCTGTTCCACAGCCGGCTGAGCCATGGAGAGCGGCGGGACAGCTGGTATGCCATGCGCTCCGGTGATGTTCGGATCGCCTTGGGCGCCCGTTCCTGCGTTTTCGCTCCCGCCGCCGATTTAGGGCTCATCATCATCGATGAGGAGCACGAGGACAGTTACGAACAGGATTCCGCTCCCCGTTTTCACGCCCGGAAAGCCGCGGAACTGCGGTGCGCCCTTTGCGGCGCCGATCTCGTTTTGGGCAGCGCGACGCCGTCCTTTGAGTCTTACGCCAAGGCGGAAGACGGCGTTTATGATCTTGTCACGATGAAACACCGGGTCAACGATACGCCGCTCCCCAAGATCCGTACCGTGGATATGCGGGAGGAATTGAAACGGGGCTGGACCGAAGTTTTAAGCCGGGAGCTCCTTTCCGAGATGGAACGGACGCTCTCCCGGAAAAAACAGGTCATGCTTTTTTTGAACCGGCTCGGTTATCATACGTTCATTTCCTGCCGTGACTGCGGTTTTGTCTATCGCTGTCCCGACTGCGGCGTGCCGCTGACCTACTATCAAAAGGAGAAATGTCTGCGCTGCACGAGGTGCGGTTACCGGTTGGAGGTATCGGATCACTGTCCCGAATGCGGGAGCCGCCGGATTCGCTATTTCGGTCTCGGTGTGGAACAGCTTGAAAGCGTCGTCCGCCGTCATTTTCCCGCCGCCGTCATCGACCGCCTTGACTCCGACAGCGTGAAAAAAAAGGGCAGCGTTGACGAAGTGTACGAGCGCATGAAGCGCGGTGAGACGGAAATATTGATCGGCACCCGGATGATCGCCAAAGGCTGGGACTTTCCCGACGTCGCGCTGATGGGCATTGTCGCCGCCGATTACACGCTGAATTTTCCCGATTTTCGCTCCGGAGAGCGTACCTTTCAGATGATCGCCCAGGTCGCCGGGCGCTGCGGCCGCAGCAGGGAACAGGGGACGGTGATTTTGCAGACCTATCGTCCCGATGAACCGGCGCTGGTCCTCGGCGGTTTGCAGGATTATGATACCTACTACCGTTGGGAGGAAAAGAACCGCCGCCGCTTCGGCTATCCACCTTTTTCCCATATGATGCGCGTTTTGCTGACGACACCGCCGGATTATCTGAAAAAGGAAGAGCTGAAAGAGATCCGCGGCTGTTTCCCCGCGGAGGGCCTGCGCGTCTTCGGGCCCGCTCCGGCGATTTATAAAGAACGCGCCAGGGAAAAATGGGTGATCACCTTTTTGGGTGAGGAACTTTTTTCGCTTCGCGAGGCGATAAAAAAAGGAGTTTCGCGGTTGGAGAGCGAAAAGATAATAGATAAAAATATTTCAGTTAAAATAGAAACGGAGCCGGTTCATCCGGTATGAGGAGATTCAAATGGCAATTTACAATATCGAGAAGGCCGGGGAAAGCACTGTCCTTCGGGAAAAAGCGAAACCCGTTAAAGAAGTGAACGATACGATCCGCACGCTCCTTGATGATATGGCGGAGACCATGTACGCCGCCGAAGGCGTCGGCCTTGCCGCGCCGCAGGTCGGCATTTCCCGCCGCATCATCGTCGTCGATGTCGGCGAAGGGCTGATCGAACTGATTAACCCCGTCTTGCTGAAAGGCCGCGGCAAACAAGTCGGCGATGAGGGCTGTCTCAGCGTTCCCGGCTATTACGCGCCGGTGGAACGGTACAAAACCGTCTATATCGAGGGTCTTGACCGCGACGGTAAAAAGGTGAGCATCAAAGCGAAGGATTTTCCCGCCGTCGCGCTCCAGCATGAAATCGATCATTTAGACGGCATCCTCTTTATCGATAAGGCGAAAAAACCGAGCAAAGCGGAGGAAACGGAGGAAGCGGAAACGGAATGAAACTCATCTATATGGGCAGTCCCGATTTTTCCGTTTACGGCCTGGAATCCCTCGATCGCAGTCATCATCAGATCGTCGCCGTGGTCAGCCGTGTCGATAAAATCAAGGGACGCAAAAAAACACCGCAGCCGACGGCGGTCAAAGAACGGGCTCTGGCGCTGGGGTATCCCGTCTATACCCCGGAAAACGTCAATGACCCCGTTTTTTTGGAGGAACTGAAGGCCCTCGGCGCCGATGTTATCGTCGTTTCGGCTTTCGGCAGGCTGCTGAAAAAAGAGCTGCTGAATCTCCTGCCCTATGGCGTGCTGAACATTCACGGCTCGCTGCTGCCGGCATATCGGGGCGCCTCGCCGATGAACGCCGTTCTTCGGGACGGCCGTGATAAGACCGGCATCACGATCATGTATATGGATGAAGGCATGGATGAAGGGGATATTTTGGAAATGCGTTCCATCCCCATCGCGCCCGACGAGAATTTCGCATCGCTGAAAGAGCGAATGGGAAAACTGGGAGGGGAGATGATTGTTTCCGCGCTCGATCTATTGGAGGCGGGCGCCGCGCCCCGGACGGCGCAGGATCATGAGAAAGCGACTTACTGTCAGCTGCTGACGAGAGAAGATGAGCGGATCAACTGGGAAAAGGACGGCGAGGCCATTCACAATATGATCCGCAGCATATCCCCTTCACCGGGAGCGTATACCTATTTTCGGAACGCGCCCTTTAAGCTGATCCGAACTTCTTTTGAAAAAAAGGACGGAACGGCGGAACCGCCGGGGACGATCCTCTCTTTTGACAAAAAGAAAGGCGTCGCCGCCGCCGTGAACGGCGGAATTCTGTGGCTGAAAACCGTAAAGCCTCAGGGCAAAAAGGAAATGAACGCCGCCGACTGGTTCCGCGGTCTGCGTGAAACGGAAAATCTCCGCTTTACCGGTGAGAGTATAAATAATGACGAAAGGTAAATGATCTATGTATTATCCGATGTATGACTCGACCTTTATCCTGTTGATCCCGGCGATTCTGCTCTCCTTATGGGCGCAGTTTAAGGTGCAGGGCAATTTTAACAAGTACTCCAAGGTCTACAGCCGCTCCGGCATCACCGGGGCGCAGGTCGCGAAAAAGCTTTTGGAACTGAACGGCATCACCGATGTCGCCGTCGCCGCGACGCAGGGGAGCCTCACCGACCATTATCATCCGACGAAAAAAACGGTGTTCCTTTCGGAAACGGTCTACGGTGAGTCGACGATCTCCGCCATTGCCGTCGCCGCCCACGAATGCGGTCACGCCATTCAGCACAACGTGGGCTATACGCCGCTGACCATCCGCAGCATGCTGGTGCCGGTGGCCAATATCGGCAGCTACGCCTCGTGGATTCTGCTCATCGCCGGTTTGGCGTTTTCCTGGGATCCGCTGGTTCAGATCGGGATTCTGCTCTTTTCCTGTGTCGTTCTCTTTCAGGTCGTGACGCTTCCCGTGGAATTCAACGCCTCGTCCCGGGCGCTGCAGCAGCTCTCCTATTACGGCATTCTCGCCAATGACGAGATCCAGGGCGGGAAAAAAGTACTTTCCGCTGCGGCCTGGACCTATGTCGCCGCCGCCGTGATGGCGATTCTGCAGCTCCTCCGTCTGATCATGATTTTCCGGAGAGACTGACGAAGATGAAGACACCAAGAGAAATCGGCGCCGACGTGCTCCACGGCGTGCTGATGGACGGCGGCTACGCCAATATCCTTTTGAATCGGGCGCTTTTCGGTGTCCACAACGGCAGGGACCGCGCTTTTATCACGAATCTTGTCTACGGCGCCGTTCAAAAAAAGACGCCTCTCGATTATCAGCTGAATCGTTTTTTGAAAAAGCCGGTTCGGAAAAAGGATAAGTATTTGGAAACGCTGCTCCGCGCCGGTCTGTATGAGCTGTTTTTCTCGGCGGCGAAACCTTACGCCGTCGTCAATGAATATGTCAAGATCGGAAAAAAACGGGGCGGCCCCATTTGGGGGAAAGTGATCAACGGCGTTCTTCGGAACGCCGAACGACAGCTGACGTCACCGGAATGGCCCGATTTTGCCGACGATACGGAGCGAAACGCTTTCTTTCAATCGCTTCCGTTCTGGCTGGTCGACCTGTGGAAGAGGGAACGCGGGGAGGAAACCGCTTCCCGCCTCATCGACGCCATAGGGGAAGAACACCCGCCGGTTCTGCGCGTAAATACGCTGAAAACCGACAGAAACAAACTGAAAAAGCTCCTTGCCGAAAAGGGGATTGAAGCGACGGAAGGGGCTCTTTCCGCCGACGCGCTGCGCCTCCCGAAGGGGAGCGATCTCCGAAACCTTCCCCAGGAACTTTTTGCCGTTCAGGAAGAATCGTCTCAGCTGGTGGCCGCCGTCCTGGCTCCGAAGCCCGGCGAGAGTGTTTTGGATATGTGCGCCGCCCCCGGCGGCAAAACGACGCATATCGCGCAAAAGATGAAAAACACCGGTGTGATACGGGCCTCCGATCTCTACGATCACAAGATTGAGCTCATCCGTCAGAACGCAGAGCGGCTCGGCATCACGATCATACGGGCGGAGACGAAAGACGCCCTGCTGTGGGGAGAGGAATCGCCCGCCGATTTTGACGCGGTGCTGCTGGACGCGCCCTGCTCCGGTCTGGGGGTGCTCGGCCGCAGGCCGGACAGCCGTCTTCGCAAAAAAGAAAGCGATATCGCCGAACTCGGCGCGATTCAGCGAAAACTGCTTGAATCCGCCTATCGGGCGCTTCGCCCCGGCGGCAGGCTCGTTTATTCGACCTGTACATTGACGAGAACGGAGAACGAAACGAACGCTCTTTGGTTCGTACAAGCCCATTCCGATATCCGTTTTTTGCCCTTTGCTGACCGAATCGGCGGACTGAACGAGGAGGAAAGCGCCGCGGCGGCGAAGGGGATGCTTGAACTGTTGCCCTATCACCACCATACCGACGGTTTTTTCATCGCCTGTTTTGAAAAGGAATGTAAGTAAATGGTCGATCTTCTTTCGCTGGATCAAAAGGATATGGTGGATTTTGTTTCCGCTCACGGTTTCCCGGCCTTTCGCGGCCGGCAGCTGTTTCAGTGGTGCCACGAAAAATCCGTTTTTGATTTTGGGCGGATGACCGATCTGCCGAAGGACTTTCGTGCTTTTCTTGAGAAAGAAGCTTTTTTTGACCGCGGCGAACTCCTCGGCGAGAGCCTTTCCGATGACGGGGAGACCGCTAAGTTCCTGCTCCGCTTCGGCGACGATTGCGTTGAAACGGTTCTGATGCGCTATGACCGGATGAAAGCGAGGAATCGGGCGACGCTCTGTGTCAGCACCCAGGTGGGCTGCGCCATGGGCTGTAAATTCTGCGCCACGGGCCAGGGGGGTCTGGTGCGGAATCTCTCCGTTGGGAATATCCTTGACCAACTGAATCACGCCAACGCGTATTTGAAAAGCCGCGGCGAAAGACCCGTTTCCAACGTCGTTTATATGGGAATGGGCGAACCTTTCGCCAATTATGAGGCGGTACTGAAAAGCGTTCGCCTGATCAACGCGGCGAAAGGGATCGGCATGCGCCGCATTACGATTTCCACCTGCGGGCTGATTCCCGAAATCGACCGTCTGGCGAAAGAGGACCTCCAGCTGACGCTGGCGGTGTCTCTTCACGGCGCCAACGAACCGCTGCGGTCTCGGCTGATGCCGATCAACAAGCGGTATCCGCTGGCGGAGCTGATGGCGGCCCTCGACCGGTACATTGAAGCGACCGGTCGGCGCGTGACCGTTGAGTACGCGCTCTTTGACGGTGTCAATGACCGCCGCTCCGATGCCGATGCACTTGCCGATTTACTGGCGGGAAAACTGTATCATGTCAACCTGGTTCCGGGCAATCCCGTTTGTGATACGGGGCTTAAGCGTTCCTCCGCTCAAAAGATCGCGGCCTTTGCCGCCCGTTTGGAAAAACGCTCTGTTCCCGTGTCGGTCCGCGAGTCGAAGGGAAACGATATTGACGGCGCCTGCGGACAGCTTCGCGCCCGCCACCGCCGGGAAAAGTGAAAAATTTATGAATTTTAAGAAAAAGTATAGGAAATACTTGAAAAATGAAGGAAATAATGCTATCTTTATATAAATGATTAATTTGGGATAGTTTGTTTAAAATGACGATGGTAATCAGATCCATTACGGATATCGGTAATGACAGGGATTATAATGATGATTCCTGTTATTATGATGAAAAAAAGGGTCTGATGGTCATGGCTGACGGCATGGGCGGCTATGCCGGCGGCCGCGTCGCCAGCGCGATTGCCGTTAAGATTTTCGCGACTCACTACATCGGCGTAACGGAAGAAACGTATCAGCGGGACCTGACGGATCTTTTCACCATCTGCAACGACGAGATCGTCGCGGAAGCAAAAAAAGACCCGCTCTACAGCGAAATGGGCACGACGCTGACGACGCTCTGCTTTCATGAAGACCGGTATTATATCGGGCATATCGGTGACAGCCGCGCCTATCTCTGCCGCGGCGGCAAACTGCGCCGCCTGACGGAAGATCACAACATGGTCGGCGCTCTGCTGAAATCGGGACAGATCAGCAAAAAAGAAGCCCACAAACATCCCGGACGCAACATGCTGACCCGTGTCATCGGGCGCAAGCCGCTGCCGGAAATCGATTTTTATTCCGGCGACGCCCAAAAAAACGATATCTTTTTGCTTTGTACCGACGGTATGTCCGGCTATCTTGACGACAAGAGAATGGCCGCCATTATCAAAGGTAACAATAATTTAGAACACGCGTTGAACACTATGGTAAAAAAAGTTCTTGATCGCGGGGGCAAAGATAATATTACGGCCATCCTCGCGAAAAAACTGTAATCGGGGTGAAATGATGATCGGTAAAAACTTTATGGATCGCTATGAGATCGTTTCAAAATTGGGCAGCGGCGGTACGGCCGTTGTTTACAAGGCGATTGACAATAAATTGAACCGTGAAGTTACTGTCAAAATCTTACAGGAACAATTTACGACAAATCAGAAATTTGTCATGCGCTTTAACAAGGAAGCGCAGGCCATCGCGGCGCTGTCCCATCCAAACATTGTCAGTGTTTATGACGTCGGCTGCAGCGAAGAAGGCGAGCACTATCTGATTATGGAATACGTTGAGGGTCAGACGCTGAAAGAGGTCATCAACGAACGAGGTTCTCTCTCCCTTGACCGCGCCCTTGACTATGTTCACCAGATTTTAGCCGGGTTGAGCCACGCGCACTCCTTCGGTGTGATCCATCGTGATATCAAGCCTCAGAACATTATGATCACCCCGACCGGTCAGGTGAAGATCATGGACTTCGGTCTGGCGATGAACATCACCGACACGACGATCACTTATGAAAAGAACATTTTCGGCTCGGTCTATTACATCGCGCCGGAAATCGCGCAGAAGGGTTCCGGGGACGAACGCGTGGACCTTTATTCCACCGGCATCGTTTTGTATGAAATGCTCACCGGCAAGCTCCCCTATACCGGGGACAGCCCCATCGCCATCGCCCTCCAGCATGTGGAAGGCGGTTATACGCCCATCGATGAAATCGATGAGGATATCCCCTATGAAGTCGCGCGCATCGTCGATAAGGCGATGTCCGTCGATCTGAACGAACGGTACGCCAGCGCCCAGATTATGATGGACGATATCGAGACCGCCGCCGATGAATACGACGTGATCCTCACGCCGATCCAGATGACGTCGAAATCGAAGAACAACGCGCTGAGAGCGAAAAACGACAATGGCCTTGACGACGAAGAAGTGAGTGAACGCCGCCGTTCCCGCCGCAGCGAAAGAAGCCGCGGACAGCGCCGGGACGAATCCTCCCGCTATGACCGCGACGATGACGACGAGGACGATTACAGAAGAGAACGGCCGAAAAGACGGAGAAAGAAAAAGAAGGATAATAAAAAACTGATTGCCGCCGTTGTCATCGCGGCGCTGGCCGTCGTTCTGCTCGGCGTCGGCGGTTTCGCGCTGGTGCGCGGTCTGACCGGCGGAGAGGAAGTTGTTGTTCCCCGTTTGATCGGTCTCACCGAAGATCAGGCGGTCAACGAACTGGAAGGCCTCGGCCTTAAATACTCCATTGTGGAAGAAGAAAACGCGGAGTACGACGAAGGCTACGTCTGCGACCAGAGCATTGAGCCCGGCACAAAAATCAGACAGAACAAGAAGATCACCATCACCGTTTCCATCGGCTTCGAAGCCATTGAGGTCCCCGATGTGACGGATAAAAAAGAAGACGCGGCGTCCACCATGCTGCAGAACGCCGGTTTCAAGGTGGAGGTGAAGGAAGAAGCCTCCGATGATGTTGAAAAAGGCAAAGTCATCCGTCAGACCCCGGCCGGCGGTCAGAAGCTGGAAAAAGGGAAGACCGTCACGATCGTCGTCAGCACCGGTCAGGATCAGATCGCCGTTCCGAATCTGGTTGGCATGACCAAGGATGACGCCGTCGAACGGCTGACGGAAGCGAATCTGAAGTATACCATCACTTCTTATGAATACAGCAGCAGCTACGCCGAAGGGTATGTCATTTATCAGAATTACAGCTCCGGCGAAAAAGTCGATAAAGACACGGTCATCAAAATCAAAGTGTCCAAAGGCAGAGATCCCGGGACACAGAACAATAACAATGATAATTCCAATACCGACAACAACAGCGGCGGTAATTCCGGCGGCAACAGCGGCGGTAATTCCGGCGGCAACAGCGGCGGCAATTCCGGCGGCAACAGCGGCGGTAATTCCGGCGGCAACAGCGGCGGTAATTCCGGCGGCAACAGCGGCGGTAATTCCGGCGGCAGCACCGATAATCCCATCGACGCCGGTGAAAGGGAATCCGATTCCGGCGGTGAATGATTTAAGAGGTGTTTATGGCGGAAGGATTATTGATCAAAGGCTATAACGGGTTTTATTACGTCTCTTCCGAGGGAGAAACGTGGACCTGCTCCCTGAGAGGTCGGTTCCGCCTGAAAAAGCAGGATTTTCTCCCCGGCGATCAGGTGGAATTCACAAAGCTTGAGTATCCAAAAGGCGTCATAGAAAACGTGAAAGACAGGACGAACCGCTTGGTTCGTCCTGCCGTCGCTAATGTCCGAACGGCGCTGATTACCTTTGCCGTGACCAATCCGGCTCCCGACTACGCGCTTTTGGATCGTCTGCTGATTCAGGTGATGAACGAGAAGATTCGGCCGATCCTCTGTTTCAATAAATGCGAACTTCTGACGGAAAGCGAAGCGGAAGCGGTTTTCGCACCCTATCGGGAAGCCGGCTTCACCGCTTTGGCGGTATCCGCCGAGAAGGGAACCGGCCTTGACGATTTAAAGCGGGCGCTTTCCGGGAGCATCAGCGTTTTTGCCGGACCTTCCGGCGTCGGCAAAAGCAGTCTGATCAACGCGTTGGGATTGGGATTCGAACTGCGTACCGGCGGTCTGAGCAAAAAAACGGAACGGGGCCGTCACACGACCCGCCGTGTGGAACTCCTTCCGCTGGGAAACGACGCCTATATCGTCGACACGCCGGGCTTTTCCTCGCTGTACCTCCCCGAGGATCTTAAAAAAGAGGAACTTTCCTCTTTTTATCCGGAGTTTGCCGACGCCGCTTCCCGCTGTCCCTTCCGCGGCTGTCTTCATTGGAACGAAAGGGAATGCGAAGTGAAAAACAGCGTGGCGGACGGTCTGATCGATCAGGGCCGTTACAGCCGCTACTGTCAGTTTCTTGAGGAATTAAAGGAAAGAGAGAAGAAGTATTAATGTCCGTTATTTTAGCCCCGTCTTTGCTGGCCGCCGATTTCAGCTGTCTTGACCGTCAGATCGCCATGGCAGAGCGTGCCGGCGCCCAATGGCTCCATCTCGATATCATGGATTTCCATTTCGTGCCCAACCTGACCTTTGGCGCCGGCGTGGTCCGGTCGCTCCGCCCCTTGTCGAAAATGGTGTTTGACGCCCACTTTATGGTGGAACAGCCCGAAAAATATATTGAATCCTTTCAAAAAGCCGGCGCGGATTATTTTACGTTTCATCTGGAAGCCGCCGCGGATCCGTCCGCTCTCATTGACCGGGTCAAAGAAGCCGGAATGAAATGCGGCATTTCCGTGAAGCCCAAGACCGATGTCAAAGCCCTCGCGCCCTATTTGGACCGGCTCGATCTCGTTTTGGTCATGAGCGTGGAACCGGGGTTCGGCGGTCAGTCCTTTATGGAGCACACCCTTGAAAAGAGCGCCTGGCTCGCGGAAGAAAAGGCGAAAAACGGCTACTCCTATCTCATTGAGATGGATGGCGGCATCAACCGAAAAACCGCGGCTAAAGCCGTCTCCGGCGGCGTGGAAGTCCTTGTCGCCGGCACCGCCGTTTTCGGCGCGGAAAACATCGAGGAGGAAGTGCGCTATTATACCGGTCTCTCTATTGACAGATGAATGGAAAAGTGATAGGATAGAACCCAGAGAAAGATCTTCGGGGACGGTGCGATTCCGTACCGGCGGTAAAAGCCCGCGAGCCGAAAGGCTGATCCGGTGAAAATCCGGAGCCGACAGTAAAGTCTGGATGGAAGAGATCTGAGATTTCATAATCCTCAGCGATTTGAGCGATCCCCGCGTCTTTTAGGACGCGGGTTTTTTTGAAGGAAGGAAAGCCAATGGAATTCACCGCGGAGCAAAAAGACTATATGAGACGGGCTCTGCTCCTCGCGGAAAAAGCCCGGGGATTCACGGAACCCAATCCCCTCGTCGGCGCCGTCATCGTCAAAGACGGAGCCATTGTCGGCGAGGGATACCATCATAAGGCAGGGGAGCCCCACGCGGAAATCAACGCCATTTCCGCCGCGAGAAATAAGACGCGGGGCGCTTCCATGTACGTGACGCTGGAACCCTGCGCCCACTACGGCAAAACGCCTCCCTGCGCCAACGCCGTGGTCCGGGCCGGGATCAAAGAGGTGTTCATCGCCTTGGAAGACCCGAATCCGAAAGTTGACGGCAGAGGTATCCGTATTTTGGAAGAAGCGGGCATTGCGGTTCATACGGGGCTGATGCGGCGGGAGGCCATCGCGCAGAACCGTGTGTTCCTGACGAATCAGATAAAGAAGCGGGCCTTTGTCGCCCTGAAATCGGCGCAGACGATCGACGGCAGGATCGGTCCCGCCGACGGCCGACCCCTGATCATTACGGGGGAGGAAGCGCGACGCCGCGGGCATTTTCTGCGCCGTGACTGCGGCGCCATGCTGATCGGCGTTCGGACCGCTTTAAAGGACGATCCTTCTTTAAATATTCGCTATGATATCGACCATCCGCCGGATCGGCCGGTGCGGATCGTGATCGACCCGCAAATGAGACTGCCGCTGACGGGAAAGATCTGGAACGGCACGAAGGAACCGGTTTTGATCTATACGCTCTCCGATGTCTCTTCCTCTCTGCGTCGGAAGATCGAGGGCATGGGCGGAAGCATTGTTTCCCTGCCCCATGAGAACGGCGTCATCGATCCGCTGCGCCTCACCGTTGATCTGTTGGAACGCGGTATCTGCGGTGTTCTCGTCGAGGGCGGCGCCCATACGCTGACCCGCTTTTTAGAGGCCGGAGTGTGGGATGAATACCATTGCTTTGTCGCCCCGAAATTCCTCGGGACAGACGGAATAAACGTATTTGACCGTCCGCTTAAGGAAACGCTGGCGCTGAACGTTTCGGTCTCTTCGGAGCTCTGCGGAGAGGATCTGCATATCACCTATAAAAATCATTCGGGAGTGGAGTCATGTTTACCGGAATCATTGAGGAAACGGGATCCGTCCGCGGAATCCGGCGTCATTCACTTAGTGCGTCGCTGACCATCGCCTGCGAAAAAATCATTGCCGATCTGCATATCGGCGACAGCATCGCCGTGAACGGGATCTGCCTGACGGTGACGTCTTTTGACAAAGAGAGCTTTACCGTCGACGTGATGCCGGAGACCATGACGCGGACGTCACTGCGGGCGCTGAACAACGGTTCCCGGGTCAATCTGGAACGTGCCATGGCGGCAAACGGCAGGTTCGGCGGTCACTTTGTCAGCGGTCACATCGACGGTACGGGCACATTGACGGAAATGCGGGCGGATGAGATCGCCGTCGTCTGCCGCGTTGAGGCCGAAAGGGAACTCCTTGGCGGCGTGATCCCAAAGGGTTCCGTGACGCTGGACGGAATCAGCCTTACCGTCGTGGATGTGGATGAAAAGGGGTTTACCGTTTCGCTGATCCCGCATACGAGAGCGGTGACAAATCTGAGAGATAAAAAAATCGGCGATCCGATCAATGTGGAAACCGACATGATCGGCAAATACGTCAAAAAGTATCTGACGGCGTCTCCGCCGGAAAGCCCGGCGGAAAACGGCGTTTCCCTTGACTTTTTGGCGGAAAAAGGGTTTCTGTGAGGAGGGTGTTTCAATCCATGGGTTTTGAAAAGATAGAAAAAGCGCTGGAGGATCTGCGCGCCGGAAAGATCATTCTCGTGACCGACGATCCGACCAGGGAAAACGAAGGGGATATGATCTGCGCGGCGGAATTCGCCACGACGGAAAACGTGAACCGCATGGCTTCCGAGGCCAAGGGGCTGATCTGCATGCCGATGAACCGGGAATACATCCGCCGTCTCGGCCTTCGGCCGATGGTGCAGCACAATACCGATAACCACGAAACGGCTTTTACCGAATCCATCGATTTCGTTGGGACGACAACGGGGATTTCCGCGGCGGAACGTTCCATGACGGCGATGGAAGCGGCGAAGGAAACGGCGGTTCCCAATGATTTCCGCCGTCCCGGGCATATGTTCCCGCTGGAAGCGCGGCCCGGCGGCGTGCTGGAACGGAACGGGCACACCGAAGCCACGGTCGATCTGCTCCGCCTCGCCGGGCTGAAGGAGATCGGCCTCTGCTGTGAGGTCATGCGGGATGACGGCACGATGATGCGCAGAACGGAAATGATGGCCTTTGCCGAAGAACGGGGCATCACGATGATTTCCATCAAAGATCTGCAGCTTTATCGTAAAATTCACGACCGCTTCATGACCCGGATCACCGAAGCGGACCTGCCGACGAAATACGGTCATTTTAAGATTTTCGGATACATCAATGAAATCAACGGCGAACACCATGTCGCTCTCGTTTTAGGCGATGTCGGCGACGGACGGCCCGTCCTCTGCCGCGTTCATTCCGAATGTCTCACCGGCGACGTGTTCGGCTCCCGCCGCTGTGACTGCGGACAGCAGCTCGACGCGGCGATGAAGGCCATCAGCGAAGAGGGGAGGGGCGTCCTCGTCTATCTTCGTCAGGAGGGGCGCGGCATCGGGCTGATCAATAAGATCCGCGCCTACGCCCTTCAGGATGACGGGCTGGACACGATTGAAGCCAATATCGAGCTCGGTTTTCCCGCGGATCTCCGGGATTACAGCTCCGGCAGTCAGATTTTGACGGATCTCGGCGTGAACCGGCTCCGTTTGCTGACGAACAATCCGCAGAAGATTCACGATCTCTCCGATTACGGCATCGAGATTGTGGAACGGGTGCCGATGAACATAGCGCCCAACGATGATAATTATTTTTACATGGAAACGAAAAAAGAAAAAATGGGCCATTATTTAGACGGTCTCGACGCATTGAGGAAGGAGAAATAATCATGCGGAAATATGAAGCGAACCTGATCGGAAAGAATCTCAGAGTGGCGATTGTCGCCGCCCGGTTCAACGAATTCATCACGGCGAAACTGATTGAAGGCGCGGAAGACGCGCTTCTGCGTCACGGGGTGGAAGTGGGAGATATTTCTCTCTACCGTGTTCCCGGCGCTTTTGAGATCCCCGTTGTCGCCAAAGCCCTTTCGGAAAAGGACGATGTCGACGTCGTTATTTGCCTCGGCGCCATCATCCGCGGCGCGACGCCCCACTTTGATTACGTCGCCGCCGAAGCTTCCAAAGGCGTGGCGCAGGCCTCCATGCAGAGCGGAAAACCGGTCATCTTCGGCATCATTACCGCCGATACGCTGGAACAGGCCATTGACCGCGCCGGCACAAAGAGCGGCAACAAAGGCTACGACGCCGCGACGACGGCCATTGAAATGGCCAATTTGATGGAACTCATTCAGAGATGAGCCGGGCCGTTTTGTTCTGCAACGGCGAGATCCACGATTTAGATTATCACCGCCGCCTGCTTCGAGACGGCGATCTGATCATTGCCGTGGACGGCGGCGGCCGATACTGTATGGAAATGGGCGTCGTTCCCGACGTCGCGCTGGGCGATTTCGATTCGCTCCCCCGGGATATACTGGTTTCCTATGAGCCGGGAAAAACGGAGTGTATTTCCTTTCCCGCCGATAAGGACTATATTGACATGGCGCTCGGCATTGAGGAAGCGCGGAAACGGGGGCGGAAAGAGATCTTGATTCTCGGCGCCTTCGGCGGCAGAAGGGTCGATATGTTCCTCGGTAATCTCCTGGCTCTCGCCGCTTATGACGGGGGCGGGGAAATCGTGATGAAAAACGAGTGGAGCGAGGCGCGCTTTCTGAAAGGCCGTTCCGCGGTCACTCTGCGGGGCGCCGCCGGTGATTACGTTTCGCTTTTGCCCCTCAGTGAAACCGTCAAAACGGGGCACAGCGAAGGCTTGAAATACCCGCTGGAAGGGCTCTCCTTTTATCGGGGCGAAACGAGGAGCATCAGCAACGAGCTGACCGGCAATGAAGCGTCGCTGAAACTGACGGAAGGCGAAGCCATTTTGATTCTGCAAAAGAGGTGAGACCATGTCGAAAAAGGAAGAATACATCAGGATCTATAAAGAAAACATTACCAGAGAGGGAAGCGAGGCGCTTTTGGATTATTTGGAAAATCACAGCGATTTTTTTACGGCGCCGGCTTCGACGCGGTTTCACATGTCCTTTGAGGGCGGACTCGTCGAGCACAGCCTCAACGTTTATCACTGCCTGAAAGACTATCTGGAACGGGAACGGGTGCGGGAGGTATACGGCCTTACCGTTTCGGAAGAGACCGCCGCCGTGGTGGCGCTGCTCCACGATATCTGCAAAACGAACTGCTACAAAAAGAGTTTTCGCAACGTGAAAGACGAAAACGGCAAGTGGCAAAGGGTGCCGAGCTATGAATACGCCGATTCCATGCCCTACGGGCACGGTGAGAAATCCGTGTATATGATCGGCGGTTTTATGAACCTGAGCCGGGAAGAGGCTTTTGCCATCCGCTACCATATGGGTTTTGCCGGGAATGAGGACGCGCGCAATGTCAGCGACAGTTTTCGTCTGTTCCCGCTGGCTTTTGCCCTCTCTACGGCGGATATGGAAGCGACTTATTTTTTGGAGAATCAATAATTTCGCTTTTTTTTGATTTTGTATTTACAAATGATGTCGAATCGAATATAATTTCAGTATTGCATTTAGACCGAAAGGAGGAGTGGTAAATAAGCTTTTCATCATTTTTATCAGCTTGCACCGATGAAAAGGGGAAATTTACAAAAAAGATGAAAGAAGAAAAAACAGTGCTGAAGAAACACAAGGTGACGACCTTGACGGTTTTCTTCATGATTTTTTGCATGGTCTGCGCCGGCTCATACGGAATCGAGGATATGATTCCCTCGGCCGGACCGGGACTTACCGTTGTACTCCTGATTTTTCTGCCTTTTTTCTGGAGCATCCCGCAGGGGCTCGTCGCGGCGGAGCTTGGTTCCGCGATTCCGACGGAAGGCGGCTATTACAAATGGATTCAACGGGCCTTAGGTGAATTTTGGGGCTTTCAGGCTTGCTGGTGGAGGACGATTTCGATTTATGTGGACTCCACGCTTTATGTCATCCTGGCGGTGGGATACGTGAATTCCGTGTTCCCGCTGACGGGATGGCAGTCGTTCGCGTTGAAGGCCTTTTTTATTATCGCCTTTTCCGTCATCAACGTCAGGGGACTGCGGGACGTCGGCCGGATCGCCTCTTATTTTTCGGTCATAGTCATCGGTTCGTTCATCGCCCTGATCTTTGTCGGTTTCAGCCACGCGCAGTTCAATCCTTTGCTGCCCTTTGTTCCTGAAGGTCAGACCGTGGCGGAGAGCGTCGGCCTCGGCATTGCCATCTGCATGTGGATGTACGCCGGTTATGAGTCGATGTCGACGATGGCCGGGGAGCTGGAAAACCCGATGGTGATCCCGAAAGCGACGATCCTTTCGGTCCCGGCGATCATGCTTTTATATATCCTCTCCACCATCGCCTGTCTCGCGGCGGTGGGGCAGTGGCAGAACTGGGGTGTGGAAGACGGGATCTCTTTTGGCAGCATCGGGGATATGCTGGGGTTCCATTGGCTCTCGCTGATTTTTGTGGTGACTGCGGTCATCGCGAATCTCTCGATGTACAATACCTATCTCGCCTCCGGGTCCAGAGGGTTCTTCTCGCTGGCCGACGACCACCTCGCCCCGGATTTTCTGCAGAAGCTCCACGGCAAATACGGCACGCCGCATACGGCCATTATCGCGATGGCCGTGATCAATCTGCTTCTATGTCAGATCGGCTTTGATACCCTCGTCGTTATCGACGTTTTCCTGCTGATGTTCGCCTATATCCTGATCTATGTCGCCGCTATCGTTCTGCGGGTCAAGGAACCGGAGTTGGAACGGCCATTTAAGATCCCGCTGGGCACAAAAGGGGTGGCGCTTCTCTGCACCTGTCCGATCATTCTCTGTGTTGTCGCGCTGTTCACCAACGGTCTTTCGTATTTCATCGGCGGCTGCATCGGCATCATTTCCGGTCCGGCGGTGTATGTGATCTGCAAAAAGAAATACGGCGGTGTCGACGGGCAAAAGGAACTGACCGCCCGGGACAAAAAACTGACGATCGCGATTATTTCCGTCATGCTTATCGCCGTTGCTTCCGCGCTGCTGATTTTCTTTAAATAAATTTAAAATTGGTGATTGACAAATACCCCCAAGTAGTGGTATTATAGTTAAGCACCGATTTTAAGCGGATGTGGTGGAATTGGCAGACACGCTAGATTCAGGTTCTAGTTCCGTCAAAAGAGTGCAGGTTCAAGTCCTGTCATCCGCACCAAACGAACCGATAATTGATACAATGTGTCAATTATCGGTTTTTTCTTTTTGTACGCAAAGCCGCCGTGATTTTTTTGGTGACAGTTGTCTCTTTTATTCTTTCGTGTTATACTTAAGCTGTTTAGAGAGGCGGTTGCTGCAGTTGAGGCTATCCTAAACCCGGAAAAGATACCTTTTGTGACTGATCTCGGCGTCACCGCATTCATAGTAATATACGCGGATAAGACCAAGGTCACAAGCGATTTCATTCTTCTGCGAGATGATTTCAAAGGGTGTTTTCATTGTAAAAAACTACCGGTTTAATCGGGAAGTGATGTTTCCGAAGATCGCGGGCGGTTTTGCTGTTCTGTGAATTACGGGCAGCGATTGCGGCATTAAGCTGTGGAAAAGCAGGTTGTTCCCGACTAAGGTTGTATTGGTCGGGAGTGGCAGTAAGGAGTGAAAAATGCAAAACCGATATACAGGTGACATTGGAGATTATGGGAAACTCGGACTGCTGCGGGTTTTGCAGTTCGCCGGTCTGACAGTTGGGGTAAACTGGTATCTTACTCCGGATGAAAACCATAACGGTGATGGACGACATGTGGATTACTTAAAAAAAGAAGAATATCGCGTTTGCGATGAGTCCTTATGGTCAGAATTAAATGACATTGTAAATTCTGAACAGCGGGAAGTACAGGCTCTTCAAAATGGCAGTATTCTGAATGCATCCTTCTATTCAAAGCCACTCGTCTTTTCCGGAAAATCTAAAGCGGAGAGGCGCTCAATCAGAGAACGCTGGCATAAAAAAGCACTCTCTGAACTTGCCCGGATGGATATTGTATTTGTCGATCCTGATAACGGTCTTATTGTTCCGTCAGCTGTTGGAACGGTCAAGGAAAACAAGTACGTTCTGCCGGATGAGATTGTTGACTATTACAGGCAGGGTTCCAGTGTGGTGTATTACCAGCACAAAGCGAGGAAGCAAGACTCGTTTTATATGGACCAGCAGAATCGACTTCTAAAGAGAACGGAACTGAACGAGGCCGCCGGACTTGCACTGAAATTCAAAAAAACATCACAGAGGTATTTCTTTTTTGTTATGCAGCCAAGACATAGAGAAGTGATTGAACGTGCTGTGCGTGGCATGATCGCATCCGCATGGGGCGACCATTTTGAGTGGCGGTGAATGTGAATGAAACAGTGATCCATGTTTGAATCAATGATTGAGCCATCGATGCGGCAAATCCGTGCAGAATAGGTTTACATGGAGGGGCAATGTGGCAGACTTTTTATGGCGCAAAGCCCGATAAACTCCTATACGAATGGCTGCTTAAATGAAATAAAACCGCGGTACAATTCTAAATTGGTTTTGTACCGCGGTTTTTGTATGTTTGATGGGATAGAACCGGCATATGTCGGGATAAATGCTATCCAAGGCATAATCACAAAATAATCAACAATAATTTACTTTACAAATTTAGTTTAATAAAGTATAATGAGGGCACAATAAATCATTTATGAGGAGAAAAAAATGAAGAAATTACTTGCTGTTTTGTTGACGCTCTCTATGGTCTTCTGCCTGGCCGCCTGCGGCGGCAGCGATGACACCGCCGCCACCGACGATTCCGGCAGCGACTACGATTACGTCGTGGAAAAAGGGACGCTGGTCGTGGGGATCACCGACTTTGAACCGATGGATTATAAAGACGGCGACGAATGGGTCGGCTTTGACGCCGATATGGCCAAAGCGTTCGCCGAAAGCCTCGGCGTGACCGCTGAATTCATCGAAATCGACTGGGACAACAAAATTATGGAACTCGATTCCAAGAGCATTGACTGTGTTTGGAACGGTATGACCCTGACCGACGAAGTGAAATCCGCCATGGAAACGTCCAACGCCTACTGCGACAACGCTCAGGTTATCGTCGTTCCCGCCGATAAGGCCGAACAGTACGCCACCGCCGAAGCCTGCGCCGATCTGGGCTTCTGCGCCGAATCCGGTTCCGCCGGTGAAGCCGCCCTTCAGGATCTGGGCTATGACGTGACCAGCCTGCAGACACAGTCCGCAGCTTTGATGGAAGTTGCCGCCGGTACCTCCGACGCCTGCGTGATCGACCTTTTGATGGCCGGCGCCATGATCGGTGAAGGCACCAGCTACGAAAACCTGACCTATACCGCCGCCCTCAATTCCGAAGAATACGGCGTTGGTTTCAGAAAAGGCTCCGACCTTGCCGAAAAACTCAATCAGTTCTTCGCTGACAGCTATGCCGATGGCTCCATGCTCGAAATCGCCGAAAAATACGGTGTTCAGGAATCTTTGATTGAACAGTAATAAAAGGGAAGAACGTTTCCCCTTTACTTCCTGAAAATTGAAGAAAAAAATGTAAGGGCCTGTCTCCTATCGTTCCGCGGGGATGATCGGAGGCAGCCCTTTCCTGTGTTTTTTTACCCAAGAGGAATGAACGAATGATTGAACAGGTAATGCTTGAGCTGACCGGCGGCTTTTTG